>NZ_MZGT01000018.1 GCF_002029255.1 Clostridium chromiireducens
ATTATATATACTGAAAACTTATTTTAATTAACTATAAACCTTCCCTATATTTAAAATATTATTATTATCAAATATCTTTTTTATACTTTTCATATATTCAATATTAATTTTTTCAGTAACTTTCTTATAATATTCACTTTTATTTAATCCTATACCATGTTCACCAGACGGTACTCCTCTAAGTTCATAGCTTTTTTTATATAATTCCTCTGCTAACGCATGAGATTTTTTCTTCCACTCAGTTTCTTCCAAGCCATTTCTTATTATACTAACATGAGTGTTTCCATCTCCAGCATGTCCAAAATAAATAACCTGAAGCCCATGTTTTTCACCACATTTATTTGTAAATTCAACAAACTCTGACGTCTTACTTATAGGCACTACTATATCTATTGGTACTTGTTCATTAAATTCCATAACAGAACTAGCTAGAGCGCCCCTTATTTGCCAAGTATCTATTGCTTCTGTATCACTTAATACTTTGTAATCTAATGCTCCACTGCTTAGCGCTGCTTTTTTTGCTTTTGTATAATTTGTAATTATTTCTGTTTCTTCTCCATCGAACGTAAGTATCAGATAAGCATTCCCTCTGTTTGAAGGCAATTTCAACCCTAAGAATCTTTCTGAATTCTCTACTATGTTTTTTTCCATAAATTCTATAGCAGTAGGATTGGCATCTGACTTTATTATGTTAATTACTGAATTTACTCCCTCTTCTAAATTATCAAATGATATAAGTATATTAACCGTATTCTTAGGCTTTGGTATAAGCTTTAACGTAGCTTTGGTTATAATACCTATAGTTCCTTCTGATCCTATAATTAAATCCTTTAAATCTAATCCAGAACTGTTCTTAATAGTTCTACTTCCAACTTTTATAAGCTCACCATTTCCTGTGACTACTTCTAATTCACGTACATAATCACGAGTCACTCCATATTTTACAGCTCTCATTCCCCCAGCATTTGTACTAATATTGCCACCAATTGTCGATGCTTTTTCACCTGGGTCGGGTGGGTAAAATAATCCTCTTTCCTCAACATAAGCTTGAATATCTTTTAATAATACTCCTGGTTCCACAGTAATATCAAAATTTTCTTCATCTAATTCTAGTACTTTATTCATTTTTGACACATCTAATATAATACCTCTGTTATTTGGTATTGTTGCTCCTGTAAGTCCAGTTCCTGCCCCTCTTGGTGTAATCGGAATTGATTTTTCGTTAGCAAATTTTATAATCTCAATAATTTCTGAAGTATTCTCTGCAAATACTAAGACATCTGCTTTTCCATACTCTAAATTTAACCCATCAGTTAAATATTCTTTTTCTATTTCATCTCCAAAAACAATTCTTGCTTCATCACCAATTATTTCTTTTAATTTTGTATATTCCATTGTTTTGCCCCCTTAATGTTTAAAATCTTAGAAAAATAACTAGATATAAGACAAATTTCATTAATAGAGTTTACCTCCTTTAAATCTCATTCGAACTTATATCTAGTACTTTCCTACATTTTAAGATACCTATAAAATATCTATCTTCTCGATAACTTAGTAGCCAGAGCATCTCCAATCAATTGAATAGCTTGCACTAAAATTAATAATATTAGAACTGTTACAATCATAACCCCAGTTTCATATCTATAGTATCCATATCTAATAGCTAGGTCACCTATACCTCCGCCACCAACTATTCCTGCCATAGCTGAATAGCCTATTAAACTTACTAAATTTACTGTGATGGCTCTTATTAAACTCGGAAATGCTTCTACTATTAGTACATCAAATAAAATGAGATATAAACTAGCACCAGATGAAATTGCTGCCTCAATTACTCCCTTATCAACTTCGCTAAATGCACCTTCGGATAACCTTGCAAAAAAAGCTATTGCTGCAATTGTTATAGGAACGGTTGCGGCTTCTGGACCAATATTTGTACCAACTATTATCTTAGTAAGCGGCAGTAATAATACTAGCAGTATAACAAAAGGAAGTGAACGTATTACATTAATAATAAATCCTGCAATTGAGTTTAATAATTTGTTTTTGAAAAACAAGTTGCTTGAAGTTAAATATAATATAAGACCTAAAGCCCCTCCAATTATTAATGAAATAATCATTGCTGTTCCAATCATCTTTCCAGAATCCAAGACAGCTTGACCAAGTTCATTTTTTAATATTTCAATTGTTGAATCCATAAATTAAATCACCTCCAGATATTCATTTACTATTCTTTCTGTCCTTATAACATTTTCTTTAATATACATCTTTGCTCTTGCTATTTCATCCTTATCTCCTGTTATATTGATAATTAATATCCCTATTGGTTTTCCGTCAATATAATCTATTTTTCCGTGAATAATGCTAATATCAACATCAAAATTCTTAGCCGCTTCTGAAATTATTGGTTTTAAGCTATTATCTCCCTTATAGTAAACCTTAATAATTTCACCTTTGCTTACAGAATCTAAAACTTCTTTTGGTAATACTAAATTGGAGTTTCTGTTAATTAATGATTTAGTCACTTCATGTTTAGGATCTGAGAAAATTGAATAAACGTCATTAACTTCTACTATTTCACCATTACTCATTACAGCAACTCTATTAAATAGTTTCTTTGCTACTTCCATTTCATGAGTTATAAATACTATTGTAATCCCTGTATTATCTTTTATATCTTTCAAAAGTTTTAATATTTCTTCTGTGTTTTCTAAATCCAAAGCTGAGGTTGCCTCATCGCAAAGCAGTATTTCCGGATTATTTGCAATAGCTCTTGCAATACCTACTCTTTGTTTCTGTCCTCCACTTAAATTGGAAGGAAATACATCAACTTTATCCTTTAAATTTACAAGTTCTAAAAGTTCATATATCCTATCTTTTCTTTTTTCTTTAGGATAATTATTAACTTTAAGAACAAATTCAATATTTTCATAAATTGTTTTACCACTTATTAAATTAAAATGTTGGAATATCATACCTATCTTAAGCCTTGTTTGTCTAAGCTCTGATCTTTTTAATGTAGTAATATCCTCTCCATTAATAAATACTTGTCCAGATGAAGGTTTTTGCAATAAATTTATCACTCTTACCAAAGTACTTTTGCCAGCCCCACTTAAACCAACAATTCCAAATACTTCACCCTTATTAATAGTTAAATTTACATCCTTTACCGCATGAATTAAACTTCCTTTTGACTTAAATTCAATATTTATATTTTTTAATTCAATCATTGTTTTCACCACCTCTATATTAACATTCAACTTAAAAGTATATAATTTCATGTGTTTATAGTCAGTATTATTTCCACCAGTCTGGTTTACTGAAATCTTTGAATTTACCATTTTCAATTGCATCTTTAAATTCTTTAGATTCTACAGCTTCTTTTAAATCTTTCCCAAGATCTTTATCTAAGTCTTCTGTTCTTACTGCAATTACATTTTTATAATTTTCAGCTAGTTTTTCAACAGTTAATGCTTTAGAATAGTCAAGTTTAGATGCAAATGCAAAATTACCTGGCACTACCGCTGCATCAACACTTTCTATACTTCTCGCAAGCTGTGCTCCCTCAATTGGTGTAAACTTAATATTTTTTGGATTTTCCGCAACATCTTTTTCAGTTGCTTTTGTTTCATCAATATTATCCTTTAATTTAATTACCCCATTTGCTTTTAATAGTCTTAATGCTCTAGCTAAATTAGACGCATCATTTGGTATTGCTATTTTAGCCCCATCTTTCAACTGGTCTAGCGAAGTTAATGTATTTGAAAATACACCCATACCTAAAGTTGGAACAACAATTACAGGTGAAATCTTCAGATTATTATCTGCACTAAATTTCTTTAAGTATTCAGTATGTTGAAATAGGTTTGCATCAATTTCCTTATTATCCAAAGCTTTATCTGGTTGAATATAATCACTAAATTCTTTAGTTGTAACTGTATATCCTTTAGGTTTCAATGCTGATGCTAACGCTTCTTTAACCATATCGCCATAAGGTCCTGGGCATACTCCGACTAGAATATTCTTATTTCCTTCTTTATTATCTGTTTTTGCTGTTTCTTTGCTACTGCTGCATCCAACTATGCTTGCTCCTATTGTTCCTAATACTATTAATGCCGCTAGTTTTTTAATAATTTTCATTTTTATTCCCCCTATATTTTACTGATATTATATTAAATTTCCAATGTAATTTTTGTTAGAATTTATCATTGGTTTAAATACTATATTAATTAATTAAAATTACATATTTTTCACTATCTATACTCTTTCAATTTCTCAAGTCTCTTAAGTGCTTCTTTTAATGTTTCTTCTTTCTTTGCAAAATGGAATCTTATATAATTACTTACATTTCCTCTAAAAAAGCTTGATCCTGGTACTGCTGCTACTCCTATTTCTTGTGCTAACCATTCACAAAATTTATAATCATCGTCATATCCAAATTCAGATATATCGACCATAACATAATAGGCTCCTTGAGGTTCATAATACTTAAGCCCTATTTCATCTAACCCATCTAAGAATAACTTTCTTTTTTTCTCATAAGTATTATTTAGTTCTTCATAATACTCATCTCTAAATTCTAAACCTTTAATGGCTGCTTCTTGAAGTGGTGATGCAGCTCCTACTGTTAAAAAATCATGTACCTTTTTACAATTCTCTATTACTTCTTTACTTGCAATTATGTATCCAAGCCTCCATCCTGTTATTGAATAAGTCTTTGACAATGAACTGCAAGAAATTGTTCTTTCAAACATACCTTCAAGTGCCGCTAAATAAGTATGTTTGTAAGGTTTAAATATTATGTGCTCATAAACCTCATCGGTAATAACAAAAGTATCATACTCTTTTGCCAGACTTCCTATATATAATAGCTCTTCTTTAGTAAAAACCTTCCCTGTAGGATTTGATGGATTACAAAGAATTAGCGCCTTTGGATTCTGCTTAAATGCACTTCTTAGTTCTTCTTTATCAAAATTAAAAGCTGGCGGTTTTAATTCAACATATATAGGCTCAGCTCCTGATAAAATAGTATCCGCAGTATAGTTTTCATAAAATGGTGAAAATACTATCACCTTGTCTCCTGGATTACAAACACTCATCATTGCACACATCATTGCTTCTGTACTTCCACATGTCACAAGGACGTTCTCATCTGGATTAATATGAATTCCCATAAACTTCTCTTGCTTTAAAGCAAGTTTTTCTCTAAAGTTTTGAGCACCCCAAGTTACTGAATATTGATGAGGTCCTTTATTTGCAACTTCCTTTAATCCTTCAAGTATTGCCTTTGGAGGATCAAAATCTGGGAACCCTTGAGAAAGATTTATTGATCCATATTTATTTGCTATTCTTGTCATTTTTCTAATTACAGATTCAGAAAACCAGTCTAATCTGTTACTTAATTTCGGCATGTCTTTAACCCCCTAATTTAACTTAGTATCTAAATAATTCTTATCAAAATACTCATATATATTATTAAAGAATAATTCTTTATCTTACATTTAATAATAAAATAAAGAATTATAAAAACTTACTTTAAAAAATAAAAGCACTAGAGATCAAACTCTAGTGCGTCATTGCATAAAAATTCTCCCTCTTATCTATCAGCTAAAGCTGCAGGAATTAGCACCGAATCTTCATAAAAATTTTATTAAATCGGTTGCTGGGTTTCACAGGGCCAGTCCCTCCACCACTCTTGATAAGTTATTTGTTTTTCCTTATTTCCTATAGGTGTAGTATACATTGGTTTTTTTGCATTGTCAATACTTTATTTTTATTTACTAATATTAATTTTCTAATGTTCTCATCAAGCAAAAATAGATATATGCTCTTCTACACTAGATATTTGTCATTCAAATATTTTTCAGCACTTCGTAGAGTTTTCAAATTAGAGAGTTCTAGTAATTTATTCTTAAGGTTTAAATTCCCATAGGCATATCTATTGCATAGAAATTTTAAATATGTTATCATAACTTCACGGCTGAAAAATATATACTTTTCTAATAATTTTCCTGCCAAATTATAAGTTAGTAATACCTTGTAACATCTTGGTTTGGACTAGCTTAAATCTGTACATGTGTTTATTATTTGTGCAGTTTAACCACCATGTATGGATTTATTAATTCTGAAATATTCGTTAAGCTCTTATTTTGAACCTACACTTAAACTACGGGAGCTCAATTATTTAGATGAGACAATGTACTTTCTTATGAGTCCTTGCACGGCATTGAAGGCGATTTAAACATCTGTGAGGGCACCCACCTATCGAAGGATAGGGATCAAAATTAGAGTACCGCTATTTTGGATAATATATAAGACATTCTATGCCAATGCTTAGTTATTAAGCATTGGTTTTCTTATATACAAAACATTACGTTTAAGCTGCTTAAATTATCTTACTCCCGTGTATTTCAGTTGCTCCTGTATATGCAAGAAGAAAATCTCTATTATCTGTATTAACACCCTTGCCAGGCATTATTGAGATTCTTCCATTGGCATAATTAATCAATTCTATTATAGTATCCTTTCCAGATATAGCATCTTCAGCACCACCTTTTGTAAGTATTCTATCTATTTTAAGATCTACTAATTCATCAATAGCAGTATACTTATCCTCTATTTCATCAAATGCCATATGAAAAGTTATACTTAGTGGTTTTGCTAGGCTAATCAACTCTTTTATAATATCCTTATCTATTTTTGATTCTTTAATTGCTCCAATTACAACTCCATGTACTCCAAGATCCTTACACATTTGTATATCATATTTCATTATTTCTATCTCGTCTTTTATATATGTAAAATTGCCTCCTCGTGGCCTTATAATCACCATTATAGGAATATCTAATTTTTCTAATGTTTTCCTAATTGTACCATAGCTTGGTGTCGTTCCCCCTTCCATCAAGTTATCACAAAGTTCAATTCTATCTGCTCCTCTTTTTGCAGCCGAAATCGCTTCTTCATAATTTCCAACACAAGCTTCAAATATAGCCATAATTATTACCTCCAGTATTTTTAAATTACAACTTCAACTTTAATTTAAGTACCTTGACTATGTTTAGGTTGATTTTTATTGTTATATTTAGCGTTTTAAACCTAAACAATTTAATTTTTATCTTTTACTTTATATAATCATATAATTTTTAAAAAGCAAAAGCCAGATAAAATTATATAAAATAATCTGACTTTCATTTTGTGTTTTAGTTTTTTAATATTTTGAATATACAAATATAGCTTCTATATCCGCATTTATTATATTTTCTCCAGCCTCAATTGGTGTAGAAGCATTTGAGCTTTTAAGAGTCATTACTGCAGGCATTATTTCCTCCTCGTTCTGTTCATTTATCTCTATCGGTATTATATCTAGATTTACATTAAGTTCATTTGCAATAACTCTAGCCTTATTTTGAGCATCTTCAACTGCTCTCCTTAAAGCCTCATAATATTGTGCTGTTTCATCTGAAATTGTAAAAATAATACCATTCACAGAATTAGCACCATTACTTACAGCTGTATCAATTATTTGACCCACGGAATTAATATCACTAATTGCAACTTCAAGGTTAGTGCTTACTTCATATACTCTGAATATCTGTTGACCATTAATATAATCATAATCAGGTCTAATGTTATAATTTCGAGTTTGTATATTCCTTTGGGGCACCCCTACAGCTCTTATACTATTGATAACTTGCTGCATAGTTTGAGCATTTTCCTGTTGTGCAACTTCCAATTGCTTATCTTCTGTTGTAACGCCAACTATAACCTCAGCTCCATCTGGTCTTACACTTACAGTCCCTTTACCAATGACTCTTAATTTATTGTTTCCCCTAGTACCATCTTGATTTCTTAAGCTATGATTATCATTATTTCTTATTTGATTCATAAGATTTATCCTTTAAAGTATTTATAACTATTCTATAATATGATATATTACGATAATTGTAGATAAGAATCAATCTTCAACATACAAGATTCCTCACAAATTTATTAATACTTTTTCATATTTGATAATCCTTTTGGGGATAAATAAATTCACTAATTCATAATAATTTTTTTAGTTAATACTACGTTTTTTCTCTTAGTGAATGTTAACTATTACGAACTAATTGTCAACCGATAATAATTTGGAAGGTTGACAATATTGCAAATAAATTATATACTAATTTTAAATTAATTTTACGTTAGATTTTTGGGGGAATGAAAATGAAGAAATTAGCTGATGAAATTATAGCTGGAAGACGATTAAATAGAAATGATAATTTAGATTTTTTATTGACTGCTGATTTAAAAGAACTTTGCGAAGGCTCTGATAAAATTCGTAAAGAATTATGTGGTGACAAAGTTGACCTTTGTACAATTATTAACGGACGTAGCGGCAGGTGCAGTGAAAATTGCAAGTTTTGTGCCCAATCAACCCACCATAAGGCAGAGGTTAAAGAGTATAATTTTTTAGATCCAGAAATAATTTTAGAAGATTGTAAAAAGAATGAGAAAAATGGCGTACATAGATACTCTATTGTTACAGCTGGAAGGGCATTGACCGGTGAAGATTTTCAAAAAGCCGTACAATCCTATGAAATGATGAATAAAGAGTGTTCAATTAATTTATGTGCATCTCATGGCTTTTTAACGGAAGAAGAGTTTATGAAATTAAAAGAAGCTGGAGTTTCAATGTATCATGCAAACATCGAGACTTCTAAAAATAACTTTCATAATATATGCACTACTCATTCATACGAAGATAAAATTAAAGAAATAAAACTTGCTCAAAAGGTAGGTTTAAAAGTTTGCTCAGGTGGAATTATAGGAATGGGCGAAACTTGGAAAGACAGAATTGATATGGCCATAAGTTTATCAGAACTTAATGTAATTTCAATACCGATAAACGTACTAATGCCTATTAAAGGCACACCATTTGAAAACTTAGAAAGAATTCCTGAAGAAGATATACTAAGAACAATCGCAATTTTTCGATACATAAATCCAACTGCTTATATTCGTATGGCGGCTGGTAGAACTTATTTTACAGATGGAGGTACAAAAATTTTCCGTTCAGGAGCCAATGCCACAATTACAGGAGATATGTTAACAACTGTAGGAAACAATACATTTCAAGATAAAATAATGCTTACAAATCTAGGCTTTGATATAAAAAGATAGAAATACACATTATTAAAATCATTAATAAACTATATACAAAGGAGATAATAAATATGGAAAATATAAACAAACCCAATACGCGTCAGCTAACTTTAATTGGAGTAATGAGTGCAGTTACTTGTATCCTAGGTCCACTTTCACTCCCTATTGGCCTTGTGCCAATTTCTTTAACTAATTTAGCAATCTATTTTTCAGTATACATATTGGGAAGGAGAAGAGGAACAATTAGTTATACGGTTTACCTTCTCTTAGGTCTTATTGGACTTCCAGTATTTTCAGGATTTTCTGGTGGATTGCCTAAATTAGCTGGTCCTACAGGTGGATACTTAATTGGATTCATTTTTATGGCATTTATTAGCGGGCTATTTATTGATAAATTTTCTAATAAAATTTATATGGGCTTTTTAGGAATGGTAATAGGTACTACTGTTACATACTTATTTGGAACAGCTTGGTTATCATATGTAGCGCATATGACATTCAACAAAGCTCTAGCAGTTGGCGTACTCCCTTTTATCCCTGGTGATTTAATAAAAATTATAATTGCATCACTTGTTGGACCGCAAATTAGAAAAAGGCTTATGAGTGCTGGATTGTATTAAATTATATAGATAAAGAGTTATATTATTTTAAATCTTAATATAACTCTTTATTTTTTATCTTTAATAATACCAGGATTTTAAAGTTCTTCTGCTATTATTCAACTTGTGATAAAAAAATTCAATTTTCCAACTCAACATTACCCAATATAATTATTTTATTGTAATTAGACTTTATGCAAAAAACAGCCAAATTAATGACTGTTTTTTATGATTTGATCAAAATATATGCATGTTTTAATATTCATCGAAATTATAAATTTTGTTACAATTATATTTTCCACATGTATTGTATCGTTGTTAGATTATTATCTGTATATTATCATTCCAGTGACATATCCTAATAACCCTGAACATGCAATTGCTAATATTTTTAATACTGGAATTTCAATTTTAATTTCCATAATTGTCAATCCTCTGTCTTTCTATATCTATAGTTTAATAATTTAATTATAGCATGTTCAATTATCATTTTCCACTAAGATGATTGCTTTCTTCACTAAAAACGAGCCATTTTGACTTTACATTTATATTATTAATAATTTATATCTAGTTAATTATTTTGACATAATACTGCCATAATTCTATTTTATAATGGTATTGTAAAGTAGTTAATGCATTATTATTTACCCCTTATTTAAATATATTTACAGTTTTAAAAAGCAACCTGTTCCCCTAAGCAGGTTGCTTTTTTCTTACATATGTCATTATAAACACACTGGATATATATTTTTTATCTATAAACCTTTATATAATAATCTTTAAAGTTTTCTTCCCATAATCACACCCATAGCGGACGCCATCATTAATCCTCTAGTCCAACCACTTGAATCCCCTAAACAATGCAATCCTTTTATATTGGTTTCGAAGTTTTCATCTAGCTTAATTCTATTACTATAGAATTTGATCTCTGGACCATATAATAATGTTTCTCTACTAGCAAAACCTGGAACAACCGTATCCATTGCTTGTATAAAGTTTAAAATGTTTGTCATTGTTCTATATGGCATAGCTGATGTTAAATCTCCTGCTTCTGCATCTGGTAACGTATGTCTAACATTAGATTCAAATAATTCTTTTTCCCATGTTCTCTTGCCATCTAGTATATCTCCATATCGTTGAACTAATATTTTGCCGTTTCCTAACATATTAACAAGCTCTGCAACCTTTTGACCATACTCAATTGGTTCATTAAAAGGAGCTGAAAAATTATGAGAACTTAATATTGCCAAATTTGTATTATCAGATTTTTTATCCTTATATGAATGACCATTAACTATTGCTAGATTATTATCATAATTTTCTTGACTCACAAAACCACCTGGATTTTGACAGAACGTTCTAACCTTATCTTTAAATGGTGCTGGATGACCTATAAGTTTAGATTCATAAAGTACATTATTTACACTTTCCATTACTTCATTTCTAAGCTCAACTCTTACACCGATATCAACTGGACCTGCACAGTGGTTTATCTTGTGCTCAATGCACATATCCTTTAACCAATCAGCTCCTTTTCTTCCTGTTGCTACAACTACTTTATTTGAACGTACTTCCTCATCTTTACTCTTAGTCAATGAATCTGATATTAAAACACCGTACACTTCAGAATCTTTTATCAAAAGATTTTTAACTGTTGTATCAAATTTAATATCAACACTATTTTCTAGTAGATGATTTTGAATTTTCAAATATATCTCTTGAGCTTTTTCAGTTCCTAAATGTCTTATTGGACAATCTACTAATTTTAATCCACCTTGAATAGCTTTTCTTCTTATTTCCTTAACAGCTTCGTTGTTCCCAACACCTTCAACCTTAGTATCTGCACCAAAGTCTAGGTAAATTGAATCTGCATAATTTATGTATTCTTGTACTAACTCAACACCTGCAAGTTCTGGTAAATCTCCACCTACTTCGTAGCTTAATGATAATTTCCCATCTGAAAATGCTCCTGCGCCTGAAAACCCTGTAGTAATATGACAGTAAGGTTTACATGACACACACTTTTTAGTTTTATCTTTGGGGCAATGCCTTTTATCAATACTTTTACCTGATTCAATCAAAAGTATTTTTGCTTGTGGCTTTTGTTTCTTTAACTCGTACGCAGTAAATATTCCTGCCGGACCAGCACCTACTATTATTACATCATAATTCATTCTTATCTCTCCTTGACATTAAATATAATTCTTTAGCAGACACTTATAGCCCTATAGCAATTTACGGCAGCTTGGTAGAAACACTCAACCCATATCGTTGAATTTATACAAGTGAATATTATTTAGTTTTTTTTATCAATAGTTCTTTTTACTAGGTAATTTTAGCTTATATATAAATAAAAATCAAGAAAAAAGTAAAAATAATCTTATTTTTTTTAACAAACACGAACATTAATCATATTTACTAGCGTGTTAAATACAAAAATCATTTTACGGCTTATATCTATAAATATTATGATTCTAATAAAAACAATCATCTTTTCCTTTGTTATATTACAATAATTGAGTTTATTATTCTTAAAATAATAAGAGGTACTTATATAAAAAGCACCTCTCCTATATAAATCTTATCTAATAAAATTTGTGAATATCTTGTTTTCTTTCTCTGGTTCTTTAACTTCTCCCTTCCCAAAATCAATTAGTTTCATAAGCCAAGCCATATTCTTTCCAAGGACTCTCATAATTTGTTTTCCCTCTTCATCCTCTTTAACATCACCTGGAGCTGTTCCATGAATTACATTCCAATAGTTTGAAGTTGGCATAAGCATTTCAGAATAATTAATATAATTATTTAGTTGTTCAAAAGTTGGAACTCCGCCTGAACGTCTGACAGCTACAACCGAAGCTCCAACCTTATGTCTTAACATAGAATTATTTACACTTGTAACATAAAATGCCCTATCTAAAAATGCCTTCATTGTAGCTCCTAATGATGAATAATGAACCGGAGAGCCCAATATTATACCATCAGCCTCTTTCATCTTCTGAATCCATTCATTTACTCCGTCATTAATTACACACTTTTCATTTTGATTTTTTACACAACCATTGCAAGCTAAACATCCTCTTATTATCTTATTACCAACATGAATAATTTCAACTTCTATACCTTCCTTTTTTAACTCTTCTGTAACCATTTTTATTCCGTGAAATGTATTCCCTTCTTTTTTAGGGCTTCCATTAAATGCAACTACTTTCATTTTCCCACCTAACCTTTTCATCTTATTTTGTTTCATAGCATGTACTATTGTCACTATGTACAGTATATTAGGAAGAATTGCTAGTAACAAGTAGGCACTTTAAAGTTAGAAGCTTACTTTAAAGTTAGAATTATGATTTTAACAACTATATATATTTTTTTGTTTAGTATTCTATTTTAAATTTCTTATATTTATAATATAATTGACTATAAAATATTTAATAATGTAGGTGATGATATTTTGATAGAACATAAAGGTAAGTCGTACATATGTGCGTTAGATTTGGGCTTCGAAACTATAAGGGGAAAATGGAAAGCTGTAATACTATGCCATTTATCTGATGGCCCTAAAAGATTTTTGGAATTACAAAGAATTACTTGCGGCGTCAGTCAAAAGGTATTAAATGAATCGTTAAAGCAACTTGAAAGTGATGAAATAATCTCTAAGCAAATATACGCTGAAATACCTCCAAAAGTTGAATACTTTCTTACCGAAAAGGGTAAGGAACTTGTTCCTGCCTTAAAAATAATTGAAAAATGGTCTAAAAACCAGTTTTCACACTTATTGAATGAATAAAATAACCATGAAAATCTACAATTAAGGTTTTCATGGTTTTCTATTTTATTCAATGTTATACTTTGGTTCTGAAAAATAATATCCTTGAGAATAATCTATATTTAATTCTTTTATTTTATTATATATCTCCTCATCAGATACAAACTCAGCAACAGTTTCTATTCCTAGTTCCTTAGCAAATGTAACAATGGTTTTTGTAACTAACTCTGCTGATTTATCTTTATGAATATTTTTTATTATAGAACCATCTATTTTTATATAATCTACATTTAGCTTCATAAGATAGCTAAAATTTGAATACCCTGTTCCAAAATCATCAATAGCAATCTTAGAACCATATTTTTTTATTTCCCTTATAAATTCTGTTACTTCGTTAAAATTCTCAATTCCTTCTGACTCCACTATTTCGAATACGACTTTTTTAGGGTCATTTGCTTTTTCAAGTTTGTCAATAATCAACGTTCTAATTTCACTATTTATGATATCTTGAAAAAGAAGATTTATAGATATTTCATAATTAGTTTTATTTAAAACCTCAAAGGTTTTTTCTAACATTATAACAGTCAACTCTTTATAAAGTCCTGATTTTTTAGCAATATCCAGGAAAAAATAAGGCGATATAATCTTCCCATTTTTTTTATCTATCATTCTTATTAAAGCTTCAAATTTTTCAATTGTTCCTGAGCTATTATTTACTATTGGTTGAAAAAATGGAACAATCCTATCCTCTGATATAGCATCCCTTATTCTTTTAGTCCATATTATATTTTCTTTAATCCCCTCATATATATTTAATTCTTCTTTATATTCTTGAAAAAAATTTCTGTTTTTCTTTGCATAATTTAATGCCATTTCAGCTTTTTCAAATAACGATTCTTCCTCTAAAGCAACCCCCATTGTAACGGTTATAAATATTTTAACTTCTTCGTAGAATAAGCACTTATTATTTATTATATGTTGCAATAACTTTATCTTTTCAATAAATTCTTCTTTTACTCCTTCATTATTTGCTATAGCGAATATATCTGAGTTTATTCTATATCCTTTAAGATTATTTTGAGTGCAATATAAATTAATTAATTCAGAAAATGATTTCAATACTTCATCTCCTATTGTGTTTCCATAAAAATCATTTATATCATTAAATGATTTTATATCAATTATTACAAGCTTATTATTTTTTCCCACTGATAAATCTTTAATTAATTTATTTCTATTTTCTAATCCAGTTAATGTATCTATAAAATATTGTTTTTCTAATTCTTCCGTCTTTTCTTTAATCTTTTCTTCAAGCTTTAAATTCAACTCATTTAGTTCTTCTCCTGCAGTTTTAATAAGATTATATAGTGCTGAATCTTCACTAGTATAATACCCATATTCATCATAAATTCCATTATCTATTTTAATTCTTGCATCCATATCTTCTGAAAGTATTAGTATTGTCATTGTTTCCGAACAGAAAATATTAGTATTATTTACTTTATTAAATTCACCGAAAGTGTAAAATCCACTTACTGATAAAATATCAGAACTAACTGGTACTATCTCCTTTGCACCCATTTCTTTAAGCAAGTTTTTCCTCGAGTCACAAGAGTATATAAATATAGCCTCTCCAGGACAATCTTTAATTTTTTCATACATATCTCTTGCCCCTTGTAATATTTCTCTATAATCACCATACCCCATTCTAACCTTTTCGCCTAGAGCTATTTTAGATGACATAATTATTTCTTCATCACCAACACATTTTAAAACATGTACACTAATGTATCTATTTTCTCTTTTTATCATCAATGGGAATTTAGCTCCCATTCGAGAAATTTCTTCGTTTATCCTTGTGCCTAAGTACGTACTATAGAAATCTTTTGCAGATCCATGATCTATTTTTTTTAGAATATTTTCTTGAACTGATGTTATTTCATGTTCTTTTCCTATAGGGATACAATTTGAACTACTCTTATTATTTACATATAAATTTTTATTTTCTAAAACTGCTGCCACAACTGTATTTTTTACCACACCATTTTCAGTAAAGATATATGTTTCATCATTAGAGTTACATTTTCCTGCAATTCCACCTGCAACTGTAACTTGTTCATTTACAGAGTTTATTCCTCTTAAAAAATCTCCACCATTAATATTAGTATCACCAAAAGATATTATGACTTTTGCATCAGGAAAGTTTAATTGACGAGATATTTCTATCCCTTTCTGATAATCCACTAATTTTTCATTTATTGAGATTGTTTTAATTAATGTTTTTTCAAATACAGTTATTGCAATTAGACATTCATTCTCAAATATATTACCATCAAGTATTTCTCCTGAGGAAGTAGCACCAATTATTTTGCATTTCGGAATTAGTAATTTTAGATTCTTGATTAAATCTTCTATAAATTCCTTCTTTCCTATTCCAGAAAACACTTGTACTAATATGTTATCATATTTTGCTATGGCGTTATCATCAATATAGGATTTTAGCGTTTCATAACCATTATATTTAGTATTAAATGTTTTCATATCTCACCTCAAGAGTTTTCTAAATATTTCTTACGTGTTCCTCCAATTATAACATTTTTTAAAAACTTAATCATTATTTTCTGCATAATTATATAAAAACTTCATTTATAAGCAAGAATATCGTAATATGATTCCCGATAAATATCTGAGTAATAATATATTCTTTTCACATTGTCTATAATTCTTATTTTTTGTATAAAAATAGTCACTAAAATCCACATTTTAAGATTTTAATGACCTATTATTTTAATATCATATTTTTTAGTATTTACTAAAATTTTATTGGTTCATGAGTTTATTTTTTCCTACAGGTAATAATAACCCTGACTTAGTTAATATTGGTTTTATAGCATTATAAATAATATTTACTAATATTATAGATATCACTGCATTAATAAAAGTAGCAAATACGCTAAACTTAGCCAATATAGCAGCAACTTGCTGAGGTTGTCCAAGAATATATTGCTTGTAGAAATATCCAACAATCGGATCAAAAACAACATTAAAAGCCAATCCTCCAATTGAGGCAATAATGGTCCACTTTGCCACATACTTTTTGTCATTACTTTCATCTATCTTGGCATATTTATGAGCAATTAATCCTGTTATCAAACCTATACATAATTTCAAAACAAAAGTTTTTGGTGCTCCAATAGCATATGTTGGATCTAGTAAGTCAGATATTGTCATACCTATAGCCCCCGCTAATCCTCCATACCATCCTCCAAGAAGTAAAGCCGCTAATACACAGAAAGCATTTCCAATGTGTAATGAAACTGCATCTCCACCAACCGGTATTTTTATAGAAAGAAAAGTAAATGATACAAAACACAGTGCTGCAAGTATCCCTGTTTGTATTAGTTTAACAATTCTAGAGTTCTTATTTTCCATACAATTCCCCCCTTTTGCATTATTTTGTTTTTATATGGAAATAATGTAATGATTATATCATCTTAAGATTATTATATCAATTGTATGGGTACATATAAAAAAACATCCAAAATTGAATGTTTCTTATACTTTACTATATATTAATCCAGAAGATAATTAGAGGTATTGATAGAAAATTTGTACATATCATATATTTTGAGTTATTTTTTCAAATAGCTCTTCTATTTTAATTTTATTGTAGTATTCTAAATAATTATTGTAGTTACCTATCTGATTCTCTTCGTTTTTATTTTGAAAGTGATTAATACTAAAGGCAACAAATCCATCAACGTAGCAATATACTTCAGACATTTGTTTAAGGATTTTTTTTAGATCTACTGGAATATTTCCTTTTTCTGTTGAATCAAATGTTTCTATATCTGCATAAAGAGTTATGCCTAAAGCATCTGTGGCCTGTTTAGTATAATAAAATAATGCTGAAACATTCTCAAAAGTATTATACCCTACACCTATGCTATCTTGTAGCGATACTATATCAATACTCGTATCCACTAAGACATTTTGTATTATTTTCTTCCACAATCCTACAGATCCAATTTTAAACCTGTTAGAGCTGAAAAAAGGTGCTATCATTATACTAAAGTTCTTGCTTTTGCTTTTAATTTCTTCTGTTATACTTTTATAAAATAAATTTAGATTCATCTGTTGTGATTTTGTCGTTATGAAGAACTCAGAAAATTCATAAGGTATGTACCATCCCCCAAACGCTTTATGGTCTCCGTATTTTTCAAATATTTCATTCACTATCTTTTTATTTATATCAGCTTCCTCACTCAACCATTTAAAATCATACCAACCTTTTTCCCACCAATCTTCACTTTCCCCAAGGCCAACTCTTACCTTAATCCCGATATACTCTGCTGCATCTAGTGCAGATTTAATCATGTCATTCTCACTTGAAACAAAACCTTCAAGCATAGTATTATAAACAGCCTCTTTATTTTTTGTATCTACAATACTTTGAAGTATTATCTCTTCAATTCCAACATTTTGCAACATTCTTAGTTCCTCTATCCATCTCTCTAAACTAAAGTCTTTTGCATACCATTTTTGAATAAATGAACTCTTAAATAATGGTTTATTATTATGTCTTGCACCTATGGTAACTTTAATTTCATCTTTTACTTTACGTCTAAATATCTTTTTGAGCATTGTAATAAGATTTACTATACAAATTACAAATATTATCAAAAACTTGTTCATAACTCCCTCACCAGCCTATATATTTAATATGATAATTTACTCGAAAGATAAAAGTATAAATCTTTTTTAAATTTCTTTCTCTTATCTTTAATAATATATTATCCAGAATAAAAGTTTAGTATAGTAATTATTTTATCATTAAATTAAGAATATATTACAACATAGAAATCAGTGAATAATGAGTTTCCTTTCTGATTATGAGTACTATCCAGAAGGGGTATAAATTACCACGTTAATTAATATTGCACCCATACAATGAATATGTTATTATAACTTCACGGCAACAAATTAGCTGCCATGAACAAGAAGTTATCGTGCTAGATGGGGAGCCAGCGGTGCCCTGTAACCTGCAATCCGCTATAGCAGGATTGAATTCTCACTTTAGACTTTAATCTGTTTGGTCTGACTGATTAAAGTGGTACTGAGAATTGGGTCCCATGCAACAGAAACTCATGAACTCCGTCAGATCCGGAAGGAAGCAGCGGTAAGTGATAATTTCTGAGTGCCGTGGATAAACCTAGTTTGAGCTACTAGATCTGTAGCGCAAGTAGATTAATTGTCAACATTGAGTGCACGATTATATTTGATTTTAAATTCTGAGATACTCGTTAAGCTCTTATTTTGAACCTACATTTATTTTTTTGGAGTTCAGTATTTAGATGAAGAAATATACCTACAAATGAGTCCCTTGTTGGGTTTTGAAGGCGATTGAGGCATCTGTGAGGACACCCACCTATCTGGAGATAGGCGTCAAAATCAGAGTACCGATATTTCGGATTTTTATTTGAAATTATATGCCAATGCTTAGTATTATAGCATTGGCATTTATTTATAACAAACTATAATTTTTTATTATTCCAACAAACAAAGTTGACTTTCATTTAAACAATATATACTTCCTTTTGCTAATCCAGTTTTAAGCAATACGCAAGTCATTTCATTCTCATAACTATCTATTTTTCCTAAATCTCCAACTTGAATTGCTCTGCTTTCATCAATAGTATCGATTGATATAACTTTAACTGTTTTTCCTTCATCTTCTTTTGTCATATTCCTACGAACCTCCTTAGAATTAATTTCTAAATATTAAGTAGAAATTTAATCTATTGGTATATATCATTGAAACATAGTTAAAATCGCTTACATTATAATCTATGTAATGGTTAATAATGTTGTGCATTTTTTGAAACATATTATCTTATAATAAAAAGAGTCCTTTAATAATAAATTTTAATAATGTAAAGTCATAAAATCATTTTTTGAATATAAAACATCCCTTAGTATCATCTTCTATTCTCAAAATCAAAAAAGGTGATTCTTATTTCTATTCAAGAATCACCATATAATCGAACATACAATTTAAAAATACTTTTTTTAAAGTATTTTTTAGCAAATAATGCAAGCACTAAATTTATTTACTTAATAATTTAAGAAGTTATACTACCTTTTGCCATCTGATATAATTGCCGCCATTATTAAGGCTAAATCATTCTTCTGCTCATTATCTCTTATAAAATTCAACTCTTCATCATTAACTATAATTATAGTTATAAATTCCTTATTCTCTTCATTTTTCACCTTAAAATTTTTTATATCTTCTCTTGGTATTTTATTTGTATATAATACTTCAGGCAACCCTCCCCAAGCCGCATATTCAATAGCTTGGATATATAAATTATCAGGAGTAAGGCTTAATTTAAAATCATTCACTACTCCACCTGCTATCCCTCCTGTAATCACATTTGTAAGAATATTTCCCATCTTTGTAGCAATCTTAATATTCCTATAAGAATTAATCGAACATAATACTTCCTCATCATTTAATATACTTGCCATAATTATATCCTCCCAATGATATATAAATCTAAAGTCCTCAATTTTATTTATCAACTTAATTAATAATCTACTTATTAATTATAGCATATATTTCCAAACGTAATTCTTAATAATTTTTAAGAATTTTTACTATGCTACAATTCCTCTAGAAGTTGTCTAATAAAAATAATTCTAATTATCTATTTCTACCTCTGATATAGTTTTGTTTATATTAAATACTGCTCCTGTCTCATTAACATAAATCTCCTTTCCTATCTTAGCTTTTTTTGAAGCTGCTCCAGTTAAACAAATTGAACCATTCTTAGGTAATTTAATATTGATATCCCCAATCTTTCCGTCAATATCATATTTATAGCTATTTTCAAGCTGCATTAAATTCATTTTAACTTCCCCAGTAATAGAGTCAACACTTCCTTCTTTTAATATTCCCTTATATGAAAAATCTCCAATGTTTGAGTGAACTTTTAAAGTATTATAATCTCCTTCTAAACTAACATCTCCAACACTACTTATTATTTCTAGAGATGTAATACTTTCAGGAATATTTATAATGGTTTCAACAAAATTTGAGTTTATAATTGATGAGTCATCTTTGATAGGACCAATTTGTATAGTATTATTCTCATAGGAACACTGAATATCATTTAATGCCTCTTGTAATTTATCTTCGTTTTTTCCACCAACAATTTTTTTCATACTTATTTTAATTTCACTAGTATTACTTTTTTTTATATTTAAATTATTACTTTTACTATTAATTGATAGTTTATCATTTGTTATTTTATAGTTGTACTCATTATTCTCCTCTTTACTGTATGGAGTTGTTTCCTCAAAAAATTTGATATTATTCTCATGGCTATATGGATCAGTTACATTATTGCATGAAGTCAATGTAAAAGAAGTTATAATAATTATGATAATTGCTGAGATTGACTTATTACTCACGATTTTTCTCCTTTATTCATTGGATTTACAAAACAATTATACCACAATTTGTAAGTTTAATTAATATGATTTTTAAATACTATTCTTAGACACATCATTCCTATTACTTAATACTTTCTCTTTTATACATCAAAAAAGTATCACAATTATCTAATATTCCTAATCTATTTTATCCACTATTTAAAATAGATAAGCAAAAAAGATAGTCATGTCATTATAACTATCTTTTTCATTAAATCTTTATTAATTGTAAATGCACCAAGTATTTACTCAGTGCATCTACTTTTATTTATTTTCTAAAGTCCTTGTTCGTAGCTTTCAATCATCCTTTTTACCATTTCTCCACCAACGCTACCATTTTGTCTTGAAGATAGGTTTCCTTTATCTGCGCTTTCATAGTTACTTAATCCTATTTCTGAAGCAACCTCAGTTTTTAATCTGTTTAATCCTTGCTTTGCTTCTGGTACTAATGTTCTGTTTCTTCCACTATTTCTTGAAGCCATATCAATCTACCTCCTTTAATAATTTATTTTGCCTAGCAGTAATATATTAACCACTATACAAAATTATAATCTATAAATTTGTTAACAAATGTAGTACATATATCTTGCATTATTAAATTTTACCGTATATCAATAATGAATAATTTGCAGTAAATATAAATATTATTAATTAGGTTCTATTAATTAAGGTAATTGACTACTCTTATAAATAGTATGTTTAATAATGCACATTTCACAATTATTTATACAAATAATAACAATAAAATAAAATTGATTTATTTTAGGAATATTTTAAATAAAAAAATTATTATGGTATGATTTCGGGGGGATACAATGCAAAAAAATATGCAAGCAGAAAAGATTTTTAATGATATAAATTATGATAATTATATTGTTCAGTACCAAGGTGATATCCTATCAGAAGTTTCTAAGATCCCAGATTATTATGTAACAATAATCAATGAAAGTTTTGCTCTTGTATCTGTAAAAAAAGATGTCGAAATAAATATGGGTGATGAACCTTATATTCAATCTATATCTTATGTTGTTCCAGCCGAGTTTTATACCCTACAGCAAGTTTCGCCTTTCGAAGCATCTCAGGCTGGTTTTTTGCAGGCAGGTTCTCCGCTAAACTTAACTGGTACAGGAGTTAATGTAGCAATAATTGATTCAGGCATAGATTATTTAAACGAAGAATTTATGGATACAAATGGCTTGACAAGAATTGAAAGCATTTGGGATCAAACTTTAATAACCACAAACCCAATTCCAAATGATCCTGTACCTTTTGGAATTGTTTATGATAGAAATCAGATAAATGATGCTATAAGAGCATCTAGAGAAGGAAGTTCCCCTTATAATATTGTTCCTAGTCAAGATGAAATCGGTCATGGAACAAATATGGCTGGAATCATAGGTTCAGCAGGGAAAAATCCAAATCTAAGAGGTGTATCTCCTGATTGTAATTTTGTAATAGTTAAGTTAATAAGAGATTATTCATTTGAATTGCAATTTCCTGATACTACTGTTCCAGTATATAATATAACAGCCATAATCGCAGCTTTTCAATATTTATATGAATATTCACTTACTTCAAATAAGCCGTTAGTTATATATTTCCCACTAGGTAGCACCTTAGGTAATCATAAAGGCGAAGGTGTCTTAGAAGATTTTATTGCATTTATTTCTAGTAATGGCGGCATAGCTGTTGTTACTGGAACCGGCAATCAAAGAGATGCAGGAGGCCATGCCTCTGGTACAATAGTTCCAATTGCTGGAGTTCAAGGACTTGGTGCTGGAGTTATTGAACTTGAAGTATCACCAGAGCAAAAAAATTTATGGGGCGTTCAAATTTGGGCAAGTTTACCCGATGTAGTCTCACTAGAGATAGTATCACCTTCAGGTGAAAGCACAGGCACTATACCTCTTATATTAAATTATACAACTGATCATACTTTTATTTTTGAGAAAACCAATATTAGAGTTAACTACTATTTTCCTGAAGAAATTACAGGTGATGAGTTAATTAGAATTAGATTTTATAACCTACAACCTGGAATATGGCGTCTTAGAGTTCAAGCAAACTATTTATTAAGAGGCAGATTTGATGCTTGGTTGCCTCAGCGAGGTATAACTGTTGGAAGCACCCAATTTAGCTTTCCTGATCCCTTTGGCACCATAACTAATCCTGGCAATTCAATTTATGCAATAACTATAGCGGCCTATAATCAAAATAACAATAATCTTGTTGATTATTCGGGTATGTCTTTTTTAGAATCCTATATTGATAGAATAGATGTTGCAGCAGGTGGGGTAAACGCATTAACAGTAGCGCCTGGAAATAAGACTGCCATTGTTAATGGCACTAGTGTAGCTGCTGCGGTTGTTTCTGGAGTTTGTGCTATGCTGTTTCAATGGGGAATAGTAAATGGAAATGAACCAAATATGTATGCACAAACCATTAAATCTTACCTAGCTAGAGGTGCAATAGCTAGAAGTGGAGACATTACACCAAATCCATTTTGGGGGTATGGAATTTTAAATGTTCCAAAGATATTTGAAAGTATGTCTTAATCAAATTCATCATATAACTTTAAATAGTAAAATAGGTCGAATAATAAATTTACTTATTATAAAATAAAACATCTATCCTAAAATAGATGTTTTTTCCTTGCATTTATATATTTATACTCTTAAAATATATTTTTAATCCTAGTCTTGCTCTTTTCATTACGTGTAAATATCGGAAAATTCAATATTAATATTTTCCACATTAGATTGATTTGTAGAATCGCTTTTAGCTTTTACTTCATAATTCTCAGAAATAACTTTAGCTGGAAGAGAAATTATAAACTCTGTGCCTTCCCCATACTTACTTTTTACCTCAATTGTTCCTTCATGCATCTCAACTAAGGCTTTTACTATTGATAATCCTATCCCGCTTCCTTCATGGCTTCTATTTAACAATGGGTCTATTTGTTTAAATCTTTGGAAAAGTTGTGATAATTTCTCTTCCTTAATTCCTCGTCCTGTGTCTTTTACTGAAATGATAACATGGTCATTTTCATCGTAAATGGCAACAATAATTTCATCTCCCGATTTAGTAAATTTAGTAGCATTAGAAATTAAATTTAACAAAATTCTCTCAAGCTTTTCCGCATCAAAAGCCATAATTTTTTCTTCTTCATCTGTATCGAATATAATCGTTCTTGACATTGATCGTACATATTCAGCAGTTGATTGAGTTATTTCTTCAGCAACTTCTACTATATTTTCATTTCTTAACTCTAGTTTCATAAAACCTGAATCTATCTTTGTCATATCAATTAAATTATTTACTAATCTTAATAATCTATAGCAGTTCTGTTTTATGCTACTTGTATAATTTCTTATTTTTTCAGTATTTAGATCTTCACCTTTACTTGTAAATACATTAAATAATTGAGCAGTAGAAAAGATAATATTCAAAGGGGTTCTTAATTCATGAGACATATTAGCAATAAATTCTGTTTTTAACTTATCATATTGCAATGTTTCTTCTAAAAGCCTTTGATTTTCTGACAACATATTATTAAAACTATTTGCAAGTATTCCTATTTCATCCCTGCTATCTATGTCACATCGAACTGTCAAATCACCTTTTCCAACCCTCTCCATACAAGATTTCAACTTATTGATTGGACTAACTAATGTATTTGTCAAAAATAACGCAATGATTCCTCCAAAAAGAATTATTATTAAAGCAGTAATTATTGTTGTTGTCAAAATCGACTTGGATGCTGAATTTAATTCATCATAGTCAGCTGTAGTAACTATATACCAATGCCAGGCTTCGAAATATTTATAATAGCCAACCTTCTTAACTCCATTATAAGTATATTCAATTGCTCCCTCCTTTGCATCATGCATCTTTTTGACAAAATCATAATCACTTACATTCTTTCCGCCTTCATATGGATGAATTATTACATTACCTTCAGAATCTAATATATACGCATATCCGGTCTTCCCCAATTTAATGCTACTAAGCGTTTTCTCTAAGTAATCATTAATAATTTTATTTCCTAAACCTATTGCCCCTATTATTTTCTTATCTTTATCTAACAAAGGCTTCATTCTTGTCACATATCCTGTATCTTCTATTACAATATCACCAGTATATTCCTCACCACTAATTATCTTTTTATAAGCCGTTGAATCACTTGTAATGTATGTCCCTATCACTCTTTTGTTACCCTTGAAAATTGTACTAGAAACCCGTATAAGTTTATTATCATGTAACAAAAAAATAGTTGTAGCTGTTCCCGTTGACTGTTTAAGTTTATCAACTATCGTATTATCTAAAGATAATCTTTGTTTTCCAGAATATAAAACCGGTAAATTAAACTCTCCAACTTTTATATTTTCATTATAATTCACCCTTAAATCTGTTAAATCATTTAACATTGTTTCTGCAAAGTTTAAATCACCATAGGATTTTTCTGTGAGCAGATCATTTCTAACACTCAAAGTTGTAATAATTGATTCTGTTAAGCGTTGACTTTTTTCATTAACTTCATTTAAGATGGCCTTGTTCGATTTCTGCGCAATTAAAGATCCAATCACACTTACCGAAAAAACAATTAAAATCAAATAGCTTATCATAAGCTTATATTTTATTCTCATTTTAAAACACTTCTCCTTTGTCAATGATATCCTTGATATTTTATATTAATGACATCATTAACATTTTAACCCATATCTTTTATTTAGTACATATTCGACTAATTATACCATAATAACGATATTTTTTCATTGTTTATATTAAATTAAGTAAAGAAGATTTAATTTGTTTATTATAAAAATAAATCTAAGCTATGAACTCTTGATTGCAAATAAATAAGTGAAAGCGTTAATCAATATATTTGAATTAACACTTTCATCTAGCCAATTCCATCCTCTTATATATTAGATTCTACTTGACTTCTTCCCCAATTATATAGTTCATATAGCAATGGCAATAAACTTTTTCCTTTATTAGTCAACTCATATTCAACTCTTAATGGCATCTCATTATACTGATTTCTAATAATTAATTGATCTTTCTCAAGTTCACGTAGGGAATTAGAAAGCATTGTATTTGTTATTCCTGGAATTTCCCTCTTTAATTCATTGAAGCGTACTACATCATTTTTTAACAATTTCACTAATATGCGTAACTTCCACTTTCCTCCTATAACTTCAAGGGTATATTTTACTGGACATTCTGTGTTCCCTTCATAGTTTTCATTATTGCACGATCTAAGTTCGTCTAAATACTGTTCTAATTCTTGCTTCGTCGCCATTTCAATTCCTCCATGGTATGAAAAATAATACTTAATCATTAAATTCTGAGTACTTGCCCCACAAAAAATAAGTAAGTATAATAATTATACCAAGTTTAATAATTTGAGTAAATGCTTATGAAAAGGAGATTTTAACAATGGAATTAATGAAAGCTATTGCGATGCGTAAATCTACAAGAAGTTATAAACCTGAACAAATAAGTGATGAATCTTTAGATATAATACTAAAGGCTGGTTGTGCTGCCCCAGTGGGAATGGGTGCCTATAATTCAATGCATATGACTGTGATACAAAATTCTGATTTATTAGAAAAGTTTACTAATGAAGCAAGAAAAACATTCAAAAATCCTAATATGAATCCATTTTATGGTGCACCTACCCTTGTCGTTGTTTCTGGAAAACAAAATGAAAAAGCTCCTGCTGTTGAAGTTGCTAATGCAGCATGCATAGTTGAAAACATGGCACTAGCCGCTACTGATTTTGGTCTTGGTAGTGTATATTTACTAGGATTTTTATTTGCTATTTCTGCTAATACTGAATTATTAAAGAAACTTAATCTGCCAGATGGTTTTGTACCTGCTGCCGCTCTAGCAATTGGCTATCCTACTGAACCATTAACAAAAGTAAAAGAATTAAAACAAACAATTGAAGTTAATGTAATTAAATAATTATAGATTTCACATTGAAATAAAATTACACACATGTCTTATATTTTTAGGCAAATTATATGTTTAAATAAATAACTGATTAAAAAATATGATAATTTATTTATTACATGTTAAAACAATCAGACTTTCTATGAATGGCATTAAACTATTTTTTAGAAAGTCTTTAATTATTTTATCTCTTCATTCCACTTGAATATAATCCAGCAGTAAAACTACTTAAAAATAGATGAAAAGCCTCTTTTATAATTTTAGCACTTTCTAAATCATTAGTTAACTTTAACACCTCAATTGCAGCTTCAATAGTGCATAAGTTTCCATCTTCTATGCCTCTTCGCAAAGTATACTCTGATTTATAATTAGGATTTAAAGTAATCTTAGGAATATCTTTTATGTAATCACTTTTCCTTAATATTTTTTTAGCTTCTTTCCATGTACCATCAAGAATAATAAACGCTGGAGTCCTATTAGAAATTCTACATTCAAAGTTTTCATTTTGTATATTTTCATTTTCTTCCGGAAAAACAAGATATACATCATAAAGTTCATCCTCTATGTTTTTAATTAACTCTGTAGGACTTATTGTTCTTTCCCATAGAATTATCTCCGTAGATTCCGGGTTAACTAATTTTAAAATTCTAGCAGTATTCGAAGGCCTATAGAACTCCTTCTCTGTTGAAAGTATCCATATTTTAGCTTTTGTTTTAACTTCAGGGACTATATTGCAAACACAATTTATTTTAGGAAGCCCGCATTTATTGCAGCTTTCATGCAATTTTGTTACTTGTTTCACTTTATAATTAGAATTCATCTTTCCTCCTATAACATTTTGTCAATTATTATATACTTTTTATAAACTAAGATTTATTTAGTATGTAGCTATTTTAATCAAACAATATTATAGCAACTCTAGCAAATCCTTTCAATTAATAAAAATGCAATAGATTACCATCTCCTTGTTATTATGACTCGTTTTTACTATTCAAAACAAACATATACTACCTGGTTTAGCCAAGTTTCTTATCAGCCGTTATTTACCAGCTATAAAAGATATTCAATAAAGATTCACTTTATTTTTTAAATTTCGAATAATATTATTTTTTTTTAGAATATAAAGAAAGCTAGACAGTAACAATATAAGTAGTATGAATAATAATCTATTTAAAAAAGGAGGATTTTATTATATGGTTAAACCATTATTTTTAGCTCATGGTTCTCCAATGATGGCGATTGAAGAAGATGATTATACTGAATTTTTAAATAAACTTGGAACTAAATTTAATCCAAAAGCTATTGTTATCTTTACTTCACATTGGGACAATGAAACACTTACTATTTCATCAATTGATTCTGTTTACGATACAATGTACGACTTCTATGGATTTCCAGAGGAACTTTATCAAATTAAATATCCTGCAAAAGGATCTACTGAGATCGCATCAAAAGTTGAAGAAAAATTGACTAATCAAGGAATAAAAGTTAATAAAGATATATCTAGAGGATTGGATCATGGCGCTTGGACTATTTTAAAGCATCTTTATCCTAAAGCTGATGTTCCTATTGTTCAAGTTTCAATAAATTCTAATTTATCAATTCAGGAACAAATTAAAATTGGGGATGCTCTTAAAACTTTCGGTAATGATGATATTTTAGTTATTGGAAGTGGAAATACAGTTCATAATTTAAGATTGGTTGATTTTGATGCAGTAAGCATTGATTCCTGGGCTGAAGAATTTGATGATTGGTTAATTAATAGAATAAAAGAAAATGATTTTATTTCACTTTATAACTATAGCGATAATGCTCCTTATGCAAATTTAGCTGTTCCAACTCCGGATCATTTAGTTCCATTATTTATAGCATTAGGGAGCAGTTCACTATTAATTCCGAGAGTTATCTTTAGAAGTTACGAATTAGGAAATTTAAGCTATCTTTGCTTTGAATTTTAGAGTTTTAAAAAATTGCTATTAATTTTGTTTATGCAAGGGTTCCATACTGATAACAATACACATCCGTAATTTCAATTTAGAGATATAAGTGGTTTTTAAATTTCATAAGTTTGAATCTCATTTAGGAACCCTTGTATAGATATCCCAACTAAAAGTTTGATTTATACTTTGAAATAAATACCATACCAGAAAGTTGACACATTTTTATGCAGCAGGCATTTGAAAATGAGCTGTTAAAAGAGCTTAATTGTAGGTTGTTCCATTAATGCTTGTCACAATGAAATTGGGAGCAAGCATTAGTGGTACAACCTGCAATTTAGCTCTTTCAGCGAGATTTTCATAGTCCTGCGAAACAATAATGTGTCTGCTTTCGGTGGATTATTTCATAAGTCTAAATTGTAGTTGGGTTAACTATATTACGATATTTTGATTTATTTTTCAACTTTATAATTTTATAATTCCCTATTCTCTAAATTTATAATTAGTTACAATAAATTAATAACATTATATTGTAATTAATTCGTATTCCTTATGTCCAAGACCCATTTTTACTGCATAATCAATAGCAACTTTCCAATCTGTTTCAGGGCTAACATCAGTAAAATGATCATGATGTTTACATCCGTTCTTTTCTAGCAAACTTCCTGCCATAACAGGTTGTCTATTCACAGCATCTGCACAAGCAATATCTAGCGCAACTGGATCAAAAGATGCAAACATACCTACATCAGGTACTATAGGCACATCGTTTTCTGCATGACAATCACAATATGGAGAAACATCGATTACTAAGCTAATGTGAAAATTAGGACGTCCATTTAATACAGCCCAAGAATATTCCGCTATTTTTTTGTTTAAAATGTCATTCGATTCATCAGATGCCGGCATAACCGCGTCCATTGGACAAACACCTATGCATCTCCCACATCCAACACATTTATTGTGATCAATGAATGCTTTTTTATCAGTTATACTAATGGCAGTATGAGCACATATCTTAGCGCACATACTACAACCAACACAGTTATCTTTATAAACATGAGGTTTTCCACTACTATGCATCTCCATTTTTCCTGCTCTAGAGCCACAGCCCATTCCTATATTTTTGAGTGCTCCACCAAATCCTGTTGCCTCATGACCTTTAAAATGGTTAAGAGAAATAAATATATCAGCATCCATAATAGCATGTCCTATTTTAGCTTCTTTCACATATTCTCCTCCAACAACAGGAACTAAAACTTCATCTGTTCCTTTTAGTCCATCACCAATCAATATATGACATCCCGTTGAGAAAGGACTAAATCCATTTGTATAAGCTGAATTAAGATGATCTAGCGCATTCTTTCTTCCACCAACATATAAAGTATTGCAGTCTGTTAGAAAAGGATTTCCACCTAATTCTTTAACAACGTCTGCTACTACTTTAGCATAATTTGGTCTCAAATATGCTAAGTTACCTGGTTCACCAAAATGAATTTTAATAGCTGCATATTTTTTCTCAAAATCAATTTGATTAATTCCTGCTGTCTTGATTAGACGATTTAATTTCTGCAATAAATTTTCTTTAGCTGTTGTCTGCATATTTGTAAAATATACTTTTGATTTTTCCATTTTTAAATACCTCCATAATCACTTTACTTTCATCTAAAGTTTATTCGTTTTCATTATAAATCTTAAAGTTAACTCTAAGTCAAGATATAAAATGAAAAAGTTTCCTAAAAAGAAAAACTAAATTCGTGATTGCAAGAGTAAATTCATCTTACACGAAGTTAGTCTTGCACTATATTTTGATACTATGGATATAATTTATTTGAAAGTGGGTTCCTCTAAATTTATTGGAGGTAATTATATTGAACAAGAATTATGATCATAAACATCTTATTCAAATTTATATTATAAATAATTTCTAATTAATATAACTATGATATAATTTTTATATTCGTCTATATAGTTTATCAGATTTTTTACAAATAGCTTAGCAATTATATGACTACATAATTAATCAAAGTTATAAAAGTTAAGAACTTTTAATAATTTATCGCTATCGTTCGCTTATAAAGATCTTAGTAAGTCAAATAAAATTATGACAAATAGTTTAAAAGGAGATGATTTAACTGAATAACAAAAGACTACGAGCTAATTTACTATTGCTTCTTACTGCAGCTATTTGGGGATTTGCATTTGTTGCTCAAAGAGTTGGTTCTCAATTTGTAGGTACCTTTACCTTTAACGGAATAAGATTTGCCCTTGGAAGTCTTTCTTTGATCCCTTTGATAATTTATCTAGATAAAAAAAAGAAGGATACTATTAATATTAAAATGTCTATTAGCGAAAATCCTAAAGATAATAATGGTACAAATAACTCAAAAATAATATTACCCGGAATAATAGTCGGCACGATTCTTTATGCTGGATCAAGTATTCAGCAAACTGGACTTATTTATACAACTGCCGGAAAAGCAAGTTTCATTACAGGGCTTTATGTAGTTATCGTTCCTATTATAGGATTATTTCTAAAACATAAAATCGGAAAAAATTCATGGATTGGAGTTGGACTTGCTGTTATAGGTCTTTATCTTTTAAGTATTAATGAAAATTTCAGTATAAGTTATGGAGATTTACTTGAAGTTATAGGTTCACTTTTTTGGGCTATTCATATTTTAGCAATAGATCATTTTTCTAATAAAATAGATCCTTTAAAATTATCATGTACTCAGTTTGCAACAAGTTCTATGTTAAGTTTAATCACAGCATTATTTGTTGAGAATATCACCCTAGCTGGAATATCAGCCGCTTTAATTCCCATACTTTATGGTGGACTTTTATCAGCAGGTGTAGCCTATACCTTGCAAGTGGTAGCTCAGAAGCATGCTAAACCATCCCATGCAGCGATTATTCTAAGCATGGAATCAGTGTTTGGCGCATTAGGCGGTGCACTTATACTTAATGAAGTTATGAGTTATAGAGGATATGTAGGCTGCATTCTTATCCTTAGCGGAATAGTTATTTCACAACTTAGATTTCCATCTAACAGTCGTAAAAATCAGAGAAAATCATCTGCTAATATATAATTCACATAAATGCAAATAATTAAATCATACAAATAAATCTAAGAGATTATTACTAAATCGTGCATATCTCTTAGATTTATTATTTATTCTATTTTATTTATATTAGAATATTTCCTACCTTTGCATTAAACTGGCTCATCACATTATATAGATATCCAAATTAATTATTAATTCAGCTTTTGTTAAGATTCCTAAAATATAATGATATCAAAAGTTGGATTCTCGCATTCTAATTTTATATTATTTATGAGAAAGGATAAAGTGTAATCGCAAATTAATCTTAACATTTTAGAAAGTTTTGTAACAAAAATGTAACTTTACAGCTTTATAATAAATTTTATTTGGAATCAATTGGAGATGATTTTATGAAAGATATTTTATATCTTGTAATCCCTTGTTATAACGAAGAAGAGGTTTTACATGTAACGGCTAAAAAACTATTAGTAAAAATTAACAATATGGTAGAAGATGAACTTATTTCTAAGGATAGCAAGATATTATTTGTTAATGATGGTTCGAAAGATAATACTTGGAGTATTATAAAAGAACTTCATAAGCAAAATGATATTTTCTCTGGTATTAATCTTTCAAGAAATAGAGGTCATCAAAATGCTTTACTAGCTGGCTTAATGACAGCTAAGGAAATTGCTGATGTCACTATATCATTAGATGCAGATTTACAAGATGACGTAGATGTTATAGATAAATTTGTGGAACAATATTATAGCGGAAGTGATGTAGTCTATGGAGTAAGATCTTCTAGAGAAACAGATACATTTTTTAAAAGAACAACTGCCTTGACATTTTATAAATTAATGAGTACTCTTGGAGTAGATATGGTTTATAATCATGCAGACTATCGTCTTATGAGTAAACGTGCTTTAGAGGGATTAAGTGAATTTAAAGAAGTTAATTTATTCTTAAGAGGAATAGTTCCTTTGGTTGGATATAAATCTTCAATAGTTGAATATGAACGCCACGAAAGATTTGCTGGCGAATCTAAATATCCCTTAAAAAAAATGATTACTTTTGCTTTAGATGGAATTACATCACTTAGCATTAAGCCTATAAGAATAATCACTGGACTTGGTTTTCTCATTTTCTTCTTCAGTTTTATAGCTTTAGCTTACACTTTTTTGGTTAAATTTTTCGGAAAGACTGTAACTGGTTGGACTTCTCTTACGCTTTCTATTTGGCTTATTGGTGGAATTCAGCTTTTATCTCTTGGAGTAATTGGCGAATATATTGGGAAGATATATAATGAAACTAAACAAAGACCAAGATTCATTATTTCTGATAAATTAATTTCAAAAGAGAATAGTAATTTGTAGGAGGTATTATGGATAATACTGTTCAAAAATTTAAAAATACTTTCTTTACAAAAGAATTTATTACTTTTTTAATCATAGGTGTTGTAAATACCTTTAATGGAACTATCTTTTCTTGTATATATGCAAGTTTCTTAAATGAAAATATTGCATTTATAGTTGGGTATATTTCTGGATTGTTTATATCCTATCTCTTAAATAGTCTAATAACATTTAAGGAAAAATTGAATTTTAGTAAATTTATAAAGTTTGCTATATCATATATCCCAAATTTCATAATTCAAAATATAGTTGTAGTTATAGTATTTAATATATTTGGATTAAACAAACTCATTGCTTTCTTGCTAGCTGCAATTATAGGTGTTCCAATAACTTTTATACTAATGAAATTTTTCGCATTCAAAAAAAATGAAAACTAAGTACAACTTTTTAAATTGTAATTTAGATTTTTAGCTTTTATCTGTTAAATAACCAAGGCAATTGTACATCTTAAATTTAATGAAAGAGGTATTTCAAATGGTTTCTTATTTTGAAATACCTCTTTTATTAATTATTTAAGCGGATTCCAAAATACTTATCAAGAGTTTCACGTATTTCATTTTCATCCTGAAGATCAACTCTTTTAGTTACTTTTGCATTCTCATAGAACTTTAATGTATCTCCTACAAGGTTGATATTTACTGAATCAGTAAATATTGAGATCTTTCTAATATTCACAAAAGGAGAATCTGGATGTTTTTCACAAAAGAAAGATGGCATTATGTAATCTATATCTTGTTGAGGTTCATCAGTAAAACCATAAACCTTTTTCCAACTCTTTCCCCGTTCCTTTTGCCAGAGAATATGACCATAAAAATCATCTTCCTCAAACTTATATTCACTTACACCATCGTTTTGTATTAAACCATGTACTTGTTTTAAAGCAATTCTTGGAGATTCGCTTCTCACTCCTACATCACATATGTATATTCCATCATTTGTTTTAACCTTAAGTATCCTATGTCTTCGCATTTGAATTGAAGTGTCATCATCAATAAAACGTCCAGCTAAATTAGTCACATCAAATCCAAGGCTCTTTAAGAGATTACTATATAGACCGTTTAATTCGAAGCAATACCCTCCTCTACTACTTAAAATCAACTTTTTAAACAAAGCCTCAGGAGTAAGATATATTGGTACACCATTTAAAATATCTAGATTTTCATATGGAATATTCTTCAAATGCGAAATTTGTAATTGTTCAAGTGTTTTTCCGTTCAATTCAATCTTATGCTTGTACTTAATTTTACTTAAGTAAATATCAATTTGTTCCTGCGTAAATATCATAATAATTGCCCCCTATCTACTTCTTTTATTGGTTATTATTACTATAATATACTTAATATATATAAATCAATATATTATAAACTAACATTAAATTATACTCCCATTAATCATATAACTTAATCAGAAATAGATCTTATGTGACTCTTATCTTTTCTATACTATTTTTTTCTGAAAGGTCAAAAAGCCCTGACGTGTTGCAATTGAATTTTTTAATTCAACATATTTATTATTCAACTATAATATATCTGAAAATTCGATATTTACCTTTTCAATTGAGCTTTTACCTATTTGATTTACTGAAGTAATTTTCTTACAATATATGCTTTCAACTAGTTCGCATGGAAGATGTAGAATAAATTCGGTCCCTTGTGATTCTTTGCTTTTTACAAATATTTTTCCTCCATGTTGTTCAACTAAGGATTTAACAATAGAAAGACCTATTCCACTACCTTCATGACTTCTATTAAGAGATTTATCTACTTGTACAAAACGATCAAATATAGATTCTAATTTATCCTCTGGAATTCCACTTCCAGTATCTTTTATCTTTATACAAACATTATCTTTGTGATCCTGTATTTTTACACTTATACTACCGCCTGATGGTGTAAACTTCACTGAATTTGATAACAAATTTAATATAATTCTCTCTATTTTTTCTGGATCTAATGCAATAATTTTTTCTTCTACATCAGTATCAAATATAATTGAAATGTCCTTATTCTCAATATAACCCGCTACAGAAGATACCACTTCTTCAATTAAACTAATAATATCATGATTACTCCTATTTAATGAATAATAACCATTTTCAAATTTTGTTATATCAATTAAATTTTCAATTAATCTTAAAAGTCGATAACAATTTTGTTTCATCATTTTTACATATTTAAAATTGTCCTCAGAAGCACTGTCGCTTAAATAGCTCTTCAACATAATTTCTTCCATCTGAGTAGCTGAAAAAATAACATTTATTGGCGTTCTTAATTCATGGGATATGTTTACAAAAAATTCGGTTTTAATGCGATCTGCCTCTTTTAGTTCATTTACTCTTTTTCTTTTTTCTTCTATCCTTTTTTGTAACTCTTCTTTCTTACTTATCCCCGTAATATCTCTGCTTACCCCTATACTTCCTAAAATGTTTCCTTGAGAATCATAATATGGAGTTTTTAATGTATTACAAAGAACTTGTCTTCCATTCGGATATTTAACCCATTCTTCATATATAAAATGCTCTTCTTTATGAATCATTTTCAAGTCCATTTTCCTAAAAGAATCTGCAATTTCTCTTTCAAAAATATCATAATCAGTACATCCAATAATATCTTCTTGATTCATGCCTACAAAATTTTCCAACGCTTTATTACATCCTAAATATACACCATTTATATCCTTATAATAAATCATATCTGGAATTGAGTTAATTAGCGAAACTAAAAGGGCTTCTTTTTCCTGAAACTCCATATAAAGCTTTTTGTATCTTTCTTCACTCTTCTTTAGTTCGCTAATGTCGTGAATAGTACCCGAAAGAATCTTTGGTATACTATGTTCGTCAAAATAAACTTTTCCTTTTACTTCTATCCATAGTTCTATTTCCTCATTTTGACGTGCTATTCTATATTCTTTATTAAAATCTTTCCCAGTATTAATTATTTCTTCAAAATACAAATGAAATTCTTCTCTCTGACTTAAGTGAACAATATTTAACCAATCTCTTTTATTTCTCATATACTCATTGCTAATACCAAGCAATTCGCAAGTAATATCTGAGATAGTCATAACATCATTTTTTATATCATAATTGAAAATTCCAACTTTTCCCACTCGTTGCAACTCATCAATCAGGAAATTATTATTAAACTCCATAATTTATCATCCCATTCCACAAATTACTATTAACAAAACAAATTTGTAAATCAATCGACATTTATACACATTATATATCTATTTTTCTATTTTTTCTATATTTCTATTATAATTATTTTGATTTTTTCGACAGTTACATATACATCTATTATCTTCAGGTAGTATTTGCCAAGCTATATATTTAGTATCTTCATATATAGTTCATAATGCTCACGAAAGATAATTTCCATCTATCTAAGGGGTATTCACTTATGTAGTAATAGTAATATAAAAATGAGATTTTTTATTAATTCTCCATAAATTACATTGGTAAAAACCTCAAAAGTAATTAGACTTCTTGATTTTAATCTGTATAATCAATATTAGGCATGTTTATTAAATATAAAACACAGTTGCCTTAAGTAATCTTTTAAAAAATGGAGGTACTTAATGAATAAGATAAAAAAATATTATATTATATTTCCAATAATCACTGCGACAATATCACTAATTTTCATAATAATGACATCGTTTAATGATAAAGTGGTTAATAAAAGTTATTCTATATTTAAAGAAGATTTAAATTCCGATAAAATATCTACAGTAATAATGGATAAGTCTCCAAAAATGAAAATAATACTTAGTGATGGGGATGAATATTCCACGGATAATCCTTATACTGATACTATAAAGGAAACCTTATTATTAAAAGGAGTAGAAATTAAGGATGAGTCCACACCACCACTATCAAAGTCTATTCCTTCAGTTGTTTTTGCAATATCACTTATTTCAATATTGGCTATCGTTGTATTAAAGGCTAGAAACAATTCATCCATAACATCAATGGACATGGAGGATTTTAGCAAGAATAAAAAAGCTGCTTTAGACTTTGATGCAGTGGCTGGAAATGAAGAAGCTAAAGAAAGTTTAATGGATATTGTAGATTTTCTTATAAATCCTGAGAAATATCAAAAGTATGGTGCGAGAATGCCAAAAGGAGTTATTCTTTATGGGGATCCTGGTACAGGTAAAACATTGCTTGCTAAAGCTGTTGCTGGTGAAGCAGGTGTTCCCTTTTATGCACTTAGTGGTTCTGACTTCGTACAAGTTTACGTTGGTGTTGGTGCCGCAAGGGTAAGAAATTTATTTAAAAAAGCAAAATCTCATGGAAAAGCTGTTATCTTCATAGATGAGATTGACGCAATAGGTAAAGCTAGAAGTAATGATAAAAATGGTTCTAGTAATGGTGAAAGAGATCAAACTCTAAATGCTCTACTAACTGAAATGTCTGGTTTTGGACAAGAAGAAGGTATTGTAGTAATTGCTGCTACAAATAGATTGGACATGCTGGATAAAGCACTTTTAAGGCCTGGCAGATTTGATAGACATATAGAAGTATCATTGCCAGATGTTAATGCTAGAGAAAAAATTATATCTTTACATTTAAAAAATAAACCTCATGCGAATCTTGATGTAAAAGATATTGCAAAGAAAACTACTTACTTCTCTGGTGCAAAATTAGAAAGCTTAGTGAACGAAAGTGCAATTTTAGCCGCAAAAGATAATAGCAATTGTATCACCTCAGCTCATATTGAATCAGCATATTCAATAACTTTAGCTGGTCATGAAAAAAAAGAAAGAAGCTATTTAAAGGAAGAAGACAAGCTACTTACTTCATACCATGAAGCAGGGCATGGAATAGTTAGCTTACTGCTGCTTCCAAACGATAAAGTTTCAAAAATAACAATAATTCCAACTACCAAAGGCGCTGGTGGGTATACTCTAACTATTCCTGAAGATAGAAGCTATCATAGAGTTGATTACCTAAAAAACAAAATTAAGGTTTCACTTGGTGGTAGAGCTGCCGAAGAAATAATATTTGGTAAGGACAAAATCTCTACTGGAGCAGAAGGTGATATTTCCCAAACCACTGATATTGCTTTAAAAATGATTACCGAGTATGGTATGGGCGAAACCCTAGGTCTAATAAAACTTTCAAGTGTTGGTTCTCTTTATAGTAGTTACGGAAATCCTGTTATTGAAGAATGTAAAATGCTTGTAAATACACTATATGATGAAACCTTGGAACTCTTAAGAGAAAATAGACATCTACTTGATAAGATAGCCCTAAATTTATTGGAAAAAGAGACTTTATATGAAGATGACATTAAAGAATTAACTATTTAGCAACGCCGCATAAATATTACATCGATAATGGACTTCAAAAATAGTACTCTGTAGATTCAGAGTACTATTTTTTATCGTTTATATTTTTATATATTGATGCTTATAACATATGTTTTAAAATAAAAAACAATATGCAACCAATCGATTACATCTTTTATTATATTTAAGAAGAATAATGAAAAAATTTTTTTTACAATCATTATTATACTCACTTAATCTTAACATTATCTGAATACAACTATAAAAAGCAGCCAAATTAATGACTGCCTAATAAAAAAAGATTATGAGGATACCAACTTAAAGGGATATGTTAATATCATTTACAGAACAATTATAACATATTACGACAAAATAATCTATAATTTACTTTTATATTTTTCACTAAAAACTTTTCTTCCCTTACTTACTGCCTCCACTCTATTTTTCACTCCTAATTTGGAGTATATATTTATTATATGAGTTTTTACTGTTGAAATAGATATAAATAACCTCTCTCCGATTTCCTTATTACTTAATCCATTTATCAAAGCTTCAAGAACTTCCATCTCTCTTGAACTTAAAACTTCATTTTTATCTTTTATTCCTATTAAATCACAAAGTTTACTTACAAATTTGTTATTATCATTATCTTTCAGCAATTCTTGGTAAAACCTTTGTATAACTTCTTTTAAATATTTTCTATTTACGTAAAAAGGAAAAAATATCTCTTCCTCTCTTGAATAAAAAATAACTTCTTTTAATATATTTAAACACTCTCTCGTATTATCAGATTTAAATTTATTTATTAGTATTAGTTTCCACGTTAAAGAGTATACAAGAGAATATCCTACACCATTCTTTCTGCTAATAAATACAATTTTATTAAATTCATTTAAACTCTCCTCATATTTACCAATCTCAAAAAGTACTACCCCATAAGCTATTCGTATAGTATCTAAGTAAAATGAATTCTTGTACTTTTTTTCATATATATTAATAAACTCATCATACTCTAGTTTCTTTACCCTTTCTTCTGACGATAATAATCTAATCTTTAATGCTAACATTTGAATATATGCATAGCTTTCCTTGTCTTGTTTATGAAAATCACTTAATATTTTTTCACATTCATCAATTTTACCTTGAATATATTTAATTTCTGCTAGATTATAATCGATTCCAATAGCTAAATTCTCCAAAACTGCACTCCCACTAAAATCCTTTAGCATTGCTTGTGCTTCATTTATTAATTCTTCTGCTTCTTTATCCATAAGCTTCTTTATATAGACGCCTGGCAATCCTACAGTCCTAAAAATGGTAAAACAAGATTTATAATTTTTATTTCTTATACTTTCATTTAACTCCTTATAACCAGTTAAGCTCTCATTTAACTTACCCATAACCTCTAATAAAGAAACTCTATTATAATCATATATTAAATTCACATAACTATTACTTAACTCTTTATTCGCTTTTTTTATTAATTCCATCATCTCTAATGCTTTTGTACATTCGCTAGCAAATCCTAATGCCCAAGAGGCAAAAATATAATAAATAGTTTTAGTAAGTATATTTAGATTTTCATCAATTTCTTTTGGCAATTCAAAATAACAATCATCTACAAATGAATTGTTTAATACTAGTGAAAATATCTTAATACAATTTAACATTTCATTATTTATACTATTATCTATTGAATCTACTATAAGTATACATCTTTCATAATCCAAATTTAGATAGCTATAAAACAAAGATATATACGCTAGATCTACACTTTTGCTACAGTATTCTAACGGGAATTCGTTAAGAACTTTAGTAGCCACAATATTGTGGGCATTTTTTTCGATTATCTTTAATGCATATTCGTATTTTTTATAATTTATCAGAATGCTTAGTGCATCATCATAATTTTTATCATCTATTAATGAAGATGTTAGTTTTCCTATTATTTCATTCTTAGTACTTTCATCATAATTATCAAAAATCTCCATTAAATACTGTCTTAAAATATTATGATATCTATATATATTTTTTTCTTCATCTATGGTAATAATGAGCATGTTCTTTTTAATTAAATTTTCTATTATTTCAGTAGCATCTTTATTATCTACATTCTTATAAATACTATGATTGAAATAACTTAATGGCGAAGTTTTGACTAAAAACTCTATTTCATCTTGTGATAAACTATTGATAATCTCTCTATTCATATATTCTATAAACAGTTTATTTCCTTTTGGTATATTTTTAATTGTCTTATTATTATTTAATACCGTTAATAGGAGTTTAATTGCTCCTATCCACCCTTCTGTATTTCTATATATTTCTTTAATAATCTTACTATCAATAATTTTATTAGTAGTTTTTCTTATAAACTCTTCGGTTTCTTCTAAAGTAAGATTGAAATCCCCTGAGTTTATATTAACTATTCCGCCTTTCATAAGGATATTTCCCAAATATAACTTAATATCATGTCTTGAAATCAAAATATAGTGTACATTATCTGATGAATTGACTATAAAATATTCAATTGTTTCCATAAGAAATTTATCCTCTATATAATGAAAATCATCTAATACTATAAATAATTCTTCTTCGATTATAAGCTCGTTTATTAAAGACAGTATTAATTCAAAAATATCTTCTCTATTTACTAACGGATTTATCATATCGATATAGAAATTTAAATCTACAATATTTCCTTTTAACCCATGCAAGATATAAGTCCAAAAATATGATAAATCATCACTTTTTTCATCTAATGAAAGCCACATATAATTTTTCTTTTCTCCAACATAATCCGAAATAAGGGTACTTTTACCAACAGCAGCACCACCTTTAACTACTGTTAATTTATTTTCTGTTATTGCATTAAGTTTATTTTGTATATTTTGATTTCTTCGGAATATATTATCAATTTTACTTTTGGGTCTTATTAATCTTGTATAAAGAATATTCTTCATCTCATCACCCTTAATAGTTTATCTAATGTGTATATTTTACCATATTGTTTAAATAAAGCTATATCTTCTCATCTTATATTTTATTATTAAGAATGAACTTACTATCATAACTATTGAAACCAAAATAACACTTGCTATATCAGTATAATTGCTAAACTTCCCATTCTCTAAGGAAATTGTATACTCTAAAATATGCTTTTGAGGCATAATGCTGCCGAATAAACTCACTAATTTGTTGTTAGATATAGTGAAAAAACTTCCTGAAAGTAATGTCGTTATAACATTTATCATCATTCCTAACATGCTGGCACTCTGCATTTGCTTTGTAACTGTAGACATAAACAAACCGAAGGCTGAAGAAAAAAGTGATAAGACAAATATTATTAATATGAGTTCTACGCTTGTTACTCTTGTATCTAAATCAAGTATTACCCTAGATAATATAGTTATTGTGACCGTAGGAACAAAAATCATTAAAAACACCGAAATAAAGTGGCTTAGTATATATTGTACATAAGTTATATTTGTGCTTATTATCCTTCTTGAAATTCCTTTTTTGTCATCAAAGAAAAATCTATAGAGTAACACTCCTAGTGCAATTATAAACATGGTTATAAATCCAACTATATTAGATACTACGCCCCTCTTCTCACTATCTTCATTAGTAATTCTTTCTCCATTTGCCAATCGCTCTATCTTACTTTTAAAATTATCACCTTTTATTGTATCAACTATCACTTTTCCATTTTCAAAAGATATTACTGCCTCATACTTATTTTTCACTAAATCTGAAAGAGGTACTTTATTTTCAAGTCTTGTAATATTTACCTCATCACTATTAAAATTAGCGCTGTAATCTCCGATGACTCCTATATTATATTTGGCAACAAAACTGCTTGAAAAATATATTGCAATTGCAATAATTATTGGTGTTATTACAATGGGCATTACCAGGTATGATTTATTATTTATCATTCTATATAAAATTCCTTTTATAATATTTATCATTTATTTTCTCTCCTCTCGATATATAAAATAACTTTTCAATATATAAAGTTTAGAGCACTTAATCCTTCTCTCTCAAATCCAGATTCTATTTCCAATATAGAATTTAGGCCTATATATAGTCCTCTGGTTTATAGTTTACATGCATAACTATAATGCTTATTATTGATAATAAGATTAATCCCCAAATTATAATTGTGTAATTTTCAAAACTCTTATCATAAATCACATTGAAAGCTGAATTTAAAATCCACTTCATTGGAGATAAATTCGATAAATCACTAACAACTTTCCCTAAACTATCTACTGGAAAAAATATACCTGATAGCAGTGCCAATATACTTGCTACATTAGAAAGAACCATATTGGTTAACTCCTCGGTTTTAAGAATCACACAAACCGCTCCGCCAACTGTGACTGTAAAAAAAAGAAACACCATGAATAACACTAGTATATATATAAAGTTACTACCACCAAAATTAACAATATTAAAATAATTCATTATCAGCATATGAATTGAAAAGCTAATCCCCATAAATAGATATGAACTTATTATCTTAGACATATATATTGATATCCTTGATACTGGAGCATAAGCTATTCTAATATTTCCTTGTCTTAATTTATTCTCCATAAAAGTATTCGGAGTGACTGTAACTGATGAAATGATTAAATACATCATCATGGTTACCCCATAAAAGTCATAAGACGTAACACCGTCTCCTCCATATAAACTAGAAAAAATAAAACCAAATAAGCCAATCAATAGCCATGGATATATTACGCAAACAGTTACAATAACCGGTGTTGTAATTAGATTTCTGAAATCTTGTTTAATAAGTCTTAATAAAATCATCTTTTTCGCCCCTAATCCCTTAATTTTTTTCCTGTTAATTTAAGAAATATCATCTCTAAGTTTCCTTCTTCACTTGTTATATGGCTTATTTTAAGATTTCTATCTACTAGACTTAAAATTATTTTATCTAGATTTTCTATTTCTTTTATAGTTGTTATACTAAAACAATTATCCGTAAATACTACTTTTTGAATTCCTTCAATCTCATAAAAAAAGTCGTACTTAAATTTATTTCTATCCATATATTGAAAAGATGTTGAATCGATATATATCTTATACAGTCTTGTATTCCTATAACTTTCCATAAGTTCAGCTAGAGTTCCCTCTGCTATCTTAGTTCCGCTATCCATTATTACTACTCTATCAGCTATTTCTTCAACTTCTTCCATATAATGAGTTGTATATATAATAGTTGTTCCACCTTCTCTTAACTTTTTAATTGATTGTAGGATATGATTTCTTGATTGAGGATCAATTCCCACAGTAGGTTCGTCTAATATTAAAATTTGCGGCTTATGAGCTATTGCACAAGCTATATTAAGTCTTCGTTTCATACCACCAGAAAAAGTTATTGGTTTAATGTCCTTTTTATCTTCTAACCCTACCATACTTAATGCTTCTAAAACTGCTTTTCTTAGTACTTTACCACTTAATCCATATAAAGATGTAAAGAATTCAACATTCTTATATGCAGGGATATCTTCAAATATAGCTAGTTCTTGTGGTACAATACCAAGCTGTGATTTAATCCACTTTCTATTTTCTAGTATATCTCGTCCAAAGAATTTAATTTCTCCTTCATCATGTTTTAGTATTGTAGAAAGAATATTTATAGTAGTACTTTTTCCAGCACCATTCGGTCCTAATAAACCTAATATTTCTCCCTCATATAAATCAAAACTTAATCCATTAACAGCTTTATTTTCTTTATAATACTTCTTTAAATTTTTAACTTTTAAAATTGCTTCCATAATTTTCACCTCTGAGAATATAATACTCTTTAATCCTATGTGTTGTAATCAACCATAAGGTTGATTTAATGGTTGATTAAATTGAACCAACTTAGTTAAAGAAAAACAAAAAAGCATCCTCTTGATGATTTCAAAAAAATTGATCCAGAACTAAAATCTGAAATATTATGAATTATTTAAATATAAATTTTGTAAAAAACTTAAAAATAAATTGGAAAAATTTAATGATAATTTAAGATTATATTAAGATATGGCATTAAATGTTATGGTAAGATAAAACCCATGATACTTATTTAACAAATGTGTCATTTATTATTAGGGGGGAAAATTAAATGAAAAAAAGTGTAAAAAAAATTATTGCAATAGCTCTTATAGTCAGCGCCTTTAGTGCCGTTGTACCTGTGACAAGCTTAAATTTAATGACTACAAAAGCTTATGCATCAACAGGTGATTTGACAAGTGTTAAATTAAAAACCTCTTCTGGAAGTAATACAATAAAAACTTATAGTGACGATGATTATAAAAGTAAACATGAAATAGATGATAATGATTTCGTTTCAGGTGATACTTATTATGCTAAGACTTCATCAAAGAAAGTTAAGATAAGCGCAGATGGTGTTAATTCAAGTCTTATTAGAGTATTTAAAGGAACATCAAGTTCTTCTAAAGGAATAAAAATAAGTAGTTCTATTGATTTATCATCAAATTCAACAACACTTACAATTAGAACATACAGCGAAGATCCAGGCTCAAATATAAAATATAGTGATACATCAAAAAAAGTTAGTGAATATAAAATTAAAGTTAAATGTACATCAAGTTCATCTTCAGATGATGACGACGATAATGATAATGTATATCTAAAAAGTATTTCTTTAAGTGATGGAACTTTAAATTTTTCAAAAAGTACTACAACTTATAATGTAAATGTCTCTGATTCAGTGAAAGAAATCAAAATAACAGCAAAGCCAGATTGTGATAGTGATGAATATGATGATTACGATGTTAAAATAGATGGAACTACAGTTGATGAGGATGATAAATTTAAAAAGTCAGTAAGTTTAAATAAGGGCAAAAATGAAATAAAAATAACGATTGAAGATAATGAAAATAATAAAAAAACATACACCTTAAATATAACTAGAGCTAACTCTAGTACAAACAACACTAATACGAATGCAAATTCCGGAAATACTAATACACCAATGCCAACAATAACGGTAAAAACAAATCAGTGGGTCTTATTAAACGGAAGATGGCAATATAATGATTCTATAGGCATACCATTAAAGAGTCAGTGGTTCTTCGATAGAAATCTTTCAAAATGGTACCATCTCGGATCGGATGGAAATATGCAGACTGGATGGATACTAGATGGTGGAAAATATTATTATTTATATTCTGATGGTTCAATGGCGACTAATACCAAAATTGGTAGTTATAGTGTAGGATCTAATGGCGCTTGGATTAAATAATGGAGATTTTTACTATAATTTAGTTTAGACTTAAATTAATATTTATAAAATAATTTTTCTGTATAGTTCATATTCAATAGAAGTTGGATATGAACTATACTTATTTTTATTATTCATCATATGGAATTATTGTTTATGCTTATATTAGTCTCATATATTATAACTTTGTGTTCTTTTTTAGTTTTCCTTCTTGCCAGATTTTTGATTTTCCCTTCCTGGTATATCAGATTTTTTATCTACAGGATTTACATTGAACTTTATTTCCTTACCATCTGAAGTTGCTATTATCGTTCCTTGTAAATCTGTTCTAAACACATTAATGTTTTTTCCTTTAAGTCTATCTATTGTTTCTTTATGAGGATGACCATAATCATTTCCTTTTTCACAACTTATAATTGCATACTTTGGATTAACTTGATCAAGAAATGCTTGTGTAGTTGATGAATTACTCCCATGATGTCCAACTTTTAAAACGTCTGCTCTGATATCTAATTGCTTTCCTAATATCTCTTTTTCTGAGACATCCTCTGCATCCCCCATAAATATAAAGTTTTTATTACCATATTTTAATTTAATAACAATAGAATAATTATTCATATCTTCGTATTTACTGCTATTAGGCGCTAAAAATGTTAAAGTAGCTTTTCCTACATTAAGCTCATCCCCAACTTTAGGTACATTTATTTTTAAATTCTTTGACTTTAACGCCTTTACCATATTTTCATAGGTTTTAGTAGTCGCTGTGACCTTTGGAGCGTAAAATGTTCTAACGTTGCAATTGTTAATAACATTGTCCATACTTCCAATATGATCTTCATGAGGATGGGTTGCTATAACATAGTCTAATGAAGTAATTCCAATTGATTTTAGGTAATTTAAAGCTTTTTTATCACTCGTACCTGCATCAATTAAAATATTCTTTCCATCAATCTGTATTAATTCTGAATCACCTTGTCCAACGTCAATATAATGTATCTTTAAATTTTCTTCTTCAACAAGCTTACTATTATTTCCACATGAGACTAAAAATAATGTACACAGAAACGCTAGTAATAAACATAAAATTTTTTTATTTTTTCTCATTTAAATTTCCACCTCACATACTACTAATTGTATATATATACATTCTTTTGTCAATAATTCAAGTGAAACATAACCTTCCCCATTAAAAGAATTGTTCCACTTAAGTTATATTTAACTCCTTTAAGTTAATTGGTAATTTCTAAAGATAGATGGCTTAAGCCATCTATTTTTGGGCTTGTTTTTATCTATAGTATTTTGTTAATTTACAAAATTAATTTTAGCCATTCAATTTATATATTTTATCAACTATAATTCAAAAAAGATAGCATTATACCAGGATATAACCCATTAATGCTATCTTTTTCTATTTATTATATTATTATTTTAATCAACCATAAACAACATATTTATTTATTTTTTAATGGAAAATATAATTCTGCTGTATCTTCAGTAATAGTTTTAAATTCATATCCACTATTTTTATAGAATTTTATTATTTTGGGAAGTGCTTGGCATGTATTTCTGTTCATATCTGTGCAATGCATCAATAAAATAATATTATTCATCTTATCGCTTCCCTTTATAGCTTTTCTGTATAAGTTATATGGAGAATCCTGCGGGTTTAATCCATCACAATTATCCAAATCCCAGTCATATACCCTAAAATCATTCTCGTGTAATTTATTTAAATAACTTTTACTTAAATGCTTACAGCTTCCACCCGGAAATCTAATAATATTTGGTGAAATTCCAACTACCTTCTGTATTTCACTTCGACAATCAATCATCTCTTGAATAAATTTATCTTCATCACAATAAATTCTTCTGAAATTATGAGTATAAGTATGAAGTCCTATACTATTTCCCTCATCATATATCCTTTTTACTACGTCTTCCTTGCCTTCAATTTGATTGCCAATTAAAAAGAAAGTTGCATTTACTTCATTATCTTTTAATATATCCAATACTTTATTAGTAACCTTATAGCTAGGTCCATCATCAAATGTTAGATATATTATTTTTTTATTTTCATCAACACTACAATCATTTTCCGAGCAAGGCTTATTCTCTGCCGCAAAAATACAATTGTTATTCTCATTAATTATTGAAGTAATTAACAAGCTAAAAAAAATAAATATAATACACTTTAGTTTACTTTTCACTTTTTTCCTCCTATGTACATTAGTTTTTTATAGTAGAAGTTCTTAGTTCATATTGTTTGCATTTTTACTTTTTTTATTTATAGAATTAATCATATACCTTCTAATAAAAAATGCAGCCATAAAAAATATGACTGCATTTTTTAGAATATTTACATGTTCTCTACCTTCATGGCTCTCATAGCATTTAATACTGCAAGTAGTGCTACTCCAACATCTCCAAATACTGCTTCCCACATAGTTCCAAGTCCAAAGGCTACAAGAACTAATATTATAACCTTAACACCTAAAGCAAAAACTATATTTTGCATTACTATGCTTCTTGTTTTCTTTGCTATCTTTATAGCTGAAGCAATTTTTGAAGGTTCATCTGTCATTATAACAACATCAGCCGCTTCAATTGCAGCATCTGAACCAACACCACCCATCGCTATTCCAATATCAGCTCTAGCTAAAACTGGCGCATCATTTATTCCATCTCCTACAAATACTATCTTACCTTTAGGTGATTTTTCTTTAAATAAAGCTTCAAGTCTTTCTACTTTTTGGTCTGGTAATAATTCAGCATGAACTTCATCTAATCCTAATTCTTTAGCAATTTTAGTTCCAACAGTTTTATTATCACCTGTGAGCATAACTGTCTTCTTAACTCCAATATCTTTTAATGCTTTTATTGCTTTTACTGAATCTTCTTTTACCTCATCAGAAATAACTATATATCCTGCATATTTTTTATCTATAGCAACATGCACCACAGTACCAATAGTTTCTACTTGCTTATAAGCTATATTTTCTTTATTCATTAATTTATAATTACCAGCCAGTACTTCTTTACCGTCCAGAATAACTTTAACTCCATGACCTGATATTTCTTCATAGTCTTTTATTTTATCTCTGATTATTTCGCTTCCATAAGCTCTTAATATAGAAGTTGCTATTGGATGGTTAGAATAATTTTCTGCATAAGCCGCACAAGCTACAAGTTCATCTTCTGAAATATTATTTTCTGGTTTTATTTCTGTCACTTTAAATATACCTTTAGTAAGTGTTCCAGTTTTATCAAATACAACCATTTCAACATCATTTAAAGCTTCAAGATAATTTCCACCCTTAACTAATATTCCATTTTTTGACGCTCCGCCTATTCCTCCAAAGAAACCAAGAGGTATAGATACAACTAAAGCACAAGGACAAGATACTACTAAAAATGCTAATGCTCTATAAACCCATTCAGAAAATGTTGCGCCATCAATTACAAGTGGTGGAATTGCTGCTAGTGCCAAAGCTGCAAAAACAACAGCTGGAGTATAATATCTTGCAAACTTTGTTATAAAGTTTTCTGTTGGAGCTTTTTTACTGCTTGCATTTTGAACTAAATCTAGTATCTTTGCAACTGTAGAATCTCCAAATTCTTTTTCTACTTCTATTGTTAAAAGTCCGTTTTTATTAATAACTCCACTTAAAATACTATCTCCAACTCCTACTTTTCTAGGAACTGACTCACCTGTTAATGCAGCAGTATCAACCATAGAATTTCCTTCAATTACTTTACCATCTAAAGGAACTTTCTCACCTGGTTTAACTATTATAACATCACCTATCTTAACTTCTTCTGGATCTACATTTTTAATCTCATCATTTATTTTCAAGTTAGCGAAGTCTGGTCTAATATCCATCAGAGCTGAAATAGATTTTCTTGAACGATTAACCGCCATATCTTGGAACATTTCTCCTATTTGATAGAAAAGCATAACAGCAACACCCTCTGGATATTCACCTATTGCAAATGCACCAATTGTTGCTATACTCATTAAGAAATTTTCATCAAACACTTGACCTCTGCGTATATTTCTTAAAGCGCCTAAAACTACTTCTCCTCCTATGAGTACATAACTTATCAAATACAATACTAGTTCTATTACACTTGGAAACTTCATAGCAGTTGCTACTCCAAAAATCAAAGCACCAATAGCAAATCTAATTATTTCACTCTTATTATTCTCTTCTTCTGCTTCTTCCTCTTTGTTTTTTAATGAATTATTTTTATCGTCAATAACAACTACTTTTACATCAGGTTCAATTCTTTTAACTAAACCTTTAATATTATCTATAATAGCATTTTGTTTTGAAGAATCTTCTATTTCTATGATTAGTTTTGTTGATATAAAATCTACTAATGCTGATTTCACACCATCTATAGTATTTGATTCTCTTTCAATTTTAGCAGCACAGTTGCCACAACATAATCCTTCAAGTAAAATCTCTTTTCTTAAAGATTTTTCTATCACTTTTTCTTTTACTTTAACATGGGATTCAATACTTGTTACAATATTAGTAACAACTTTTATTAATTCTTCTATCCCTGTAATTTCTTTTATCTCTAATGTTAAAGTTTTAGTAAGAAAATTTACATTGGCGGAATTAATTCCTTCTAATTCATTTACTTTTTGCTCTATTTTAGCTGCGCAGTTTGCACATCCAAGTCCTTCTAAAATAAATTCTTTTTTTATTTTTCGTACATTATTTTTATTCGATAATTGAGCTTTAACAGGACTGCTAGCTATTTTTATATTACTTGCCATAATTTATTCCCCCAATCAAACTATTTTTTCTCTGATATATGAATCAACCCCTGATCAAAAATACTCTTAACATGTTCATCATCTAATGAATAATAGACTACTTTACCATTCTTTTTGTATTTTACGAGTCTTGCTTGTTTCAAAACTCTTAGCTGATGTGAAATAGCTGATTGAGTCATTCCAAAAAGTGCTGCTATATCACAAACGCACATTTCCGCTTCAAATAGTGCACATAATATTTTTATTCTTGTTGAATCACCAAGAACTTTAAATAAATCAGCTAAATCATAGAGAGTCTCCTCTTCAGGTATGGATTGCTTAACTTTATTAACTATATCTTCATGAATTATCGTGCAATTACAAATTTCAATATTATTATTTTCCACGCTCGTCACCTCTTCGCTTGAACATATGAATATCTATTCATACGTTTATTATATGCAAAGTTCATTTACTTTGTCAATAGAATTGATAATTATTTTCAGTTTTGCCAAAAGAAAAATTTAATCTGATTAAATATGATATACATTAGTTACCCTTGATTCTCTAAAATTATTTAAATTCATAACTATTTTCCCCTTATATTTAATTCTAAACAATTAATAATAGAATTTCTTTCGAAGCCATCATTCTATGTGGCTTACCTATTATAAAATGTGAACTCAAAGGACTGATATAATATATACAATTGAATAGTATCAAAAAGAAGTAGGACAAACCTATATATAGTATTTCGTCATTTTATCAACACAAGATATTGTGTTTTTGGTTTAAATATATTAAAATAATAGTATCTTTTTTATTTGCAGATATTATAACTAGAAATAATAATAGGATACATAAGTAATTTTTAGGACCTTATACAGCAAAACTGGAGGAATATATATGAATGTAATATTATCAGAAGCATTTTTAAACAAATATAGTGAAGCAAAAAATAATCCCTTAAGCAATATAGGTGAATTTGTTTATTTAAGAACTTACTCAAGATATTTAGAAGATAAAAAAAGAAGAGAAAATTGGTTTGAAACTGTTCTTAGGACAACAGAATATAATATTGAACTTGGCATAAATTTCAAAAAGAAAAATGGATTAAACATAAACTGGCAAGATGAAGTAAGGGAGGCTGAACTTCTATTTGATAATTTGTTTAATTTAAGAACTTTTACTTCTGGAAGAACTCTTTATATGGGAGGAACAGATATTGTAAAAGAATATCCGCTTTCAAACTATAACTGCTCCTTCACAATGATTGAAAAATTTCATGATTTTGTTGATGTATTTTACCTTCTTATGGTTGGCTCAGGTGTAGGTGTTAGAATTGACAAAGAATTAATTTCTAATATGCCTATAATAAGAAAAGTATCTCTAGGAGGCGAGTATTCCAAGGATGTTCATAAATATATGCCTAAAGAATACATGGAGAATACTAAGCTTATTTTGGATAAAAATGATTCTTCCCGTGCAACTATAAAAATTGGCGATAGTAAAGAAGGCTGGTGTAATGCATTAGAAACTTATTTTAATTTAGTTACATCTAAAGAATATATAAATATCAAAAAAATAATACTTGATTATAGCTATGTTAGACCTGAAGGTGAGCGACTAAAAAGATTTGGCGGAAGAGCTTCTGGCCACAAATCGCTTAAGAGAATGTTTGAAAAGATTAACAAAGTTTTTGATAGACTTACAGATGGCAGCTTAAAATCAATAGATGTCCTTGATATATCAACTATAATTAGTGAAAATGTGGTTTCTGGCGGTGTTAGACGAAGTGCGATGATGATTATTTGCGATGAAGATGATAATGATGTTATCAATGCTAAAAGCAACCTTTATAAAATAGTTGATGGAAATTGGATTGAGAACTTAGAAGTTTCTCATCGAAAAATGAGTAATAATTCTGTTTTATATAAAGAAAAACCATCTTTAGATAAGATAAAAGAAATATTAAATTCAATAAAAATAAACGGCGAACCAGGATTTATTAATGCAAGTGAGGCTAAAAAGAGAAAAGCTACGTTTAAAGGGTGTAACCCATGCGGCGAAATCCTCCTTAATTCTCATCAATGTTGTAACTTATCTACAAATAACTTAGTAACTTTTGTGGATGAGAATAATAGATTAGATATTAAACATTTAGAAGAAATAATAAAATTATCTACAAGAGTGGCTATTAGAATGACTTTAGTTGATGTTGAATTACCAGACTGGAATGAAGTAATGCAATCAGATAGAATTATCGGAATTTCATTGACTGGTATGATGGATATGGTTAACAAACTTAACATGAATTATGACGAACTAGGTCCGTTACTTAATAATTTAAGAAATGTAGTTAGAAGTGAAGGTATAAGATATTGTACAGAACTTGGAATTTCGACACCTGAGCTTATGACTACAATAAAGCCTGAGGGATCCCTTTCTACTCTACCATGTGTAAGTTCTGGTATACACTATTCCCACTCAAATTATTATATTAGAAGAGTTAGAATTTCTACATCTGATCCTCTATATAAAATGATAGATAAACTAAAATGTTACCCTATTTTTAATGAGAATGGTCAACCTGATGAGAATTGTACAACAAAAGTTATAGAGTTCCCAATAAAAGCTCCTGAAGGTAAAACAAAATATGATGTTGGAGCTATAGAACAACTCGAACTATATAAATTATCAATGTTAAATTGGACCGATCATAATACGTCAATTACTGTACATGTAAAAGATGATGAATGGGACGCTGTTGCAAATTGGTTGTATGAGAACTTTGAGTATGTAGTTGGAATAACGTTCTTACCATTAATGGATGAAACCTACCCTCTTCTACCTTATGAATCTACAACAAAAGAAGATTATGACGCGCGTATAAAAAATATTAAACCAATCGACTATGAATTATTAGCAGAACTTGATGATGATGAAGAACATGAAATAATTGATAAGGAATGTGCAAATGGAGTTTGCCCAATACGATAATGTATAAAATTTTGTTGTAAAAAACTAATAATATATTTAAATACAATAATAAAAAGTTTTAGCCTGCCTCTTAATACTAAGATACTGGCTAAAACTTTTAATCATTTTATAATTTTAATGATTCAATATAATCCAACATTTTCAAGATATACTAAATAATTAAATTTTCTACTCAAGAATTATATTTTAACGTATATGTATTTCAACTCACAATATTACTCCACTAAGTAAATTGTAGTCTTTTTTCTTCCGAATTTTACTGCTTCTTCATAAGTTGATACCCACACATCTATTACGTATGTACCATCTTTCTTAATTTTAATTGCTCCACCTCTATCTTCAACATCAAACATACCATCGGCTTTATAATTTTTTAACTCTGGAATATAAATTTTACTTCCAAGAGGTATTTTTGATGGAGCCGCTATAACACCTATTCTCGTTTTAGTCTGCATCGCTGTTTGTGATTCCCATTGTCCTGAACATCTAGGATCATTTGAGTATGCAGTTAATTCGGCTTTAATAGGTTTACCTAAAGTTTTTTGAGTTTCTTGAGATTTTTCTGACAACATTTGAACCTTTTCAGGCTCTTTTAATGCTTTATCTATATTATTATTTGATACCGTCTCAGTATATTTTTCTGCTGGATTCTGATTCTCATTAATATCAGAATTATCTATCTTAGAACTTTCTTCGTATTTGCCTGCAGCAAATTTATTTATTACAATGTTTTTTGTCCCCATATTGAAATAATCTGTTCCAAGACTCATTAAACATATTGCTAATACTATGTGTACAATTAATATGTTTCATCTTAATTTATTAAACACCTACAACCACTCCTTGTGTTTTATTTGTAGCCTCTATTGGTTTGATATTTATACTACATTAGTCACCGATATGGTATTTGATTATTGTAGACTATGAATTATATAATTGCAAAAGTAATTTCTGTTATAACTTGATAAACTTTTCAGAATTTCATATAAAACGGCTATTTATAACAGTTATCTACATATATTATGGTAATAAAGTCATAAATTAATTAGCTACAAATAAATGAAATGCTGTTGAATATTCTAATAAAGCATCCATTTTTTAGTGTCATATAATTATAAATATAGCTTGTACTTAATTTATAATTAAGTACAAGCTATTAATTCCAAACTTTAAAATCCACATATACCTTTATTTTATAAAATAAACTTTTCTATTTCTAAAGCTACTCCATCATTTTGTACCGTATCTGTAATTTTCTTAGCATAACTCTTAACATAATCTTCGGCATTGCCCATTGCTATTCCACATCCAACAGAAGATAACATTTCAATATCATTTTTTCCATCACCAAATGCATAACTATTCTGTACTGGGATATCTAAGTAATCAAGTACTTTTATAATTCCTGAAGCTTTTGTATTTGATTTTGAATACAATTCAAAAGATCCTTCTTTCACATTATGAATATAATCATAATCTCCTTTACCTAATGATAAGCAGTAATCTACTCCGCTTTTATCACTACATAACATTTCAATTTTATATATATCAACATCTCCAATATTATAATTCCCCTCTAAATATTTCTTAGATATGCTAAAGGAATCATAAAATGAATGCAGCTCTTTATACTCATCTTTAATATAAGAATATAATTCTCCTTGCAATATATGTTGAATATTCAACTTTTCAAAATTGCACACCATCTCTTTAATAGAATCCTTACTAATACTTTCTTTATATATACATTTTTCCTTAACCTTTACATATGCTCCATTTGTAAGAACAAAACCATCAAAACCAAAATCGCATATAACTTCATTCAAAAAAGCATATGGTCTACCCGTCGCAATAAACACATAATCCCCATTTGATTGCAATGAACGTATAGCTTTTTTTACTCTAGGAGTAATATCTATTATTCCATTTAAGCAGTCTAATATAGTTCCGTCTATATCAAAAAATATTGCTCTTTTCATATTTGCATCCTCCTTTTATAACAATTCGTTCTCACTTAGTCTGTTTTGTTGTAGTTTAATATCATTTTATCTCATTCGTTCTCATTTGTCAATTGATCTAATTGCATTCTAATACATATATTGTTAAAATAGAAATAAACAATAACAAATTGGAGGAAACTATGTTTATCGAAGAAAGACACAAACATATTTTAGATATATTACAAAAAGAGGGAAAAGTATTAGTTAAAGATTTAAGCACACAATTTCAGGTTAGTGAAAGTATGATCAGAAAAGATCTTCAGGTTCTAGAAAAGGATAATTTACTTCAACGTACTTATGGAGGTGCTATTAATATGAAGCGCACCATAGCACATAATGAGAGTTTATTTAAAAGAGTTGAAATTGATACAGATTTAAAAGAAATTATTGCAAAAAAAGCATATGAACTGATAAATGAAGGAGATACAGTATTTTTAGATGCATCAAGCATATCATATTTTCTTACAAAATTACTTATAGAAAATAATAAAAATATTACTTTAATCACAAACATGGTTGAAATATCATCAATGATTCAATTACATTCGAAGATGCATGTCATTTTTATAGGCGGAGATTATAATCCTCTTGTGGGCGGAAATATAGGTTCTCATTCTATCGAACAAATTAAATTATATAGATGTAACAAGGCATTTATTGGATGTAATGGGATTGACCTTAGAGATGGCAGTATTAGTACTGGGCTTTCTGAAGATGCAGGAACGAAAAAAGCTATTATGAACATATCAAAGGAATTATATCTAATGGCACCGAGTGAACGATTCAACTTAGATGGAATTATTAATTTTTCAAATATAACAGATTTTTATAGCATTATTACAGAATCTCCACTAAGTAATACAATAATGGCTTTGCTCGAGCAATATAATGTAAGATTAAAATAACTTTGAAAATTTATGTATAATGAGGGTTGAATATTATGAACTATACTTCAAGCTACTAGTTTGAAGTATCTTATTCAATTTCACAATCATTTTATGTTAATCTCATTTTTGTTGACATGCAGTAGAATTTTAATTATAATAATTTAAGTAATTTATAGTGCTCGTATAACGAATTGGGGAGAGCCTGCAACACACGCAGCGCCGAAGGTGAAGTCGCAACAAACTCTCAGGCAAAAGGACCGAATTCTGACGAAACTCTGGAAAGTCTAATGACACCCAAGAAGCAATCTTTTGATTTGAAATACAGAATAAAATAAAGAAGCGTACAGCTAGTTATTTTTTGAATGTAAAAGTTATAAAGAGAATCTTTCAGGTACAATAACAGAGGCGAATTGTTTTATCCAATTCGCCTCTTTTATTGTGCGTAAAATACAAATTGGAAGGAATGATTTATTTATGTATGATATAGCCCTACTAGAATATCTAGGTATCTTTGCCTTTGCAGCATCTGGTGCTTATGTTGCAATAGATGAAAAATTTGATTTATTCGGTATATATATGTTAGCCACCATAACAGCCATGGGAGGTGGTGTTCTTCGTGATATTGTTACAAACGTTGGGATTCCTTTGTTTTTTTCAAATTACACGACCATCCCTTTTATTATATTGGGGGCAACAATTCCTATTATACTTCGTGGTAAAGTGAAATATAATACTTTATTCGTCATAATAGATGCAATAGGACTCTCTGCTTTTTTTGTTTCTTCTGGAATTAAAGCGATTGAAAGAGGACACAATCTTATGTTATTCCTATTTGCTGCAAGTATAACCGGCGTTGGCGGCGGACTGCTTCGAGATATAATTACAAACAGAAAACCTGAAATATTTAAAACTGATATTTATTGTGTCGCTGGCATTTTAGGTTCACTCTTATTATGGTTCTTGTATCCTGTCATGGGTACTCATGTTGCACAACATATATCATTAATTACTATCTTTTCTATCCGAATGATTTGCTATATGAAAAAATTAAACCTTCCAGTCATTACAAAACTTTAGATTTAATCTTTATGTCCTAAAACAGATTATTTTTTACTAATCTGTTTTAGGACAAACTATTTCTTATAAATCGTCCCAATAAATTTTCTCCAAATTCTCATCTATTTTAGAATGTTTATCAAATAATTTTATTATGACCGCTGATAACACAAATCCAATCACTCCACCTATAATTTCTGATGTTTTAGTAGAAACTTCAATGAAATTCCCAATATAACTACCTATAAACGCACCTATAAATATAGCAATTATAGGAAAAATAAAAATCATGAAAGCTGCTAATAACATATTAGTTTTTTTTCTTTTCAACCGAATTTTATTATTCTTTTCATCTGTTTTCTCTTTCTTATTATCAATATTCATGTTCATCTTCTCCTACAATAATGAAATTTATTTTATACAAGAAATTAATGAAAGACTATGAATTATTAATTCTCTCAATTTTTTATCTACTACTTTCTTTTAATATAATCATATTTTCAAATTTTACATATTATTCTCTTGATTCATCGTATTTTTATTTTGTGATAACTAAAAATTCAAAAGCTTAAAGTAGCCATAAACTGCTTTAAGCTTTTGATTAATAATTTCATAAACTTTAAAAGTAATGTCCCACTGCATGATATATTTATTTATTGTTTATACCATCTGTATTTAATTATCTACTAACATATTAACTGTTATTACTCTATCACTACCTAATATATACTTTGCAGTCTTATATAAATATCTATCTTCTGTAACTAATATAAACTTTTCATCTAAGTAGCACGCATACAAAAGTAACAAATCGTTTTCAGACAACTTTTCTGTATTATCAAAATAAGAATCATCTTGACTAGAGTATTTTAAATCTAACATTCTGTAGAATTCCTTGATATTCCTCTCATCAACCTGTATAATACATTTAAGTAATTTACAAAATCTTTCCGATAATATTCCTTCTTTTTTATAGTCTTTCCATTTTCTCGAAATAAGTTCTTGGCTCACTTCTCTTAATATTTTAAGCTTATCTTCTTCTATAAGTCTATCAATAACAAAAGGATGTTGTTTCCAAAGCAATATTATAACATTAGTATCCAACAAAAACTCACTCATATTCATTACCCCTATAAATTTTAATATATATTTTCCTTTATTATACTTCCATAAAAGCAAATAAGTATCCTTACTCTACAAATATTGCTGATAATATTAATATCATTTTTATCATATTTTAACATTAAATCCTTTTCATTTCTACTATTTCTTTATTATTATTTTATAGATCTAATTAGTTTTATATCATGAGAAATGAATGAAAATCAAATAAACTCATACTAATTTTTTTACTTTAAAACCTAACAGAATACTATTTATTTTTTATACAAAAAAAGATAGTCAACACAACTATCTTTTGTAATCATTCTGCAACGTTCTACTTACCACACAGTCTTCCATTCTGTACTAAAAACCTTAGCGATCCTGTTTAGAACAGGAATGAGTTTTGCATTACACAGGTCCTAATATCTTTTGGACTTCAGCTTTTGTCAATGGCCTATGCTGACCTCTTTCCAGTGATTCATCTAGAACTAATCCTCCAATTGAAATCCTCTTTAAATATACAATATAACATCCCACTGCCTTTAACATACGTTTCACTTGATGTTTACGTCCCTCTGAAATAGTAAGATATCCAGAAATAACTGGTTGCTCATACTTCTTTGAGTCAATATTATATAAATTTTTAATAGGCATTTCACCTTTGAGTTCATTATACATTCCAAATCTTTTTACTTGTATTTTTGCAGGTTTTGTAAACACTTCATTACTACCTTGTCCAATATCAATTCCCTGTTCTAATCTTTTCTTTTCTTCTTCATTTAAAGAACCAAATGCCCAAAAGAAATAAGTTTTTTCAACATGCTTTTCTGGAAACATCAATTGATGTTCAAACTCACCATCATTTGTAAGTAGCAACAAACCTTCTGTATCTTTGTCCAATCGGCCCACATGAAATACTCCATCCATATTTATACCATTGAAGAAATCAAATACTGTTCTATTAACCTCATCAGTTCTTGCTGTTATATAGCCAGCTGGTTTATGAAACATATAGTATACTTTTCCAGTATAACAAACCACCTTATCAATATATTCAATAACATCATAATCTTTATTAACTTCTACTGCTGGCTCATTTTTCACATCACCGTTTACTTTTACCATTCCATCTTTAATATAGTTTCTAACCATTTTTCTATTTCCAATAGAAGACTCGGCTAAAAATTTATCTAATCTCATATATTACTACTCTTCCTTTGTAAAATCTCTTTTATTGCTCATTTAATAAGTTAGTTTCTTATTATATAATAAGACTTCTATTAGTATATCATAAACTTATCTAAACCAATATATTTTGGGTAAAAAATCTTATTTCCATATTCCTATCCCCAATTATCCATGGCCACCATTAATAAAATCCTCATATATACAAATAAAAATAAACTTACCTTATATTATTGCAGCTAAATTTGTTAAAATAGTATTTATCAATAAAATAATTATACGTTAAATTTTAATACAATATCATGTATAGTTAGTTTTTTAACACACAAAAATAAAATTCAGAAAATTCTCAACAAACACTTGAATAGTGAGTAACACATTGTTATAATAGTTAATATAATAATAATAAAGTATTTCTATATTTTTTTCAATATTATTGTTAAATTATTAACGTTAATTTTTTAACTTTAATTTGCACAATGATCTAGTGTAGAGTATTTTATCGGAATTAAATTTAAATATTATTAAGTAATATAATGATAAGGAGATAATATGATGATAGTAAAAAAACCAATCCAATATGCAATTATTATTGATAAACAAGGTGATTATGGGGTATTTGACACTATGAACGATGCTATTGATTCAGCTTATGAGGCATGTGAAGAATATTCTAAATATAGCCATTCAAGAAGAAACGACATTATAAATGCGGTTATTAAAGAATTAAAATTTCACATTGAAGAACTCAGTTTAATGACTTGCAAACAGATAGGTACTAACTCATATGATGATCTTCTTTGTGAAAATATGAATGCATTAGCTAACAGTGAAAATGATAAATATCATGAAGCAATGTTAACTTCAAATAATAAATTTAATAATTTAGAAAATTCTTTTACAGTTAATGGAGTCGTTACACCATCATCTAATCCAATCAAAACTATAATTAATAACAGTATTTCAATGCTTAGAGCTGGAAATGCAGTTGTATTTTCATCAAATAAGACTGCAAAACATGTTTTCGCTCACGCTATTAAAGTTATAAATAATGCTATCGAAACTGCAAATGGTCCTAAAAATCTTATTGTTACTGTAAAAGAACCTAGTATTGAAAATACAAATATAATGATTGAGCACGAGAAAATTACTCTAATTTCTGCTATTGATACTAATTCAGAAAAGATAGCTCTTTAATATGTTGATAATGGTAGCTATAGAGTTAAAATATGATTTTCTCATATAGTTATGGGTGAAATATATAATGACTAAAATATTGAAATAGAAATTTTTAGTTGTAAAAGTTATTTGAATTATACATTATATTTTCACTCATTTTGAATTAAAATTATTCACCCCCAATGGGGTCTTTTTAATTTTCTCTTTAAATTATCGTAAACAGAAAATCTACTCAGCGAAAATTTTTCTCTGAGTAGATTCATCTTATCATCCATAGTATCCTTTAGTTTATTTATAAACTCTTAAATTCAGGCCATTTATATCTCCTCTAAAATTTTAAGATTTATGATTGAATTTAAGTAACAATTTCCTACAAACTCTTCATTAAGTTCAAATTTTTTAATTAGTTTATTTACTTCTATCCAATTTCCTTTTTCATATTCAATAGTTAATTCCAACAGCTCTAGAATTATGTTATTTTTTCCAAGCAATGCATCTTTGACATCAGAAGATATTGGCAGATCAATTAAAATTTTCTCTATTGGCATTTTTAGAAGTACATGAATCAAAGAAAAAATCCCTGTCAAAAACGCGTCAAACGCTGGTATATCTAAATGAAATTTCTTACTTACCACTTCCATAAATGAAGCCCTAATTAAAGACATTCGTACAAGTTCATCTATATTATTTTCTCCTATTTGTTTAAGTGTAATAATAAAAATCCACCGCTTTAATTCATTAATTCCAATAATCATTATAGCATCTCGAATTGATACTATTTTTCTTTTTATATAGTGATACGCTGAATTTGCCTCTTTAAGTAATTTATATGACAAAAAAACATCACTTTTCACCAATGCTTCAACTACTTCTATATTTACAGTTTCTTTATTTAATTCATTTATTAAATTCATATACGTAAACTTGTAGCCAGATACATCCCTCCCCGATATTATTACTGGCCTACAAAAAAAATATCCCTGGAAATATGAATAGCCATAACTTAATGCTTCCCTATATTCCTCTTCTGTTTCAACTTTTTCAGCAAGAAATTTAATATTAATATTTGTATTTTTTATCTTACTTATAATTTCTTTTCGTTCTTTACCTTTTGTGACAAGAAAGTCAACTTTTATTATATCAATATATTTCATTAATTTATCAAATTGTTCATTATAACTAAAATCATCTAGTGCAATTATATACCCTTTCTCTTTAAGCCTTCTACAGCAATCAATAATTACATAATCAGGTTTTACTGACTCTAATACTTCCACTGCTAGATGATCTTTTGAAAATCTTTCAATAATTTCTGATTTTATAAGTTCTTCGTCAAAATTTACAAAGGCTTTCTTTCCTCCGGTAATTTTATTGATACCTATGACAAAAAAACTATTTCTGATTACATCTAGAGTAGGGTTTACATTTTTTATGGAAATAAATTCATTATCAATATTATTATTTCTAAAAAGTACCTCATAGGCAATTACTTCTTTGTTAATATCAAATATCGCTTGTCTAGCAACATATACATCCATATTATTGAACACCTCTCACCTAAAATATTTATTCCCTTAGATTATTTGCTCATTAATATTACGCATTATGTAATCCATTATTATTTTAATCTAGGAAAATAAATTAGAATAATTCCAAGCTTATGCGATTTTGTAATTGTTTACTTATATATAGAGAATCAGGCATGATTCATAAAAAACGGAATTATTCAACTACACGTTCTACCAATTTAAAACTTATAAACCATATATATACTAAATATATATATTATTCTATTATTATACCACATAAATTTACCAAATTAATTGATAAAATAAATTTATATAAAAAAAATATTTCATACTTACTCATTCTGTGTATATTAGTATTTTGCTGCTTAGTCATCTTAGCTTATACTATTTTCTTATAATTAGAAATTTTTATTACAATAATCCACTGAAATTATATAAGTAAAAAATAAGGATGCGGTTTGCATAGCATTCCACATCCTTATTTTTAATTATTTTATTTTTCCACCTTCAACTACAAGGCTATCTTCAAATTCGGCACCATAAACTGATTTTAATGTTTCATCATAAGCTTTGTGTACAAAATTTTCTTTACCTAAACTTTCAAGTTCACTATTAATCCAATCTTTAAGTTCTGTGTTACCTTTAGTTACAGCTGGTGCAATTGTGTCTTGACTTCCAAGTGATGGTACACCAACAGAGAATCCTGCATTATCTTTAGCCCATGCTATAACTTCTGTGTTATCACTTAATATAGCATCACCACGTTTATCTTTTAAAGCTTGGAAAATTTCTGAATACTGTTCATACTTAACTAACTCAACATCTGGATGACTCTTAGTCATATAAGTTTCAGCAGTTGTTCCTTTAGCAACTATAACCTTTTTACCTTTAAGTTGATCTTCTGAAGTTATTTTAGCACTATCTGGCGAAACAATTCCAAGAGATACCTTCATATAAGGATTTGCAAAATCAACTTTTTCTTTTCTTTCATCTGTGACAGTAAAGTTAGCCATTATTATATCGACCTTTTTAGATTCTAAATAAGATACTCTACTTGCTGCATCCACTAAAACAAATTCAACTTTTGATTCGTCACCAAGAAGATCTTTTGCAAATCTTTTTGCAATATATACATCAAAACCTTGGTTTTTTCCTTCTGAATCTACATAACCAAATGGAGCTTTATCACTAAATACACCTATTTTTATTGTTCCACGTTTTTTAATATCTTCTATAGAACTTGAAGCAGATTTATTATCACCCTTATTAGATTGCGCTGAATTACCACAGCCTGCAAAACCTCCAACTACTACAGTACTTAAAAGTAATGCTGCTACTATTTTTTTTATGCTTTTCATAGTTTGTCATCCCCTTATTAAATTAAAATTGAAATATATTTAGAAAGTGCTTAGCACGTTCAGTCTTTGGATTCGTAAAGAATTCTTTTGGTTCTGATTCTTCACATATTTTTCCCTCATCCATAAAAATTATCCTATCTGCTACTGCTTCTGCAAATCCCATTTCATGAGTTACAATAACCATAGTCATCCCCTGCTTAGCTAAGCCCAGTATAACATCTAGGACTTCTCTAACCATCTCTGGATCAAGAGATGCAGTAACTTCATCAAAAAGAATAATTTCTGGATTCATACATAATGCTCTAACAATTGCAATTCTTTGCTTTTGCCCTCCAGAAAGCTGACGAGGATACGAGTCTTTCCTATCTAAAAGTCCAACCTTTTCCAAAAGTTGCTCTGCCTCTGCAAGGGCTTCAGCTTTATTTCTCTTTTGAACTTTTAATGGACCTAAAAGTATGTTTTCGATAACAGTCATATGAGGAAATAGTTCATAGTTTTGAAATACCATACCTATTTTCTCATGTATTTTTTGCCAATCAGCATTTTTATCTGTAAAGCTTTGGTCTTTAAATTTAATATCTCCACCTTGAATTTTCTCAAGACCATTTAAACATCTTAAGAAAGTACTTTTACCACAACCTGAAGGTCCCAGAACAACTAAAACTTCTCCTTTATGAAGGCTTAAATCTATTCCTTTTAATATCTCTTTATCATCGTATTTTTTATGAACATCCTGTATTTTAAGTAAAACAGGATTATTATTCTTATTCATATATGCTCCTCCTAATTAATCCACTTTGATTCTAGTCTTTTTGATATTCTGGATAGCGGATAACATATTATAAAATACAAGAAGAATATAAAACCATAAATCCAGAAAGATGCAGTAGGAAATTGAAATCTTGAAGCTTCAATAATTTGCTGACCCATTTTGACCACATCTATAACACCTATTAATACTACAAGCGAGGTGGTTTTTATCATTCTAGTAGCCAAGTTAATAGTTCCCGGTATCATTCGTCTTATAGCTTGAGGTATAAGTACATACCTATAAACTTGATAGTAATTTAGGCCTAACGCATTACCAGATTCAATTTGATGTTTTGGCAATGATTGAAGTGCCCCTCTTACTATATCCCCCATTTCGGCCGCTCCCCAAAGGGTAAATACAATTATAGATACTACTTCTCCACTAAGATCTATGTTTAATGCTGTGGTAACTCCAAAATAGAAGACGAACAGCCAAACCAAAGTTGGTATTATTCTAAACGCTTCAAGATAAATTCTGTTTATAAGCAATACTAATTTATATTTTGTTGTTCTACTTAAACCAATAAGTATTCCTAAGATAGAGCCTATAATAATAGATATAAAAGCTATCTCTGCTGTTACAAATAAACCTTCAAATAAACGCTTAATATTGTTTTCTTGAAAAATAACGTTAATTGCCGAATTCTGCATATCGCACCTTCCTTTCTAACCAAGACAACATAACTGATAAAGGAAGAATCATAATAAGGTAAATCGAAACTAACAATGCTAGTGATTCAAATGTCTTATAATACATTCCTATTAAATCTTTTGTTAAATTTGTAAGGTCCATTATGGATATGGCTCCAAGAATCGAGGTTTCCTTTAACAAAAATATACAATTTGCACTTATTGAAGGCATACTTACTGAAAAGGCCTGAGGAATTATAACATACCTAATAAGTTGAGTGTTTGAAAGTCCAATACTAACTCCAGATTCAACTTGTGTCTTGCTCACAGCCTCTACACCACTTCTAAAAGCTTCTGCCATATAGCTTCCCCCTAAGAACGCTAGTCCAATTATTGCACAAGTACTTTCACTCATTTTTATACCCAGTTTTGGCAATCCAAAATATAGGAAAAATATTTGTACAAGAAGCGGAGTATTTCTTGAAAGTTCTATATAAGCTTGTACTATAATATCAAGCACCTTCACTTTGAAATATAATATTATGCTACATAGTAGCCCAATTACCAGTGATAAAATTATGCCAGCAAAAGCCAACTTCAATGTAAGCCATGCAGCTTTTTCATACAAAGGTAAATTAGTCACTACAAAATTCCAGTCGATATTCATTCATCTATCACCTTTTACTACTTTCATTTAATTCATACAATCCCACTAGGAATACTTATATATTAACAACTATTTCCTTGTTTGTCAATCCAACGTATATGAATTATCATTTCTTTAATTTTTCTTATTCATTATTAAACATTTGATTAGCTTTTCGATATTATGCTAGCAAATATTTAAAAAATACCATATATTTTTAACGCTTTAGCAAACTATGATATTGTTTTCGTAATTATTTACTTTCAAAAAATATCTATTTTAATAAAAATAATAAGCTAAGATTCCCATATTAAGAAAACTCAGCTTATTATTTCTACCTAATTAATACGAATTAAATTTCAATAATTTTACTTTATTTATATTCTTCTAATACTCCTAATAAAGTTTCAGTTTCAAAAGGTTTTTGAAGATAATGTTTAGCTCCAAGTGATAAACATTCATCCTTAACATCTTCATACCTTACTGCGGAAATAACAATTGCAATGGCTTCAGGATCGATACTCATTATTTGGATTAAAAGCGAAATACCATCTTTAGTTTCCTCAGACATATTCAAATCTAAAATCACTATATCTGGTTCTTCATTATTATACATTTCGATTGCTTCATCTTTGTTTGACGCCTCAATTATTAAGTATGATCCACCTTTTTGGATTACCTTTTTTATAAACATCCTCATATATGATGAATCGTCAACTATTAATACTTTTTTCATTTCAATACTCCTTTATATATCTGATTTTATAAAAATTTATTAGTGCTTCTTAAAATCCATTAATGGAACAAACCTTTTATTTGAGTAAAAAGCTCAATACATTCATCTAATTTTTGTTCTTTAGCTTTTTCCTCAAGTTTTATAGACAGTTCGTGAATAGAAGTAATTCTTAAAGTTCCAGAAGAACCTTTCAATTCATGAATCACTTTTGCTAGTTTTTCAAAATTCTTGCACTCAATCGCATCTTCAATGCCTCCAAATAAATCTGGAAGACATCTTATATAATCTTCAAATATTTCTCTTGCATCTTCTCTTTCAAGTCCAGTGGTATCAACAAAATTGTCAATATTACTTTCTATAAAATTAAAATAGTCAATTTCAGGCTTTTTGTTTTTAATACATTCTTCTATCATTTTAAATACAATCTCAAAATCGATAGGCTTACTAATATAATCATCCATACCAGCATCAATGCACTTTGTGCTATCACCTTCCATAGCATTAGCAGTTACTGCAATGATTTTAGTATTCTTTTTATTACTTTCAAGTCGCCTTATTCTTGCTGTACTTTCATATCCATCCATTACTGGCATCTGACAATCCATAAAAACAATATCGTAATCTTTCTCTGACACTGCCTTTAATGCCTGGCTACCATCTATCGACACATCACAAGTCATATTATGAGATTTAAGCATGCTTATAAAAATTTTACGATTAACTTCATTATCTTCGACTAATAAAATTCTCGGTTTTATTGGATCATGGATTTCCTCTATTAAATGTTTCTCTGCAACTCCATCTTCTTCATCGTCTTTTTTAAGTCCCAGTGCTACAGCTATACAGTTAAGCAAATCATCTCGTCTTATAGGCTTAGTCAAATATGATGAAAATCCATATTGTTTTGCATTCCTACCATATTCCCTTTGAGCTGAAGAAGTTAAAAGTATTAATTTAATATCTTTTGCAATAGGTATGTTTTTTAATGTAGTGGCAAGTTCATATCCGCTAATACCTGGCATTTCATAATCAATGATAGCAATGCTTATTTTGTTTTGTGTATTGGCATTTGATATTATTGTGGTAACCCCATTTCCGGCATCCTTAGCTTCAAATACTTTTAATCCAACTTCTTTAAGGTATGATTTAACAACTGCCCTATTGTTTTCGCTATCATCCACAACTAAAATATTCATATCATCAAGTTTTTCAAACATAAAGTTTTGTTCCGAAGCTCTTTTTGCTATCTTCAATCTTATATTAAATTTGAATATAGAGCCTTCACCAAATGTACTTTCAACAGAAATATCGCCACCCATCATTTTCACCAATTCACTAGATATAGCGAGCCCAAGTCCTGTTCCACCATACTTTCTAGTCGTTGAAGCGTCTGCCTGACTAAAAGATTTAAATATATTTTCAATATCCTCTTTGTGAATCCCAATCCCAGTATCTCTTACTTCAAATCTGAGCACAGCTACCTCATTGTCTTCCTCTAAATGGTCAGCTATAATAGATATCTCACCGCTTTCAGTAAATTTTACTGCATTACTAATCAGATTTGTAAGCACCTGCCTAAGCCTTGACGGATCACCAATAACTTCTTCAGGAACACCTGATTTAATCATCACATTAAGTTCCAATCCTTTTTCAGTTGCTCTTGGCACAAGCAGAGAAACAGCATCTTCAATTATCGTTCTTAAGTTAAATCTAATACTTTCCATTGTTAATTTTTTAGCTTCGATTTTCGAAAAATCTAATATATCATTTATAATATGTAATAATACTTCTGATGCAGATTTTGCATCTCGAATATACTCTTTTTGTTCAAATGATAAGTTTGTTGATTGTAATAATTCAAGAAATCCGAATATACCATTCATCGGAGTTCTTATTTCATGAGACATATTTGCAAGAAACTGACTCTTTGCAATATTGGCCGCCTCTGCCTCTTCTTTTGCTTTACAAAGCTCAATTTCTGCCCTTTTTTGCTCTGTAATATCTTCAGCAGTGCAGATGAGATATTTTATATTTCCTGTTTCATCCTTTTGAGGCTTACTCTTAATTTTAAGTAATCTATTTTCACCTTTCGAATTCTTAATTTCCAATTCTTTTTCTGCCGGCTCGTTCTTTTGAAACAACTCCCAGTTATTCTGTGAAAGTATATTTGCGGTATCTATATCAAATATATCATAAAGATCTTGATATTCTAAATCGCTCTTATTCTTTCCAAAAAAACTTGCATGAGATTCATTTACGGTTGCATATGACGTAACATTACTTAACGCCCAAATCTGCGACTGAGAATTATTAAGTAAAATTGATTGCCCCTCAATAATCGACTCATATGATTTTTCCTTTCCTATTCTCATTCGCGTATATGAAAAAGCTTTTGAAATTTTTCTTAACATTTCTACTTGCTCATCATCCCAATTGATAGCTCTTGACAAACTTTCATAACCAATATAACCAATTAAGTTTTCTTCATATGTTAATGGAATTATAAGAGCAGATATTATTCCCTCATTTTTAAAAACCTCTGCTTCAAACATCGCCTCTGTGGGAAGCTCTTCAATGTTATCTATTACTACAAAATTGCTTGTCTTAATTTGACGCGTGAGCCACGGAAGAGTATAAACCACCTCTTCTTCTTGAAATTCTCTTTTTGGCTTAACAGTATCCCTATTCCATTGACACTCTATTCTCATAAAAGTAGGATCCTTAGAAAAATAATATATGTATATTCTATCAAATTCTAATACTACCCCTATTTCCTCTAATGTATTCTTTAGCTCAATATCATAATTAATGCTATCCACATTTAAGAAATTCTCAAAAGTGTTCCGTATTAATTTTAAATAACTATCTGAGCCCCTTGCATTTATCCTAAATTCTTCATCACTCATAAAATCCCTCCCAACTAAATTTCACAAGTTTTTGTGATAAAAACTGTTAACTCTTTTAACAAATCGACTTCGTAAGGCTCTGAAAGTAAATTTCCGGTTTTATCGTATAAAATTTTTATTATTGGCCTCATTGGCATTGAGTTATTTTGCTTTACTACTAAACCTTTCTCATTTGTATTTAGAATAATCCCGCTCCCAGTTGGAAATGCAGCAATATTCATTGTAAATTTTCTAACTATTTTTGCATCAAAATATATATTGCTCATACCAATAAGATACTCAATAACTTCATACACTGTTTTAGGTTCACTTACACCTCTACCTGATATTAAATTATCAAATACATCACATATAGCTACTATTTTAGCAACTTGGTTGATTTCATCACCTTTTAGTTTTAAAGGATATCCACTGCCATCCTCTTTTTCATGATGCATTAATGCTGCTACCTTAACGTATGCACTCCAAACACGCTGTTCTCCTAAAAAATCATATCCAACCTTTGGATGCATAAGTTCAATATACTTATCCAGTTCCTCCTTAGTCTTAAACTCCGAAATGAGTTTCTTATCATTCATTATTCTTATTCTACCTATATCATGTAATATCGCACCTGTTGCCACATCCTTAAGCTTTGACATAGTATATCCCATATGGGTTCCTATTATTGTTGCTAATACACATACATTTACCGAATGGGAGTATATATTATTATCACTTGCACTTATATCTGCAACATTTATTAAAACATCTTTATTTGAAAGTATATCTTCTATTACTGAGTTTACTGAATTCATTACACTGCTATTATCAGTTTTTCCTTCACGGCAATATGTATCAATCATTTGCTTAACAGCATGTTTGCTCATTTGCCTAGTCTTATCAGAAATACTTTCTTCAATTACAACATTTTTTGATATATCATCATCAATATAAACTGATAAAATTCCAAGTTGCTTAATTTTTTCAATATAAAAAGGCTTAAGTTCTACTCCAACTCTTAGCAAAACTCTACCTGCGTCATCGTAAATCTGTTTTCCAAGAATTTCATTTCCTTTCAAACTGGAGACACTAACAACTCTCATATCCACCTCCAAATGAATTTAAAATTAATAAGTAATTTATTCTCTATGTACATTATATTATTTATGCAAACTAATTTCCATCTGTTTCTACACAAAATAACCATTTAAGTTTTATTACACTATATTTTTAATACAAAAATATCATTTATTCATTAATTTTATAGAAAAATAAAGATACTTCATTAGTTATTATGTAAATAAATAACGAGATTACTTTATAATTTAATATCTATAACAAAAAAAGCGTCTCCTTAGAAACACCTTTTTATAAATTATATTAATTTTGTTATACTCTTATCTTTCTTTGAATAACCTTATTTTCAATTTATATAAATTTGGCTAATTCTATCCAATTATTACTTTATTCATTAATATTACTATTTAAAATAACACTATATATAAATTGCCACATCAAATTAGTTAAACATTTACATATAATATATTATTTAATGGCTAGACACCGCAGCTAACACTGTTACTTTAACATTTTGTCTCCCCCAATTGTTACATTCATTCGAACTAGAAAAATACACATCAACTTCATTTCCTTTTATGGCGCTTCCACTATCTGCAGCTACTGCATATCCATATCCTTCGATATATAGGTATGTACCTAACGGGATCACACTTGGATCAACAGAAACTGTGCTTATACCATTGGGATTTCTTTCTACTGTTCTTCCACTAGCTGTTAGGCTTCCGGCACCTGCTGTATATGCTGTAGATGAACAAAAAAGTTCATAACTAGATGTATCTGCTTTAACGGCATTACTTGAAAAAGTAATATCTGTGACTAGATAAATGCTTAAAGCCATTAAAAAAATAGCTGATTTTTTCATAACTTTTACCCATTTATAATTTCTCGACATCGAATCTCTCCTTTTCAATCACCAAAATATCTTTTACATTATAACATAGTTTTACCAACATTGTAAATGTAAACGTGCCGAATTATTTATATGTTAATTTTTGCTTTGTTATATTTGCATTTCTATAAACATTATCATGATTTATTCTAATTAAATGCGAAACAATTAGCTTGGCAGTTTTATAAATCTTTCTTTAATTTCCATCTAAATGTAATATTAATTTCTACATATAAATTATAATATTAGGTACCACAGAAAGTTCTATAAGTGCAATTTTTCTTAGGAAGTATTGCGTACTCCTTCTGTTCTGGTAAATGTGCATAAGGCTTTGAAATAACATCAAGAAGTCTTTCCAGCACGCTATAATCCCCTTTATTGGCAGCCTCAAGAGCTTCTTCTACTCTATGATTTCTCGGTATTACCGCTGGATTAGAGTTCCTCATCAACTCATATGAAGAGTCCCTTGATTCCTGCTGCCTATCTAATCTATTTTGCCATTTCTTATACCAACTTTTAAATTCATCAGTACTAAATAACTCCATATCTGATAGTTTATCAAAAGTTAATGCTATGAAAGTATTTGTATAGTCAGCTTCGTTTTCCTTCATAATATTAAGAAGTTCTAGAGCAAGTTCTTGATCCTCTGTTTCTTCATTAAATATACCTAGTTTTGATCTCATTCCAGATAACCAATAACTTCGATACAAATCTGTAAAATCTGATATTGCACTTTGTGCAATTTCAACAGCTTTATCTTCATTATTATCTAGCAGTGGTAGTAGTGTTTCAGCAAATCTAGTTAGATTCCACCCAGCAATATATGGCTGATTTCCATAAGCATAACGACCTTGCCTATCAATGGAACTAAATACTGTTGCAGGGTCATAAGTATCCATAAACGCACAAGGACCATAATCTATGCTTTCTCCACTTATAGTCATATTATCTGTATTCATCACTCCATGTACAAAACCAACGTGCATCCATTTTGCAATCAAAGAAGCCTGACGCTTGATTACTTCTTTAAGTAGGAATAGATAACGATTTTCAGATGCATTGTTATCAGTAAAATGTCTCTTTAGTGTGTAATCAGCTAATGCCTTAAGTTCCTCATGCGAACAATACTCTCCAGCGTATTGGAATGTACCAACACGAATATGACTAGATGCAATACGTGTTAAAATAGCACCTGGCAATATATTTTCACGAATCACTGACTCACCTGTTGTTACAACAGCAAGACTTCGGGTTGTTGGAATACCCAATGCATGCATTGCTTCACTTATAATATATTCTCGAAGCATTGGTCCAAGGGCCGCTCTCCCATCACCACCTCTAGAGTAACGAGTTCTACCAGGACCTTTTAGTTGAATATCAAATCTTTCACCTTTGGGTGTAATCTGCTCACCAAGCAGTATAGCTCTTCCATCTCCTAACATAGTGAAATGACCGAACTGATGACCTGCGTAAGCTTGAGCAATAGGATTTGCTCCTTCGGGCATACTATTTCCTGCAAACATCTCTATAATCTCATTATTTTTTAAAGACTCAACATCTAATCCCAAATATTTTACAAGAGGATTATTCAAAATAACTAATTTGGGTGAATCAACCGGCGTCGGATTTTGTTCATCATAAAATATCTTTGGTAGATTAACATAGCTGTTTTCCAGATTCAAACCTATTTCTATTTTAACTTTCATCTCTTCCATTATAGCTCTCCTTTCTTTTTCTTTTACATATTCTTTTCCAACGCGAAATAAAATTTCAATACTCAATAGTACTTCGTTATTTACTTTTTGATAAATCTAATGCAACCATTTTTAGTATCTGCTTGTTCAAATTTATTATACCTAGCAAAGTTTTTGTATTAATTGCACTTTCTGATATGGATAATTTGTCCTAATTTGTTTTTAACAAATCTTTTTTATTGGGAATATTCTGACATTTTGTAAAAATATATAAAATTATACTTATATATGTTATTATATTTTCATACTAAAATTTTAGTAAAAAGTTATTTTATATTTTGGGGGCGTGTATCTTGAATAATGATTTACTTAACTATAATCAAAAACCTTTTTTAAAGGAGATAAATGGCGTTATATTAGATGTTAATAATGACTTCTTGGCACTAACACAATTTACTAAGAACGAATTATTTGAAAAAAATACAAATGAAATTCTAGATAAATTATTTAGAAATAATAATAAAATTAATATAACAGATACAGAAATAGAAACTATTCTATTCACTAAAAGTTTTGATGTAAGATTTGTTAAAGTTAAAAAAATTACATATCCTTATACTAATATTTATATTTTTACCGAAATAGAAAATTCGCGGCTAGATGATAAGCTGCTTTTTATTGATAGCCTAATAAATGATAATAATATAGGAATAGGAATTTACACAGCAAATGATTTAAGACTTATTAAAGCGAATCAAAAATACTTAGATTATATGCCTAAGCCTTTTAATCAAAAGTCTGCTATTTATGGTAAATGTGCTAATGAATTTATGAATAATTACGAAAAAAGTAATGTTCCAGAAATAATAAAAAATATTATTCAAAATAACAAACCAAAATATTATACTGAAGCACCAGGATGCCTTCTAGACCATAATCTTTACTGGGATAATACTATCACTCCAATTTCCGAAAATGGTGAAGTTAAATATATTATGTCTATGCTTGAAAACGTAACTGAACGCGTATTAAGCAGGAAACATATACACAGAAAAAAGAAACAGCTCGAAAGCATTATTGAAAGTGTTGAAGATGTAATTTCTATAGTTGATAAAGATGGAAAGTATATAAAACAAAATAAAAAAATGACAGAATTGCTAGGACTAAATGACAATAGATATGTTGGTGATTCTACTAAGGTTGGTAAATATTATAATTTATCTGGAGAACCAATCCCAATAAGTGATTTATGTTTTTTTAGATTATTAAACGGCGTCAAAGTTAAAGGTCAAAAACTTAAGTATGTGCATAATAATAAAGAATATTACCTATGTTGTAATGCAATACCTATTTTTGATGATAACGGGCAATTCGAAACAGGTGTCTTTGTAGTTCATAACATCACAGAATTGATAGAAAACAGCAAACTTATAGATAATCAAAAAAAGGAATTGGAAATAATATTTGATAATATGCATGATGCAGTTGGAGTAGTAGATAAAAATGGTAATTACGTAAAGAAGAATAAGGCTCTAACTAACAGCTTAGAAAAAAACTACTGTATAGCAGCTATTAATAAGGTTGGTGATACATTACAAAATAATCAAAAATATTACGATCGTAGTAATAAAAAATTAACCCTTAAAGATTTACCATCATATAAAGTTCTAAAAGGTGAGACAATAAAAGAGCAACGAATAATTATTAAGAGTAAAAACTCTAAAGTTTATCTTGATTTTAGTGCCATACCTATTTTTGATAATAGCGGTAATTTTCAGTATGGGATAATTGTAGCCCATAATGTAACACATCTTATTCGAAAATCTAATAAAATAGAACACGAACAACAACTAATAATTAAAGCTGAAAAAGAAAAAATTGAAGCAATTGAAAAAGTACTCTCTATGAAGGATGAGTTTATATCATTAATTTCTCATGAATTTAAAACTCCCCTGAATGTAATTTATTCAGCAATTCAGTTGATTGAATATGTATATATTGACGATGTTCCCGATAAAGTTAAAGACTTGATTAAAAATATTAAACAAAATACTTTTAGGCAATTGCGGCTTGTAAATAATTTGTTAGATATTACGAGATTAAACTCTGGAAGGCTTAAGTTGCACATAAAAAATATAGATATTGTATCTTTAACAAGACAGATTTCTCAGTCTGTAAGATTATATTCCGATCAAAAAAAAATTCAATTACTCTTTAAATGCGACATAAAATGTAAAAAAATCCCCACTGATGATGAAAAACTTGAAAGAATTATTTTAAATCTACTTTCAAATGCAATAAAATTTACAAATGAAGGTGGTGTGGTTACTATCAATCTTCATGATGACAAAGAATCAAACATGATCATAATAGAGGTATCCGATACTGGGCTTGGTATTCCAAAAGATAAACATAAACTTATATTTGAAAGATTTGGCCAAGTTGATAGTAATTTATCTAGACAAGCCGAAGGAACGGGAATTGGTTTGTCTCTTGTAAAAAAATTAGTTGATGCTTTAAATGGAAAAATAGCATTAGTCAGTGAACCAGGACATGGAAGTACTTTTAAAATAAGTCTGCCTTTTAATCAGGATGTGGATGATGAAAAGAGTGATTCGTTCCTTGATGAAGGTTGCAGATTAGTTAACGCGCTAAATGTAGAGTTTTCAGATATTTATTTATAAATGGAAAAAAGTAATAATATTTTAAAGCATAAGATATTAAAAGTAATCTCTATATATCAATAATAATTTTTATTTTAGAATGATTAATAATGAAAAGTACAGCGTTATACATAATATACGCTGTACCATAAACTTTTATTTGATTATACCATTTAAGATAAATTTGTTCTTGGGATACCTCTTACTGGTTTATGCCTTTTTCTATTTTTTGCTGGCATTGATGTATTTGATACATTAGATGATGCATTGTCATCATTATTTAAAATAAATTTATAGTTTGTCATTTTTCTCACCTCTCTACTAGTATTTACTACTTTTAGAATTTCTATTCATAAGCTAACAAACCATAAAAAATAAAAAACCAGCTGGAAATCAACCTAACATTTATGGATGATTTGACTTACCTGTATATGTATCGTATGGATAAGGAACTAAAATTTCTCCATTAACATTCTTGTACTTTGTGTTTTCTGTGGGATTTAAATTATTAATAATATTCCTCCCAACAGTATATAACATTTTAGCTACAACTTTAGGATCTTGTGCAACTGTCCCCGTCATAAAACCTCTATCAATTAATTCAATGGCTTCTGGCAAAGCATCAATTCCTACAACTGTTATATTTTTTGATTTATCTCCCTTATTATATCCATATTTTTGTAGTGCATCTATAGCTCCAATAGCCATTGCATCATTGTTTGAAATTATTGCTTCAATTCTATCGCTATATTTGAGAAATAAGTTATTAATTGAACTATTCGCCAAATCTCTTAACCAATTCCCATTTACTAAAGTTAATTCTTGAGTCGTTATTCCTGAATCATTGATTGTTGATATTGCATATTTAGATCTTTCGATTGCTTGTGGGTCATCAGGCGGTCCTTGTAACAAAACATATTGCAAAATGTTATCGTTATTTTTATCTATTACATTCTTATCTTTTTTCCATAAATCAACAATAATTTTTCCCTGAGCAATACCCGCCTGCTTGGAATCTGGAATTATAAACACATCCTTATCATAGAGAGCAGAAATTTTTGAGACCACATCAGGAGAAATATTCATTAGTATTAAAGGAATACCTTTTTGCTTCACTCTTAAGATAACTTCTTCAACGAAATTTTCTCTTTTATCTGCTAGATTTAATATAAATAGATCAAAGTTTTTTTGAAGAGCTGAATCTAATAGTTCATTTTGTATAGCTATATTGTTTTTTGAATCAAAAAAAGTATAATTAACATTATTATTAGGGGCTTTTCCGATATCTTCTAAACTTTCTCTAATTCTCACCATATATGGATCATTAATTCTATGGAATATTACTGCAACATTTATTCTTCTTATATTATTAAAATTTGAATTTGCAAATGTTTTAACTTGTATGGTGTTCATTAATATGAGGATGGTTAGCATGATTAGAATCAATGCAATCACTTTTCTCAATATATTCATTTATAATAACCTCCACTTTATATAATTAAAAAAATTATATATTTAGTGTTATGTTGTATATTAATATGAAATTTATTCTGACTTAATAATATAAAAATATTAATATCCCTAATTTATATTAAATCTTTCTAGTTCAGAATCTAACCTTAATGCTAATAATTGGAGTTCATCTGAATAATTGTTAAATCTATCCATCGCAGCACTTATTTCTTCAGTTGACGCAGTTACTTCCTCTGATGCAGATGCAGTTTCTTGTGAGATATATGAAATGTTTTCAACTTCTGATACTACTCTCTGTTTCTTTTTGTCAATTTCAGATATAGATGCATTTATCTCTTCAACTTTATCAATCATAACTTCAATTGAACTAAGAATTTCACTAAATATTTCTTGTGTATTACTAACTGCTAAATCCTGCGCTATTACTACTTCTTCTGTAGCTTTAATAGCTGTTACAGCTGCATCTGATTTTTCTTGTACTTTAATTATAATCTTCTTTATCTCTTCTGTTGATTTCTTCGATTCTTCAGCAAGTTTTCTTATTTCTTCCGCTACCACCGCAAAGCCCTTACCCGCCTCACCTGCACGCGCAGATTCTATACTTGCATTTAATGCTAACAGATTGGTTTGTTCCGTTATTTGCGATATACTTTCAGATATGATATTTATTATTTTAGTACTTTCATTCACATCTTTAACTATCTCATTAACTTCTAACGTAGCAGTTTTAGTCTTATGTGATTTTTCTATTAGCGTATCAATCATTAATAATCCTTTAGCACCTAATCCCTTAGTTGTTCCAGAAAGTTTACCCATTTCATCAGAGCTTTCACTAATTTTATCTAATCTATCTGATAGGTCGTTCATCTCTAAAGCACCATTTTGAGCATTTTGTGCTTGATTTGTTGCTCCGTGTGATATATCTTCTATTGCTCTTGATACTTCTCCTATGGAAGCTGTTACTTCCTCTGACATGCCAGCTAGATTTGATGAAGTTTCTAATACAATTTTTGATGAATTTGTAACATTTTCTATAAGATTTGATATATTTTTTATCATCTCATTAAAGGAGTTTGCTAAATCCATAAATTCATCTTTAGTAGATGCCACAATCGACACTGTTAAATCTCCCTTTGAAGCTTTTTCAAATACTTCCCTCAACTTTTTAATATTTTCTGCTATTCCTTTACTTAAGAATATGGATAGTGCTATTGAAATTATAATTATTACTAAAACTATAATCTCTGTCGTAATAAGTATTGAATTTGTATCATTTATTATTTCTTTTTCATCTAATGTAGCTACTAATTTCCAACCTGTAGCCTTATTGGTTTCGTAAACTCCAAACATCTTTGTATTATTCTCTTCATAAGCCACAAAGCCTGTATCTTGAGTTTTTGCAGCATTCCAAAATGATTGCTTAGAGGCATAATCAGTCCCAATTAAATCTTTATTAGGGTTAATTATCATCTTTTTTCCTTCAATATCAGAAATAAATATGTATCCTGTATTTCCTATCTTCTTTGTTCCTATTTTTTCTAGAATAGTATCCAAGGAAACGCTCATTGCGCAAACACCTATTACATTTCCATCTCTTTCAACTGCTTTTGCTATAGCCACAACACTTTTACCTGTTTGCGCATCTTGAAATGGTAGAGTTATTATAACTTTATGATTACCTTCTAAAGCTTGCTTATACCAATCTTTCTCTTTAGGATTATAACCATATGGCATTTTTTCGTTGGGATATATTTCAAATTTTCCATCTGCGGTTGCAAAATACACACTGAAAATATCTTTATCGCTTTCTTTTATATTCTTTAACATAGCCGCCGTAAATGTGTATGGTTCTTCTTTATCAGCATTAATAAAATTATAGTTACTCGACAACATTGTAACCATACTTCCAAATCCATTGAAGTAATTATTAATTCCATCATTTACTTCTAAAAGTGTTTGCTGACTTGTCGTTTTCAATTTTTCATTGAGAATTGCTTTAGCTTGCCTATTAGCTCCATAACCTAGAATAATTAATGGAATTATACATATTCCTAGTAAACTTATAATCAGTTTAACTCTTATACTTTGAAATTTAATTTTTTTTAAACGCATTTTAGATTCCCCTTCATCTAAAGTATTTTAACTATTTATAATACTTTCAGCTTTGTAAAATTATTGTTTGATGAATTAAATTGCAAAAAAGTCTTACTTCATACTATAATGAAATAAGACTCCTTCGTCTAAATTTATTTATATTAAATTTATTTATTCGCACTAAACTATATTGCCATTATATATTGTTATTTTTTTCTTGTCAACTTTAAAACAAATTAGTTAACGTTTTTATAACTATATTTTCATTAAAAGGTTTTACTACGAACGACTTAGCTCCAGCTGTTACAGATTCACGAATCATTGCTTCTTGTCCCATTGATGATATCATAACCACTTTTGCATTAGAGTCAATTTTTTTAATTTCTTTTAAAGCACTTATTCCATCCATTTCAGGCATTGTAATGTCCATTGTAACAAGATCAGGATTTAACTCCTCATATTTTTTTACTCCGATAGCTCCGTTTTGTGCTTCACCAACCACTTCGAATCCACCATTTTCGAGTATCGTCTTTAAAACATTTCTCATAAATGCCGCATCATCAACTATAAGAACTCTTTTCATTATTATAAATCCTCCTTAATTATAAAAAAAGCAGGCAATAAAGATATTGCCTGCCATGAATAAACTATCATAATTTTTGGCAACCTGACTATCATGGCAATTAACGTTGCTTTAGACTCATGGCTTTGCGTCTCCACCTTTCAATGGATTTGCTATTTACACTTCTTTACTCATTAAATATTAACTTTTATTATAAACCAATTATTGAAACTTAACAATTAAGCCAACAATTGTAACTAACATTAACATAATAGCACATTTTACCAGTCTAATCAATAAATTTTTCGGTACATTATGACTATAATTACATTTAAATTCACAATGTATTGCATATATAAATTAATAATATACACTTAAATAGTTTTAAATATTTCACCTGCTATACCTATTGCGCTGCAGGCCTTAGGAAATCCTGCATATGCCGCACAATGTAAAATAATTTCTAAAATTTCTTCTTTTTTTAATCCTGCCTTTATAGCTGCTTTTATATGAAACTCCAATTGCTCAAAGGCTCCTTGCGTTATAAGAGATGTTATTGTTACTACTTCTCTTGTTTTTAGATCTAAATTTGGTCTTGCATATATTTGCCCAAAACCAAAAGAAATCATTTTATCCAAAAAATCCGGAAATATTTCACCTACTGATTTCACCATTTCTTCTCCGTTTGCATCTGTCATCTTCTTTAAAATATTAATTCCATTTTCATAATCCTTTTTCATTTTATTATCCCCTTTTCATAGTTGGTGGTATTTCACCTGGATCAACCACAACCTCTATTATTATTGTTTCATTATGTAAATTTGAAATTTCTAAAGCTTCTATTAGTGTTGATTCATTGTGACATTTATATGATTTTACACCTAGAGATTCACCAAATTTTTTAACATCCAATGGTACATTATATGTAGTTCCAACTTCCTTCCCAAAAAGTTTTAGCATAGCTTTTTCTGGCATATCTAATCTTCCATTATTTATCACTATAAAAGTGACAGGGATATTATAATTTGCTGCTGTTGATATTTCAGTACCATGCATAAAAGTGCATCCATCACCCGTTAAACAAATGATTCTTGAATTATGGTTTGATAACTGTGCACCAATTGAATAGCCAATAGCATGTCCCATTGCTCCAAATACATCATCAAAAAAGAAAGTGGCTGGTTTTCTGATTCTAAAATATCTTATTGCATAAAATGAATGACTTCCATCATCGCCAAATATAGTTGAATCATCCGGTAACTCTTTTCTTATTATTTCCATTGCATTAGCAGCTGAAAGATACTTTCTATTATCATTAACATTATCTTTAAATTCATAATTCTCTACTAGTAAATTATATTTATTTGATATTCTATCTTCGACTTTACTTAATACTGCTTGTAAGTTAGCTTTAATATCACCAATGATAGGTAGTGTAGGTGCTAACAGTGATTTTTCTATAAATGTATAGTCATAATCAAATTGAATAACTTCTTTAGGATAGTTTTCCTTCGATATACCGACTAAAGACATATCAGATAATTTACTACCTATTACAATCAATAAATCTATATTTTGATTAATGTATTCACTTGACTTTTCTGTTCCACCTAGCCCTAGCGCACCAAGTGATAATGGATGATTTTCGATAAATGTTCCTTTTCCACCTGGCGTAGTCATAACTGGTATACTCCACATTTCAGCTAAGCTTTTAACTTCCTCATATGCAAGGCTTGAATGAATACCTTTCCCCGCTAAAATTACGCTTTTCTTAGCAATATCAAGTTTGTCTATGAATTCATCTAATCTTGGAGATATTAATTGACTGATATTGTTAGGCAAATCAAGTTCAAATTCTTCAATTTCTTCATCAAGTATGTCTATTGGTATAGACAGATGAACCGGCCCCTTAACCCCAAAATAGGACTTTTCTAATGCATGCTGTAAGTATCTTTGAAACTGATCTGCCCTTTCAATTCTTGCACTAAATTTAGTAACTGGCTCAAACATCTTAACTAAATCAGTACCAAAAATTGTGGAATCCTGACCTAAAGCTTTTCCTGCACTATGCATAGGTTGTTGTCCAGTGATAAATAACACTGGCACATGATAAGCCTTTGCTTGTCCAGCAGAAGTTAGTAAGTTTGTACCACCAGGCCCTGAAGTTCCGATAGCTATGCCTATTCTCCTGTTTATTAATGAATAGCCTGCAGCAGCATAACCAGCTCCACTTTCATGTTTATTTAAAATGAAATTTATATCCTGTTTATCCAATTCCATAATTAAAGATGCAAGTGGCCTGCCAGGTACTCCAAAAACGTGACCAATACCCCATTTTCTAAAATTTGATACTAAAATCGATGCTATACTCTTCATAAATTTATCACCCTCAATAAATTACTCTTTAAAAAATCTCTCGTTAATATATATTTTTTATAATAACCTTAAAAATAAATATCAGAAAATTCTACATTAATAGCATTTATCAATCTATTATCAGAATCCGGGAATAAATATTTTTCTTCTTCTACTATTTCTTCTTTAATAGGTAATGTTATAATAAACTTGCTACCCAAGCCAACTTCACTATCTACCTCTATTTTACCCTCCAGTATAATAACCAACATCTTCACAAGAGCTAACCCAATACCACTGCCTTCCGCCTGCCTTGAAAGATTATTTTCAACTTGTCCAAATCTGTGAAAAATCTTCTTATGTTTTTCTTTTGGAATTCCTACCCCTGTATCACATACAGCTATTGCTATTGTTTTATCCGTATTATTCCCTTTGACCTGAACAGTTATGGAACCACCCTCTGGTGTAAACTTTATGGCATTTGATAAAAGATTCAATATTACACGCTCATATTTTTCATCATCCAGTGCAGTATTTATGCTATCTATATTAGTCTTAAAATACAGATTAATTTTCTTTTGATCAGCATATATTTTTATAGATTCTGTAATTAATTTTGTTATAGCTACAAGATCTACGTTTTTTAAATTAAGTTTGAATTGATCTGATTTTAACTTAGTAATATCTAATAAATTATTTACGAGCCTCAACTGTCTAAACGTATTTCTTTTTATATTTCCTATTAGATTTTTAACTGACTGTGGAATATCATTAATATACATATGTTCAATTAATTGAATGGCTGAATAAATCACATTTATTGGTGTCTTAAATTCATGAGTAATAAGAGTTATAAATTCATCCTTCATGACAAGATCTTTTTCTAAAAGCTCTCTTTGCCTTTTTTCTGATTCATATAATAGTTCTTTTTGCCTATTTATCTTACGGTTTTGTTTTCTAAGTAATAACTCGCGTTCTATAGCATCAACTACAGTGGTTAATGTCATCAAAAAAAATGGATTATGAAGTATAACAGCAGTCATAATACATATACTTCCAAGCAAATTACCATCATTTGAATAACGAAATGGTACTCCATAGCATGCGCTATTGTGAAAACATTTATGATAATGGTTACTTCCTACTAATTGTATGGGATGATTCTGCTTTAGCGTTAAACTAACAACATTAGTTCCCATTTCCTCTTCACGAAATTGAATGCCTGGCTTGATCCCTAATTGAGATATTGCTTTAACCATAATTTCATCACCAATGATATCAAGTAAATATCCATTTTGATCCGTAATGGTTATTATTATTGGAGTCCCCTCTAATGATTTTATCAATTTACTACTAAAAAAATTTACAACTTCTAAAATTTCATCATATAAATCTTTTTTTCTGCCTAAATCTAATTCAGACATAGTATTTTGAGGTATTTCAGGTCTGTCAGGATTTAATCCTAATTCAATACATCTTTTTTTTGATTCTATAATATAACTTGCTTCTTCCTCACACATCTCTTGAAACATATATCCTCCCTTAAGAAAATAAAGTAAACTACTAGACTGATTTCATGAATTTATTATTCAATTATTTTATCTTTATACAATATAATCTACCAACTAAGACTTTTTAACATTACATTTAATATTCATACATTATTTTTAATAATAATCATTCTTAAGTTAATAATAGACAATTATGTTCTTTTTTACACATTTTTTTCTTTGATTATATCACTAATTTATTCTTATCGAAATATTTTTTTCTAAATTCAAAAAAGGTAGTAAACTTATTTTCATAATTTTACTACCTTTTTTAAAGCATATTATTCTAAAAACTTTCATTACTATGTCTCCGACTCTATATAATTACATATTTGATG
>NZ_MZGT01000019.1 GCF_002029255.1 Clostridium chromiireducens
AAATTCTTAAATTCTTAAATTCTTAAATTCTTAAATTCTTAAATTCTTAAATTCTTAAATTCTTAAATTCTTAAATTCTTAAATTCTTAAATTCTTAAATTCTTAAATTCTTAAATTCTTAAATTCTTAAATTCTTAAATTCTTAAATTCTTAAATTCTTAAATTCTTAAATTCTTAAATTCTTAAATTCTTAAATTCTTAAATTCTTAAATTCTTAAATTCTTAAATTCTTAAATTCTTAAATTCTTAAATTCTGGTCATTATAAATCTAATTGTCTTTCATGGCAATCAAAAATTTTGTTTTTATCCCCTGTTTCGTAAACATTCTCTCATGTTCAGTTTCTACATTACCTTTAAAATCACTCTTATGTAGGTCATATGTTATATATGTAATTTTAAACCCAGCTTCTTTAAAATATTCAAGGGATTCTTCAAATAATTCATCATCATCTGTCTTAAAGTAAATTTCTCCATCGCTCTTTAAAAATATCTTATATTGTTCAAGCTGTCTTGTATGTGTTAGTCTTCTCTTTTTATGCTTTTCCTTTGGCCAAGGATTACAAAAATTTATGTATATTCTACTTATAACGTCTTCTTCTCCTAAAATTTCACTAATAAGCCCTATCTCTTGAGCCATCAGCTTTACATTATCGACAGACCTATTTTGTTCTTCATAGGCTTTCTCAATATTCCTTTTCGCTAGTCCTAGGACCTCGTCTTTTATATCTATTGCAATATAATTATTGTCTGAATTTTGAGAACTATGTACTGCCATAAAAGTTCCCTTTCCACATCCAAGTTCTAAATATATTGGTTTAGTATTCCCAAAAAGTTCTTTCCATTTTCCTTTATATTCTTTTGGATTTACAACGAAAAAATTACAACCTTCAAGTTCAGGTCTTGCCCATGGTTTTTTTCTCATTCTCATGTTAGTTCACTCCATATTTCATCATTCATAATAATTATACATATAAAAAATTATATTGCAATTTTTTCACACAATAAAGGTATTGCGAAGAACTTAAAGTGAAACAATGACCAACCGAAATAGAATACATATATGTTCCACTAGCTTATTTTTCAATGCCTGCTCCACATATATGTATTCTATTTCTTTGTTTTACTATCACTTTAAATCTTTTACCAATATCTAGCCTAGGAAAACGAAATATACATTTTATCAAAATTTACAAATATAGCTCATTAAAAGTATTGCCACCATAAAAATATCAAAATACTTGCATTAATATATTCTTAGTTTAAACTTACTACTAAACAAAGAACGGGAACATATGTTTTTACGGGGTGTTCATAAGAAGATTTTGCTGGCTGTTATTCTAGATTATAAGTTGTTCCAAATGTGCTTGTTCAAAAGCGTAGTCTTTGAAGCAAGCACTTTGGATGCAACTTATATTCTTAGAATAACCCAGCAAAATCTTCTAGGAACCGGAGTAAACACATATATTCCCGTTCGGTTGTTTGGCAGTAAACTTAAAATATCCTCATACCTCAAGTATTTTCACATTTAGTTTGTTCATTGCTTCGCTTTATATATAGTTATACGTTATTGCCTATTTTTTATACTTATCTACTATTTGTAACAATTCATCTTCGTTGTTTTGTACAAATTCATAGAAATCTACATTTTTATTTTCTATATATAATGATAACTCATATAAAAATTGTGGTATTTCGCTAGCAAGTAAATCTCCGCAGATTTTTCCAAGTCTTGCATTTCCAGTTTCAAATGATCCATTAATATGTAATTCAAATACATCTTGAACAGCATCGCCGACTTTTTTACGTTTACCAGTCAAACCCACTCCAACAATTTCATGTACTGCACAAGAATTTCCACATCCTGATATATGGATTCTTGGAAGTATATCTTTATTGTAGCCTTTATCTGCAAAGTAATTAATTATATCATTAAGCATTTTTTGACTCTCTAAAATTCCAACTTGGCATATTGGCACTCCAATACATGATACACTTTGCGCTAAAGCTGTTTCTCCTCCAATGTTTTGTGTTATATCTAGAAGTTCTTTAGCTTCATCACCATTTAAATTTCTAAAATATAACCCTTCTGTCATTGTAAGTCTTATTTCTAAGTCTTTTACTGCTTTTAATTTATCTAAAATTTCTCTTAATGTCTTAACTGAAACTTGCCCACCAATTGGATGGAAATATACGCTGTATAATCCTTTTTGTTTTTGTGAATATAATCTTGAATGTGTTAATTCTATTTCTTTACCTTCTTTAGTAATTTCCTTAGATTCTACAAATAAATCTAACTCGTTATTATCTAGTACATCTTTCAAATGTTCTTTATAAGTTTCTATAAATTTCTCTTTACCCATTCTTTCTAATATATATCTTATACGAGCTTTATTTCTATCTTCATAGTTACCTTCTTTTATGAATAGATTTGTCATAGCCTCTACATGATATAATACTTCACTTGGTTTTATAAGCTCATCATATTCGGCTGCAATTTGAGGATTTCTTCCAATTCCGCCTCCCACAAAAACTCTAAAATATTTTTCATTATCCTTTACGGTTGCTAAAAATCCTAAATCCGCAACATTACAGTGACCATAATCTGAGTCGCTGCTTGAGAAAGATACTTTAAACTTTCTTGGAAATTTATATGATGTTATTTTGCTTAAAAAATGATTATTTACAGCTAATGCATATGGAGTTACATCAAATGCCTCATCTTTATCTACTCCTGATAATGGTGACATAGCTACATTTCTCGGGAAATTTCCGCCTCCCCCTCTAGAATATATATCATTATCTATACCGTCTTTCATTATTCCGCAAACCTGATCTATCGTTAAGTTATGATATTGCACTGCTTCTCTTGTAGTTAGGTGAAATCCATCTAACTCATATTTTTCTGCTATATCACATAACCAGTTCATATTATCAAAACTACTAATTCCAGAAGGAATTCTAAGTCTTATCATAAATTCTTTTTTACTACGTTCTGAGTATACTCCCATTCCTCCAGAAACCTTTTTAAAATCCATAATAGATACTTCACCAGATAAAAATTTATTTCCTAATTCTCTAAACTCTTCTATTTCAATTAACAATTTTTCTTTTAAATCTTTCACTTGTTCTCCTCCTAAATATAATTTATTTCTATATATTATACCCCATATTTTCAATCAAGACTATAGCTATAGGTTTTGTCGGTGAAATTTCATTCATTTTTAACACATATCTTTCTAAAAATATGAAAAGAAACTATTTAAATAATGCTTAACTCTTGCGATTACTTAAATAGTTTCAATAAAATTTTTATTTGTTTTTACCAAATAGTTTTTTCTTAGGAGTAGGAGCATTGGCTTCATCAAATTCTTCGCCTGATAATCTCATGAATTCATATAAAGCTTCTTTTTGTTCCTTACTTAAAGTCTTAGGAATATCAACAATAACTTTTACGTATTGATCTCCCTTTCCGCTGGAATTAACTCTTTGTATTCCTTTGCCTTTTAACCTAAACATCGTTCCTGATTGAGTGCCTGGTGGAACAGTGTACTTAACATTTCCATCTACTGTAGCTACAGTTATTTCTGTACCCAATGCAGCTTTAGCCATAGAAACATTAGCATCAATATACACATCATTTCCTTTTCTTGTGAAGACTTTTGATGGAGCAACATTAATTCTTACATATAAGTCTCCAGGACTTCCACCTCTTAATCCATGCTCTCCTTGTCCTCTAAGCGGCATGACATTTCCTGTATCTACCCCTGCAGGTATGTTAACTTTTATTTTTCTTGTTTTTCTAACATTACCTTTTCCTCTACACTCTGAACATGGCTTTTCAATAATTTTACCAGTACCTCTACAAGTATCACAAGTAGAAGTTGAAACAAAGCTTCCAAGAGGAGTTTGTCTTTGTACTCTTACTTGACCTGATCCACCACAAGTTGGACAAGTCTTCGCATTAGTTCCAGGTTCTGCTCCACTTCCATGACAATGTTCACAATTCTCACTTCTAGTAACAGAAATTTCTTTCTCTACTCCAAAAACGGCTTCTTCAAAAGTTAATGTTATTGTATACTCAATGTCATTTCCTCTTACTGGACCATTTCTTCTTTTAGAACTTGATCCTCCGCCTCCGAAGAATGATTCAAAAATATCTCCAAAGCCGCCCATATCAAATCCGTCAAAGCCTCCAAAGCCGCCTCCTCCGAAGCCGCCACTACCATCAAAGGCAGCTGACCCAAACTGATCATATCTAGCTTTTTTTTCTGGATCTGAAAGTACTTGATAAGCTTCATTTATCTCTTTAAACTTTTCTTCTGCCTCAGTATTTCCTTGATTTCTATCCGGATGATATTTTACAGCTAATTTTCTAAAGGCTCTTTTTATTTCATCATCACTTGCACCTTTTTGAACGCCAAGCAATTCATAATAGTCTTTATTTGCCATTCGTTTAAATTCACCACCTAGTTTTATTTACTGTAGAAAAGGGAAGACGAGCTTGCCTTCCCTATCCTATTATATTAGATAACTGTAGTTTAGTACAATTAATTTATATATTATTTATCTTCATCTACTTTAAAATCAGCATCTACTACATTCTCATCATGTGGTGCGCTTTGAGCTCCTGCTCCTCCAGCTGATGCATTTGGATCAAATCCTGCTCCTTCAGCTCCACCAGCTTGTTGGTACATCTTTGTAGCTATTGGATAGAATGATTGGTTTACTGCTTCAATTGCAGCTTTAATCGCTTCAACATCTTCTCCATCTTTAATTTTCTTTAAGTCTTCAATCTTAGCTCTTACTGCTTCTTTTTCATCTTCAGTGGCTTTATCTCCAACTTCATTTAATGTTTTTTCTATTTGGTATATAGTTTGATCTGCATTGTTTACAACTTCAACTTTTTCTTTTCTCTTCTTATCTTCTTCAGCAAATTTTTCTGCTTCTTTTACAGCTTTTTCTACCTCGTCATCACTTAAGTTAGTTGATGCAGTAATTGTGATATTTGCTTCTTTACCAGTTCCTTTATCTAATGCAGATACTTTAACAATACCATTAGCATCTATATCAAATGTAACTTCTATTTGAGGAATTCCTCTTGGTGCTGGAGCTATTCCTGATAATGTGAATTGTCCAAGTGACTTGTTATCCATAGCCATTTGTCTTTCACCTTGAACTACATTTATTTCAACTGATGTTTGGTTATCTGCAGCAGTTGAGAACACTTGACTCTTCTTTGTAGGAATAGTTGTGTTTCTTTCAATTAATGGAGTAGCTATTCCACCTGCTGTTTCAATTCCTAGTGTTAATGGAGTAACATCAAGTAATACTACGTCTTTAACTTCACCAGTTAATACACCTGCTTGAATAGCTGCACCAACTGCAACACATTCATCTGGGTTAACTCCCTTAGATGGTTCTTTTCCTGTAAAGTTCTTAACAGCTTCTACTACTGCTGGAATTCTTGTTGATCCACCAACTAATATTATTTTATCTATATCATTTAATGAAAGCTTAGCATCAGCTAATGCTTTTCTCATAGGTTCAATACTTCTTTCAACTAGGTCATGAGTGATTTCATTAAATTTAGCTCTGCTTAATGTTAAATCTATATGCTTTGGACCTGTTGCATCAGCAGTAATAAACGGTAAGTTTATGTTTGTTTGTTGAGATGCTGATAATTCAATTTTAGCTTTTTCAGAAGCTTCCTTTAATCTTTGAACTGCCATTTTATCTTGCATTAAATCAATTCCGTTTGAAGCTTTAAACTCATCTGCAATATATTTCATTATCTTCTCATCAAAGTCATCTCCACCAAGCTTTGTATCACCATTAGTTGATAATACTTCAAATACTCCATCTCCAAGATCTAGAATAGATACGTCGAAAGTACCACCACCTAAGTCATAAACTAGGATTTTGTGAGCTGAATCTGTTTTATCTAAACCATAAGCTAATGATGCTGCTGTTGGTTCGTTGATTATTCTTAATACTTCAAGTCCTGCAATCTTACCTGCATCTTTAGTTGCTTGTCTTTGACTATCATTAAAGTAAGCTGGTACAGTAATAACTGCTTGAGTTACTGTTTCACCTAAATAGCTTTCCGCGTCAGCTTTTATTTTTTGTAAAACCATAGCAGAAATTTCTTGTGGTGAATATTGTTTTCCATCTATATCAACTTTATATCCTGTTCCCATATGTCTTTTAATCGAGATAACTGTTTTATCTGGATTAGTAATTGCTTGTCTTTTAGCTACTTGACCTACTAATCTTTCTCCATTTGCTTGGAATGATACTACTGAAGGAGTAGTTCTAGCACCTTCTGAGTTTGCTATAACTGTTGGTTCTCCACCTTCCATAACTGCTACACATGAATTTGTAGTTCCTAAATCTATTCCTATAATCTTTGCCATGATATTTTTCCTCCTAAAACTTTATTAGTTTATTTTAAATTGAATTTTTCAATTAAATTTTTATATATTTTAAGTAATTTGATATTAATTAGCTACCTTAACCATTGTATGTCTTATTATCTTATCGTCTTTTTTGTATCCCTTTTGGAAAACTTCTGCTACCACATTCTTACCTAAATTTTCATCTTCAATATGCATTACTGCATTGTGAAGGTTAGGATCAAATTCACCTGTAGCATCTATTTCTTCAACTCCAAGTTTTACAAATGAATCCTTGCAGCCCTTTATTGTCATTTCAATTCCTTTTTTCAAGTCATCTATATTTCCATCAGCTGCAATAGCTCTCTCTAAATTATCAAGAATAGGAATAATTTCTTTTAACACATCTACATATGCATCACTATATATTCCTTCTTTTTCTTTAATAGTTCTTTTTCTATAATTATCATATTCAGCTGTTAATCTTAGAAGCCTGTCTTTTGTAGTATCTAATTCTTCTCTCAATTTCTTATTTTCCTCTTCTTGATTTTTTGTTAAATCTTCTTGATCTTCCTCTGCTGCTTCTATATTTTCAGAAGCTTCTTCGCTCGCATTATTATTTTCTACCACATTGTGATCTTGGTTTTGCGACGTTTCACTATCTTCCACTATTGTTTCATCATTTACTAACTCTTCGTTTTTCATATCTTTATTTTCCTCCATATACCTAAAACACACCTCTTCTCTACAAGTTTTCATCTATTTTGGATTACTTAAAATATTATTAAGTTCCTTTATGACTTCAGCCATAATTGCTATTACTTTTGAATAATTAATCCTTCTAGGTCCAATCAATCCAATTTTTCCGATTGGTCTGTCATTAAAAGAATATTCAGCAGATATTATACTACAATCTTTAACTTGTGGTTTATAATTTTCATCACCTATACTAACTGTAATATTATCCTGTGGATTAAATAACTCCATTAAAGATTCTTTATCATTCAGCAAAGATAACATTTCCTTAGCCTTATGAATATCATTATACTCAGGATAATTAAAGATATTTGTTGTTCCTTCCATAAACACTTCTGTGGAGTCAGACGTATTTAATGTCTCATATAAAACCGGTAAAAGCGCATTAAATATTTCTTCATATTCTCCTAAATCTTTTTTCAAATTATTAATTACTTCCAGATTAATTTCTTGTATTGAAAGATTTACCAATCTATTATTTATAACTTGATTTATTCTAATTAAAGTTTCTACTTCTGGAACTTTGCCATTTAATTTCATTATGTGATTTTTTATAAGCCCTGTATCTGTTAAGAAGATTGATACTAAATTATGCTCATCAACTTTAAAAAGCTGAATTGATTTAATAAAACTCTTTTTAACTGATGGTGTTTCAATTACACAAGTTAACTTAGTAAGTTCAGATAATAAAGCACTAGTTTGCCTTACTATTTTATCTACTTCAAGCATTGCAGAATCAATTATATATTGCTTAATTTTCAAGTCCTCTTCTACTGTCAGCCTTTGGTTATCCATAAGCCTATCAACATATAATCTGTATCCCTTACTAGAAGGAATTCTTCCTGCAGAAGCATGAGGTTGTTCTAAGTATCCCATATCTTCAAGGTCAGCCATCTCGTTCCTTATGGTTGCAGAACCAATACCTAAATTATAGTTTTTAGCAATCGTTCTTGACCCTACAGGATCTCCTGTACGAATATAGTCATTGATAATAGCTTGAAGTATTTTTATCTTTCTGTCATCAATACTCATAACCTCACCTCTTTTTTGTTAGCACTCATTAAGCTCGAGTGCTAATGACTATGTTTTTAATATATTATTTATGATGTTTTTTGTCAATTCTATTTATAATTATTATAGCTATATATAGCTAATAATAATTCAATTTAGCCAATTTATCTCACTTTTTCTCCTATTTACTTTAATTATCTACGCAATCCAGTTTATATTTGTTATGAATCCTAATCTCTGTACTTGAATAAATCATTTTGTAATAATATTTCTCTACTTTAATATGAAATCACTCATGACATAATTAGATAATTCAATACCTTTAGGCGATAAAAATAGTTTTTCCGAATTCCAAACTAATAATTCTTTTTTTATATTTTTTTCAATTATCTCACCATAAACTTCATTAATATCTTTATTAAATCGTTTTTTGAATTTAAGTGTATCTACTCCGTCAATCATTCTTAACCCCATAAACATAAATTCTTCCATACTATCCTCTATACTATTTTCATAGCATTCTTCAATTATATTCTCATTGTTATTTATTTTTTCTATATATTCCTCTATGCTATCTATATTTTTAGTTCTTGAATTATTTATAAACGAACTAGCCGAAACTCCTATGCCTACGTATTCATTGCACATCCAATAGACTTTATTATGAAAACATTCCTTCCCATCTTTTGCAAAGTTAGATATCTCATATTGATGATAATCATATTTGCTTAGAATTTCTTTTGCAGTCGAATACATCTCTCTCTCATTTTCTTCTCCTGGTAAATTTAATTTATCTTTTTCATATAGATTATAAAAACAAGTTCCTTCCTCAATTATTAAACTATAAGCAGAAATATGCTCTGGGTTAAGCTTTGCTATATCCTCTAAAGAGTCTTTCCACTGTCCAATAGTTTGATTCGGTAATCCAAACATTAAATCTACATTTATGTTATTAAACCCAACACTTCGAGCTAATAAATAATTATTTTTAAATTCTTCGTAACTATGTATTCTCCCAATTTCTTTTAAAATAGAGTCTTTAGTAGATTGCAACCCCATGCTTATTCTATTTACATTAAACTTTTTCATTATATCCAAATTATTTTTATTTAACGTTCCAGGATTACATTCAATAGTAAATTCCATGTCTTCTTTTAAATGTAATGTATTTATAACTTCTAATAAGCTTTTCAAATTATCATTAGTTAAATAGGATGGAGTACCTCCTCCAATGAATATGCTGCTTATATAATAATCTTGTGCCTTCAGTAATATTTCTTTATTTAATGCATCTACATATTCACTCATTAATATTTCTTTCCCAGAATAAGATGGAAAATCACAATATAAGCATTTTTGTTTACAAAATGGAATATGTATATATAAAGATATTTCTTTCATCAAACTTCCCTCCAATTCTTTATTTAAAGGTACTGCGAAGAACTTAAAGTGAAGCAATGAACAACCGAAATAGAATACATATATGTTCCGCAGGACTACAAAAAATTTCGCAAGGTATATCTAAATGGAAAGTTGCACCACTTCTGCGTTTCCTGTGACGAGGAAACTCGACTCACATTCGTTCGCTGAGGAAGTTCGAGTATCCAAATGCAAGATTTGGACTCTCACTTCAAAGCGGAACAACTTTCCATTAAGATACCCCAGCTGCTCATTTTTTTTATGCCTGCTTCACATATATGTATTCTATTTCTTTGTTTTGCTGCTCGCATTAAGTATTTCGCATATACTTGCCTAAATATTATATATTTGATGTATTATAAAGGATATATACGTTATAAAAGATAGTAAATATCCTTAAATAAAGGTATTGGTATTGCTAACTCGAGAAATATAAAAATACTTGCATTAATATATTCTTATTTTAAACTTACTACTAAACAAAGAACGGGAATATATGTTTTTACGGAGTGTTCATAAGAAGATTTTGCTGGCTGTTATTCTAGATTATAAGTTGTTCCAAATGCGCTTGTTCAAAAGCGTAGTCTTTGAAGCAAGCACTTTGGATGCAACTTATAATCTTAGAATAACCCAGCAAAATCTTCTAAGAACCGGAGTAAACACATATATTCCTGTTCGGTTGTTTGGCAGTAATCTTAAATTTTCATCATACTGTAAGTATTTTTATATTTCGGATTCTTAGCAATACCTTTAATTAGGCTAATAATTTTTCTGCTTCTTCCTTTAGTAATGCAATCTTACTTTCTGCATCAACAACTGAGAAGCTATATACATCTACAAAATTATAGAAATAATTAGCAAAAGATATTCTTTTATTACGCTTTATTTCTAAACGTTCACCTATTTCTTCTAAAAGTTTCACTTCATTTTCATCATATTCCCCATCAATAAGTGCAAGCCCTATTAATTCAAAATAAATAATATTTCTGTTTCTTTCAGAAGAATCTTTTAATGTACTGTATATAGAATTTAAATCCGAATCATCTGGCACTTCATTTTCCTTTATATCTAACTCTTGTAAATAATCAGAATAAAGATTCTTCTCTTCTTTTGCAAATGTATTATCAGAATTTGCTAGACTCTTTACTAACTGCATAAATGCAATTCCTTCATTTTTACTTAATTCATTTAAAAACATAAAAACCCTCCTAGATTTCAACAAACAATTATTTGAGTAATACTTAATTAATATTATACAAATAATTCCTTAAAAATAATATAATTTTCTTTAACATATATTATTATTTTAATCTTAATTTTTGAAAACTAGGTCAATATCTTCACAAATACGTTTAAAATACTAAATTCAGTATATTTTAATCTACTTTTAATATAGCCATAAATGCTTCTTGAGGAACTTCAACAGATCCAACCTGCCTCATTCTCTTCTTTCCTTCTTTTTGCTTTTCAAGCAATTTCTTCTTTCTTGAAATATCTCCACCATAACATTTAGCTAACACATCTTTTCTCATAGCCTTTACAGTTTCTCTTGCTATAATCTTAGCTCCAATTGCTGCTTGAATTGGTACTTCAAACATTTGTCTTGGAATTGCTTCTTTTAATTTCTCAGTTATTCCTCTACCTTTATGATATGCCCTTTCTTCTGGCACTATCATTGATAATGCATCAACTATATCTCCATTTAATAATATATCTAACTTAACTAACTTAGTTCTAATATATCCTTTAAATTCATAATCTAAAGATGCATATCCTTTAGTTCTAGATTTTAGAGTATCAAAGAAGTCATATATTATTTCATTTAGTGGAATATCATATTTTACAACTGCTCTAGTTTCCTCTATGAATTCCATATCAATATATATTCCTCTTCTGTCTTGGCATAAGTCCATAACTGCTCCAACATAATCCTTTGGAGTAATTATAGATGCCCTAACCACAGGTTCTTCCATATAATCTACTTCAGTTAAAGGTGGTAGGTTTGTTGGATTTGTTATTTCTAATATTTCACCATCTGTTTTGATTACTTTATATATAACTGATGGTGCAGTAGTTATTATGTCCAGATTGAACTCTCTTTCAACTCTCTCTTGAATTATTTCCATATGTAATAATCCTAAGAATCCACATCTAAATCCAAATCCTAATGCAATAGATGTTTCTGGTTCAAAGTTTAATGCTGCATCATTTATTTGTAATTTTTCTAGTGCTTCTCTTAATTCATCATATTTTGCTCCATCAACTGGAAATATTCCTGAATATACCATAGGTATTGCAGGTTTATAACCTTTAAGTGCTTTATCTGTTGGTCTATTAGCTTCCGTTATAGTATCTCCAACTCTAGCATCTCTAACATTTTTAATTGATGCGGTTATATATCCAACATCACCAGCACTTAATTCAGGAATTGTAAGCACTCCTGGAGTAAATACCCCAACTTCAGTAACCTCATAGAATTTATTAGTAGCCATTAATTTAATTTTAGTTCCAATTTTCACTTTTCCGTCCATTACTCTAACTATACATACAACGCCCTTATAGCTATCATAATATGAATCAAAAATTAATGCCTTTAAAGGTGCTTCTTCATCCCCATCTGGTGAAGGTATGTGTTCAACAACATATTCTAATACATCACCTATGTTAAGTCCTGTTTTAGCAGATATCATAGGTGCATCTTCTGCATCTATTCCTATTACATCTTCAATTTCTTTTTTTATCTCTTCTGGTCTTGCAGATGGCAAATCTATTTTATTAATTACTGGTGCTATTTCTAAATCATTATCTAGTGCTAAATAGCAGTTAGCTAAAGTTTGAGCTTGAATTCCTTGGGTTGCATCAACTACCAATATAGCCCCTTCACAAGCGGCTAGACTTCTTGAAACTTCATAATTAAAATCTACATGTCCTGGAGTATCAATTAAATTAAGGATATATTCTTCACCGTTATCTCTTCTATATACAAGTCTCGCTGCTTGAGACTTTATTGTTATTCCTCTTTCTTTTTCTATCTCCATATTATCTAGAACTTGTTCTTCCATTTCCCTTTTTGTCAAGGTTCCGGTAGTTTCAAGCAATCTATCTGCAAGGGTTGACTTACCATGATCAATATGTGCTACTATTGAAAAATTCCTGATATGTTTTTGTCTTTCACTTTTCATACGCATAACTGTCTTTATCAGCTAAAAACAGTCTTTTCACCCCCGTTATAATTAAATCAGCTAAATTATAACATACATCCATTTAAAATAGCTATTAAAAATTTAAACTGACATATAAAACTAAAACTCAATTTCCTATCGGATGAAACTAAATATATAATGAATATTAAAATTTTATCTTAGCAATAATTTCCTGTATCTTTCTTATATAACTAGATTCATTACTTATTTTAAATTCACTATTACCCAGTCTGACCAAAACATCTTTTTCTGATTCTTCATAAATCTTTAAAAACGAGTTATCCTTGATAAAATTCGAAAAATCCTCTCCAAACTCTTCACTTACAAGTTTATAGTTTTCACTTGTATTCCCAAGAGGAGATAATGCTTTAGTATTAATAATATCTATTTTTATAATTCCAAGTAAAACAAAAAATAATACAACAAACACAGGCAACGCTCTTCTCAATGCATAACTCTTAAAAATATTCTTCAATATAATACACCCTTTTCAAGTAACAATTTAAAGTTATTTAATCTTTATCTAAATTCTTACCACTTTTAATAGGTATTATACAAATCGTCTAGATACATACATTCTATATATTACTTATGGGCGGAAAATATATATTCAAGTTTAATTATGCCTAAGCAAATATACAAACGAAGAAAAGAGAGATATGTCTACGAAATAAACATGCCTCTCTTTTTGGTTGTGGTATTTGTATGAACTTCTATTTTTTATTTAGGATTTCTGCAATTACACGTGCCATGCATTCTGCAGTTACTTTTGATTCATCTGGAGTATTAGTATGTGATCCTATTTCAAACAATAAACATCCATCACTCTTACTTTGATTAAATGCATTTTTTCCTCTATTATATGTTAATATCTTCGTAGGTAGAGTTGGAAATAGTTCAGCTGTTTTATTAAATACTTTATCCGTAAGCTCTTTATTCTTTTCATATCTTGTACTGTTTTTAGCATTTACAAACATTATCTTAGAAGCGCTCATACCGTATACTTCAGTTGTTGTAATAGATTTGTCCTCGATTGAATCTCTGTGCAAATCTATAATCATTTTAAAATCTCCATATTCTTTTAAATATTTATCTACCGTTTCTCCTGATCTTGTGTAACTATCATTATAGGAAATGCAGTGATCAGTTTTATCATGAATTACTGATATTCCATAGTTTTCTTCAAGTTCATGAGTAAGAACATCTCCAACGCCAACTACATTAGTATCTTCATTCAAGCTATCAGGTTCTGATGCATTATAGTTTTCAGTAGTATGGCTATGATATATTAATACTTCTGGCCTTGACTTATTTAATTCTTTTTTCAAACTTGGATTATAAATTTGTGTGTTTTTACTATCACCAATTTGCACATTTTGTTTATCCCCATTCTGTGGTGATTTTAATATACTATCCTCACTTACATGGAATGGATTAAATGACAAACTTAAATTACTACTTTTATTATCACCAAGATTATTAAAAAAGCTAACTTCATTTTTTATTATACCCATATAGCTAATATTGTTTAATCCTAATACCTGGAGGCATACACTTTTTAGTGAAATTCTATTTTCAGCATATGTTCCCTCATCATAGGCTTGGGCTTCTATTATTGGCATTCCTAAGTTTAGTAATTGAACATAAGCAAATGCCCCTCTTTCTCTATTGTTTTTTAAAACATTACCCAATCTTATAAATAATATCCCTATTAATAAAATGAGTACTATTAAGCCTATGTTAATATTGGGTTTTATTTTTATCCTCCTATTAATGTCACCTTTTTTTCCTCCTCTGCTCATATACATCACTTTAATCCCCCCTTGTACTCTTTTATATTTATATTATGGAATTTACATAATTATTCTAATTTATGTTATTATGTTTTACAGACAATAATAGAGCTGTTTTAAAACAATTATAAATCATCTTAAAACAGCTCTGATCTTCTTAAATATTTCAGGTAAAAATAATAAAATTAAATTAACCCATAAATTTATTAATTTCCTCCATATCCATGTTAGGCTGTACCGCCATATTTATTCCATTAGCAATTATTTTGGATAATGAGTTAATAACTAAATCAACATCCTTTGGTGTAACTATCATATCAATATTAGATTTTGAAGATATCACTTCTTTAATAAGTTTTTCTTTTTCATTCTTATCAAGAGATTTTAGCATTTTATAAAAGTCATTTCCACTTGACGAATTACTTATTAATGAATCTACGACTAAATCAATCGTATCATTAGCAATTGTAACTGCATCAACAACTGTTGGAACTCCTATAGCTATAACCTTAACTCCTAAATTCTCTTCACTTATCTGTTTTCTATTATTTCCAACTCCAGCACCTGGTGATATCCCTGTGTCTCCTATTTGAATTGTTGTATTTACTCTTTCAATCCTTCTTGCTGCTAATGCATCTATACATATTACTAAATCTGGCTTAATCTTTTCCACAACGCCCCTAATTATTTCCACAGTTTCAATTCCTGTTATCCCCAAAACTCCTGGTGCTATTGAACACACTGGTCTAACAGAATCATCAATAGCATCTGGCATTACTGATTGGAGATGTCTTGTCACCATTATTTTCTCAGTAACCTTCGGACCTAAGGCATCTGGAGTTACCTGCCAATTTCCAAGTCCTACAATTAGTATACTCTTATCAACATTGATCTCAATTAATCTTCCTAAAACTTCAGCTAACACCTCTGAAACTCTATCCATGGTTTCTCCATCATATGCCGTAAAATCTGGTATATCTATGGTTATATAATTTCCTTTTGGTTTTCCAATCTTTTGAGCACCTTCCTCATTTTTCACTTTTACAGTAGTTACTCTAATATCCTTTTCACTTTCCTCGATAACCTCGATACCATCTATATCTGCTTCATTTTTATGGTTTTCTTTATAAATTTCTCTTGCTTCAAGTACAAGGTCTGTTCTAACATTTATCATATTAACACCTCATTATAAATATAGTCAGTATTATTTTTCCTTTTTCTTTAAATTTAATACTTGAATTACATAAGTTCTGATGCTATAATAAGGTTTGTTGAATATGAACTCGTACGCAGATTTCCCCAAAAACTGCAGAGACCCTATAAAAATTTAAGGGGGTGAATTAAGAATGGCAAATATAAAATCAGCAAAGAAAAGAATTAAAGTTACTGAAACTAAGACTTTAAAGAACAGAATGGTTAAGTCTGCTTTAAAGACTACTATAAAGAAATTTGAAGTTGCTGTAGAAGCTAAGAATAATGAAGAAGCTAAAGCTTTATTTCCATCAGTTGTTAAGTCATTAGATATGGCTACTACTAAGGGAGTTGTTCATAAGAATGCGGCTGCTAGAAAGAAATCAAGATTAGCTGCTAAGTTAAACGCTATGGCATAATCTTAAAACCCATCTAAGCTAGATGGGTTATTTTTATGTCCTAATTTAAAACAGATATTATTTTTTCACTGTTAATGTATTTATTAGAAGAAATTCCATTTCCATACTTTTTTCTATACCTGTAGATTTCAATTTTGTTTCTGTTTTCACACAAAGCCTAATTAATTCTGCTAGTTGCTTTTCCGTAAACCTATTTGTCTGTGTTACTAATTTTTCACACACAAATTGCGGTAGTCTGTATTCTACCATAAAATCCTCTACTTTTTTTCCCTTAATAAGTTTACATTTCATTTCATACAATCTCAAAAAGTGTTTTTGTATTGCACTTATTATTAACATATGTTGATCTGATTTATATAATATTTCTTTCATTATATCAATTGCTTTATCCACTTTCTTTATAGCTATTAACTCTACTAAATCAAAAATATCATCCTCATTTGAATTCGAAATTAGTAAATTAATGTCCTCTTTTTTTATTTCTCTGCTATCACAATATGATATAAGTTTATCAGCTTCTCTTTTAATAATGTCAAAATTATTAGGTACTTTTTCGCAAAAGTAAGATAGCTCAACTCTTCCAATCTGCTTACCCTTCTCCTTAAATATATCAGAAACCTTTTTTAAATACTTATCTTTTTTTAATTTATCACAATGAACAATAGGTAACGTCTTCCCTAATGTAGTTAATTTCTTATTCTTATTAGGTCTATCTCTTTTATCACTTAGCAAATAATACATTATCAATATTGTATACGGCGGCAAATTTAATACATAATCTTTAATATTGTTATATATTTTAGTACCTGAAGAGTCACTTTTATCCTGTAAAAAACTTGCTCTGTAAACAATAACTACTTTCTTCTCTCCCATAAAAGGCATAGTTTCACAAGCATTCATAATATCATCAAAACTTGTATTCATGCCATCAATTTTAATTAAATTAAGCTCCTTAACTTCTTCAGCTACTTCTCTTTTAATAATTAAGTTTATACCATCTTTTATAAGTTCTTCATCTAATCCACAAAATACATACCCCTTTTTCACATTTCCTTTTTGGATCTCTTGTTCATAAACTTCATAAGTAATCAATTCTAATTTCCTTTCTTATAGCAAATTTATGTAAGTCAATTATAACCTAGACTCTGTATATAGATACCCAAATTATATATTTGATTTATAGTTAGAATAACTATCTATACTTATTAACTTTGAGTGTATCACTCTGCCAGAAATAAGTAACATATTGTTTGCAGTGTTTCATTGGAATTCTTATGGTAATTATTCTTGACTAGAGGTTGTTCCACAACGCTTGTTCAACGCCTGTCGTTGAGACAAGCATTGTGGGTGCAACCTCTAGTCGTAGAATCATCCATAAAAATTCCTAGAAACCGAAACACAATATATTACTTATTTCGGTGAGTCACCCCACAATTCTAAGTTTTAGTTTATTTATCTATATAACAGTTCCATTTATTATAAATATTCTATTATTTATTTTCTTATCAAAATTTATTATATCATAATCTTTGAATTCATTCTTATTACTTACGACCCTTAGTAAATATTTTTCTTTAGGTGTTTCTAAGATATAATCCTTTCCTTCTAATTTGATATTACATATCCCATTAATAGTTGCATACTTTCCCTGCCTATAATATTTTGTTGCAAGTGTAATATTGGCTAGTCTCTTTATATCAATTTGATTTTTATTAGCTATTAAAATTCTTTCCCCCATATAGCTAATCAAAATAGCTCCCTCTTCATAATAAGCAATACTCGGAATTGGACTATATAATTGAATTCCTATCACAAAAATCGATATGAGAGGCAGATACACAAATTCTTTATGACCTTTTTTCACTAAATAAAAACTAAGTAATAAAAATAGATAGAAAAATACCACATACTCATTTCCATAAAATATCGGCAGTGAAAAATTATCAATTTTATCTAAAGTCCAATCGAATGCCTTTATTATATTTAAATTTATATAACTGCAAAAATCAAATAATTGTGGAATTACATAGGAAAGAGCCAATATATTACCACTAATGACCATTAAATCTACAAATGGCACCAATAACATATTTCCAACTATGAAATTAGCAGAAAAATCCTTAAATATTAAGATTAAGTATGGCAGAGTGAAAATCTGAGCACTTAAAGTAAGACTTAATGGCTGCCTTAATCTAGAATTGAGTTTATATAACCTATCATTTAAGTTATTATTAAACATAATTATTCCTAAGGTTGCCAGATATGATAAATGAAAAGATATGCTAAAAATGCTATATGGCTCAATAATTACTAAAATTGCAGCAGATAGGCATAATGCTGAAATCGAATTATTATTTCTTTTTAGAATATTTCCGCCCTCTACGCATGCAAGCATGACAAAGGCTCTTATACTAGAGTAGTTACTTCCTGTAAATACAACATATATGATTGAAAGCATAAGTCCCATCTTACTTCCCATAAAAGTCCTTAAGAATCCATATACTATAGCCACATGCAATCCTGAAACACTAATACTATGTATAACTCCAAAGTTTTTCATATCTTCCTTATCCTCAGGATCTAAATAATCACAGTATCCAAAAGCTATAGATGCTATTAATCCTGCTTTTCTTCTTCCTAAGTTTTCTTCAAGTGTCATATATATTTTTCTTTTAATATCGCATAGCTTAGTAATAAAATCTCCGTCAACTTTGCTAATACTTTGTATTTTTACTAATCCAACTATTCCGTTATATTTATCTTGATCATTTTCGATTTTTCCAATTACTTTGTACCTTTGTCCAACCTCTAAATCCTTTTTATCAGTTTTTAATATGATATTTTTCCCTTCATATGTTCCTGTAATACCATAATTACTTACTTTCGCTATTCGTACTTCCCCATTAATCTCATCTTCCATATTATAATAAGAAATATTGATAAAAATCCCTATCCCAAAAAGAAGTACTATAACAATAGTAAAAGCAAATCCACAATAATAGAATACACAAAGAAAAAAGAGGGCCACTATAAATATAGCGAGCCCTTTAAAATTATCACTTATTCCGTAATAAATACAACTAATAGCTAGGGATAAAAAAACATATACTAATGGATTCCCTACTTCTTCTATCCTTTTATATAACATTAACTCACCTCATTAATGAGTTTTGCCACTTTATAGCTAAAATTTCAAAAATAATCAAAAATATTATTGATACTACTAATTCAATCAAAATTATATCTCTTAGAAAAATTCTATTCATTAGAATAATTCCAGCTGCAGATATAACAATTAATAACAATGCTATTATTGCCATAATAAGTTCTTGGGATGATCTCCTTATAGATACATGGCTATTAAATAATGTAGTTAACAATGCTCCAAAAGATATTATAATTAAAGGTATTATTGTTGCTTCTTTTCCATCCACTTTATAAATTGAAATCATAGTTATTACACTCAAAATTAAAGATCTAGTTATTAGTTCATTATTGCTAATATTTCGTCCATTGTTTAATAAAGTTACTAGGGATAATGGAATAAATAAAAGTCCATTTATTATAATAACGTTCCAAAAATCTAAACTCTCAGTTTGTCCCATAATAGCGCTTCCCACTAGAACAAGAAGTTCTGAGAAGACGGTCATAAAATATATTTTGAAACCTCTATCTATATTCTTATTAAAAATTCTTGAAAAATCTCTTATTTTGAAAAAACCATCGAGATAATTCTCTTGAATATATACATCTGCTACTTTTTTTACTATAGAAGAAGCCTTTCCTTTGCCTATTCCAACATTAGATAAGTTTAGTGCTGGCAGATCTCCTAAAGTCTCACCAGTAGTTGCAACCTTATGACCATCTTTTATAAATAGTGAAACTATCTTTGACTTAATTTCAGGATTTACTCTACAAAATACTCTTACCCTGCATAGCAAATCTTTTAGTTCCTGATGATTTAAAGAATCAAGTTCTATTCCTGCCACAACTTGATTATCATTTCTTATTATATTTGCTTTTTTAGCATTAGTTATTGCACTTAATTTACTTTCCTCAGTAAACAAAATCGGAACTATTGCCTTATCTTTAATACGATTTATAATTATTTCTAAATTCTCTTCAAGGGGATTCTCTAGTGCCATTATTCCGACGAATACCATATTACTTTCTATGTTTTCGGATCTTGATGGCTCATAAGTAAAATTTCTATAGGCAAATCCTTGTGTTATTAACCCTTCTATAGATAAGTTCATATCTATCTCTTTTATCTTAGTTTTATATTCATCTGTTAACTCTTTTTCAACACCTTCTAGCATAATATGGGTACATGTTTCTAAAACTGCATCAACATTCCCTCTGGTATTCGCTCTATACCTTTTACTAAATTTACTTACGACTGTAGAAAATCTCTTATCCGAATCCATAGGTATCTCTAAAATCTTTGAATTTTTGCCATCTATAGCTGCTTTATATATCTTTTTCTTAGCCGCATAGTTTAGAAAAGCCAGTTCATCTAATTCACCATTTCCAGCGTTACCTCCTACATTATAAATAGCATTATTACATAATAAAGATATTTCTACTATTCTATCAAAAGTTATCTCTTTTGTATAAGGATCATCCGTGGATATGATAGTATCATTAAAAAATAGTTTTTTTACAACCATTTCTTTCTTACTTATTGCTCCAACTTTATCTAAAAACAAAATATTCACATCTCTTATTAAATTAAAAACCGAAAAATTAATTATTTCTATATTATCATCTAAGAACTTCTTAATTACGCGTTTATAAATAAGTCTTGCAATTATTGTGACAGGGAAACATCCTAAAGCAAACAATGCTGTAGAGATATAATTTTTTTCTGCATCCTGTCCTATGTATACAAAATATGACCCTACTATAATAATTCCCGAAAAATATGTTATGAGATATTTTTCTAAAAACTTCGCTATCATTGCTCCAAAATTATGTTTCCTATTACTAGCATAGGTTAACATCGCAAGCATACGTCCTAATTGAGTGGAGTTTCCTGTGGCGATGACAATTCCTACCCCTCTACCCGATTTTATTACTGAACCTTTAAATAAAATATTCTTCATATCTGTGAGAGATGAAATAATGCCTACTATTTTACTCTCAAACTTTTCTTTATAAAAAGCTTCCCCAGTTATACTCTTTTCATCCACCTTTATATCTTCTGCACTTATTATCCTTATATCTGCAGGAATAACTGAATCCTTACCAAACTTAACAATGTCACCCATCACTAATTCTTCAGACTTAACAACTTTTTGTATTCCATCTCTTATAACTATTGTATCTGCTGAATTCAATCTTTCTAATGCACCAATTTCTTTATCCCTTTTAATAGAGTGCCTTATCGTTAATACCAAATTTGATATTGTCATTGCAACTGCCATTCCACCAAGTAAAAACTGCCCGAACATAAATAAAATTATTGGAATTATTATATATATAATTACTGACCTTTGTCTTAATGAATTAAGTATATGTTTATATAATTTATTTCCACTAGGCAAATCAATCTTATTTGTACCATATTTCATCGTTAGTGTCTCATAATCATTTTGACTAATTCCACTTTGTACATTACTATTTAATAATTCAACTATTTGAGTCCAAGAATTATTACAATACTTTTCCAAATGAACCCCACCATTCTAAATCACTTCATTTATCTATTTTATATGTATGCTATCTTTATCATTTTATATATTCACATTTCTTTATAGTATAATTATACGTGTTAAGGCATAAAAAGGCAAAATTTTAATATTTATTTATTTTTTCGATACATTTTTATTTTTCTTAATACTATTTTGCTCTATTAAATTAAATTATAATAACTATTGTAGATTTTATGGGGTACATCTTTAACATTACTTTATTTAATATTTCTAATAATGACTTTACTTTTTAGTTTTAGGATTAAAAATAAGCGCCATAAAATAACCAAAAAATATGGATGCTGTAATTCCCGCAGCAGCTCCTTTAATACCTCCGGTAAACGCTCCTATTAAACCTGTTTCTTTTACTTCCTTTATCGCAGCCTTAGCTAAAGAGTTTCCAAAACTAGGCAATGGAACCGTTGCTCCTGCTCCACCAATTTCAACTAATTTATCATACCAGCCAAAAGCTCCTACGACAGCTCCGAGAACAACAAATAATACTAATATTCTTCCTGGTGTTAACTTTGTAAGATCTATTAATATCTGTCCTATAACGCAAATAATACCTCCAATTATAAATGCACTTATATAATTCATTTAAAGCTTCATCCTTTCATAGTAAGATATTCTTTAAAAATAAGATTTTACTATTTTATTTAATTCATTTCTATTGCCACTGCATGAGCTATTCCTGGAATCGTTTCACCTTGAAGAGAGGATGTTGTGCTCATAAGTGCACCTGTCGAAACTAGTAATATTTTCTTAATCTCTTTTTTCATAAGTCTTTTATACAAATATCCAGTAAATACAACCGCCGAACATCCACATCCACTACCGCCCGATTGAGTATTCTGATTTTCATTATCGAATATAATTTCACCACAATCTATGTGCTGCTTGCTAATATCATACCCAAATTCTTGAATTAATTTATCAGTAAGCGCTTTCCCTATTACCCCTAAATCTCCTGTAGCTATAATATCATAATCTTCAGGTTTTCTTCCTGTATCTTTAAAATGACTTACTATTGTGTCAGCAGCTGCAGGTGCCATCGCAGCGCCCATGTTATTAGCATCTTTTTGCCCATAATCTTTTACTATTCCTGTTGTCACATAAGTTACTTCTGGAAAATTCCCTTCATGACCAAGAACCACTGCCCCTGAGCCCGTCACTGTCCATTGTGCTGTTTGCGCTCTTTGAGATCCATATTCAAGTGGAAATCTGAATTGTCTTTCAGCAGAACTAAAGTGAGAGGAAGTTGTTGCAACCACATGATTAGCAAATCCACCATCCATTATGATTGATGCTAAACTTAATGATTCTGACATAGTAGAACATGCTCCATATAATCCAAAAAACGGGATACTAAATTCTCTAGCAGCAAAACTTGATGAAATTATTTGATTTAATAAATCTCCAGAAAATAAATAATCTATATCTGCTTCCTTAAGATTTGCTTTTTTTAAAGCTTGAGATATAGCTGTAAACATCATTTGGCTTTCTGCTTTTTCAAAACTTTTCTTTCCTAATGTATCATCATCCAATATTTCATCAAAGTATTTACTTAGAGGTCCTTCTCCTTCTTTGGGTCCTACAATTGAATGTGCTGCTATTATTTTAGGTGGATTATCCAACTTTACTGTTTGACCTCCCATCCTTTTATTGCCCCTTTGCATACTAACCATTCCTCCTATATTTCTAGTTTTAAATAATAATTGAATTTATATATTTTATCTTAACATTCATCATTTTCTATATAATAGTAATTATGTAATATACTATACCAATAATTACTGAGCTACCAATTCCATACACTAGTACTGGTCCTGCAATTTTAAACATATTAGATGCAACTCCAAACACAAAACCTTCTTTTTTGAACTCTATTGCCGGTGAAACTATTGCATTAGAAAAACCTGTGATCGGTACGACTGTACCAGCACCTCCAAAATCAGCAATCTTTGCATATATACCAGTTCCTGTTAACAAAGCTCCTAAGAATATCATTATAATAGGAACAATATTCATTACCTGCTCTTGATCTAGTCCAAAGCCTGCAGCTATATTATAAATGAATTGCCCTACATCACAAATTAAACCTCCAACTATAAAAGCTTTAAAGCAGTCTTCTAGTATTTTAGATTTAGGAGTGGCCTCACTTGCCATTTTTTTATACTTTTCCATAATCTTATTTTCTTCAATTCCATAATTATTACTAACCAAACTTGTCACTCTCCTTTTTACCTATATACCTATTATTTTCAAATCCCTGAAAGATAACCGTGTTATTTTATGGTAAACAATAAAGAGTATATATTATTTTAATCTATGATTAAAATAATATATACTCTTTATTATGATTTTAGTCTTTTAGTAAACTAGTCCTCTAGTTTTTTTCTCATTTCCATTAATACTTTCTTTTCAATTCTAGACACCTGAACCTGACTTATTCCAAGCATTTTTGCTACTTGAACTTGTGTTTTATCTTTAAAGTAACGTAACATTATAATTTGTCTAGCTTTATTATCTAAACTATTCAGTGCTTCTTTAAGAGCTATCCTCTCAATAAGATTTCCATCATCTACACTTTTTTCACTTAACTTATCGATTAAAAGAACTGGTGATCCATCATCTTGATGAATAGTATCATACAAGTATTGCAGGCTGTTTGAAGATTCTATCGCAAACAAAATCTCTTCTTTATCAACATCTGCATATTCCGCAAGTTCCTCTATAGTTGGCGATCTCTTAAGCTTTTTGGTTAAGACTTCCTTATGAAAATGTATCTTTCTTGCTAAACTTTTAACATTACGACTTACTTTTATCATCCCATCATCTCTTAGGAATCTTTTAATTTCTCCTATAATCATAGGAACTGCATAAGTCGAAAACTTAACATTATAAGTTAGATCAAAATTATTTATAGCTTTCACGAGTCCAATTGATCCTATTTGAAATATATCTTCATAATCATACCCTCTATTTAAAAACTTTTTACTGATAGATGATACTAATGGTAAATTCATCTCTATTAGTTTATTCATAGCATCAGTATCACCACTTCTAGCTAAAGCTAATAGTTCTGGATTTTTGTCATAATTATAATCCTCTCGTTTTAAATCCTCTTTTTCCATCTTTTTCACCTAACTTACCACGTTAAATTTCTTCTTAATTACCACCTTTGTACCAATTCCCTTTTCACTTTCTACTTCCAAATTGTCCATAAATGTTTCCATAACAGTAAAACCCATACCGGACCTTTCTAGATCTGGTCTTGATGTATATAATGGTTCCATAGCCTGCTCTATATCATCAATACCTATTCCTTTGTCACTAATTATTATTTTTACTTCATCTTCATTAATTTCTGCTTCGATTCTAATTATTCCATCTTCCTTATTCTCATACCCATGTATTATAGAATTAGTAACTGCTTCTGATACTGCTGTTTTAACATCATTTATTTCATCAATTGTTGGATCTAATTGAGAAACAAAAGCCGCTACAGCAACTCTTGCAAAAGCCTCATTTTGAGACTTACTTACAAACTCAACACTCATTTTATTGTCAGACATGATAACCCCTCCATCTAAATGCACCTTACTGCTTCATCTACAGTATTATAATTTTTAATTACTTTATATAAACCTGCTAATTCAAAAATTCTATTCACATTCTTACTAGGTTCTGCTACGCAAAGCCGCCCCCCTTTATTTGATAACTTTTTATATCGCCCAATAACCGCACCAATTCCCGAACTATCCATAAAAGTTACTCCTGAAAAATCCATTACTGCTTTCTCTATGTTATCTCTGTCAATTCTATCATCAATCTTTACTCTAACTTCTTCTGCACTATTATGATCTAACTCCCCACTGAGAGTAATTATTAGAATATTTTCTTTTTTATCAAATTTTAAATACATATTAAATAAGAATATCTCAAATAAATTTCATATATAAAATTTACTTATAAAATTCACAAACACAATAAAGTTTAAACTAATAAAGTTTTTAACATATTATATTCTGAATATACATATAGTATTATGAGATATTCTGACTTCACCTCCTCCTTGACTTAATTTCACCCTTTTACCATATTTTAGCATAATATTTTATTCAACGTCAAACTATTTATTACATTTTTTTCTATTTACTAATTAAATCAAGCTATAATAAATAAAAATAGGTGCTATTGCTTAATATTTTCTTATTACTAATGCAAAGACATCTATTTTTATTTGATTAATATTTATTTTATTGAATTAAATTATTATAAATATAAGATTAATATCACTAATTATTTTCTAAATATTATTTACCATTCTTCTTCTTTCCACTTTTATATTTCATAATTTCGGTTTCTATTTCCTTATAAAAGCTTTTAATAGATTCACCCTCATCTAATATTAAAACTTCAATAGCATCTTCTAAGGTATCCATAGTATATATATGAAATTTCTTCTTTTTAATGTCCTCTTCAACTTCACTTCTTAATATTAATTCATCAACATTTGTACTTGGTATTAGGACTCCCTTACCACTTATTTTATCTATAGCACTACATACTCTATGAAATCCTTCAATTTTTTCATTAACCCCACCTATTGCTTGAATTTCTCCAAATTGATTTATAGATCCAGTTACTGCTATATTTTGTCTTATTGGTCTCTTACTTAATGCAGATAATATACAAATAATTTCAGCCACAGATGCACTGTCTCCCTCTACCATTCCATAAGTCTGTTCAAAGCTTAATTGAAGATCTACAGGCAATCTTTCATATGGACTTATTAAATTACTTAAAACTCCTCGAAGAGTACTAATTGATTTTTCATGAATATTTCCACTCATTTTACTTTCCTTGTGAATATCAATTATTCTTCCATCTCCAATATGAGATAAACATGTTACTCTCATTGGTTTACCAAAGCTATAAGCACCATTTCCAACTACAGCAAGTGCATTTATTACACCAACCTTAGTTCCATTTGTAGTAATTAATATTTTCTTATTTTTATAATTATCCATTATATCTTCTAAAATTTTTTCATCCTCGTAAGCAACCTCAATTATATCTTTTTTCTCAATATTTTTTCTATCCTCATCTTTGGCATTGTTATTAGCTAGATATAGTAATTTATTAATATAATAATCATCTATAGATATTTTATTTCTTTGCCCAGCCACCCTAGCCAAATATTTCATTATCTCATTAAGGGCGTCATCTGTTATATCTAGCAAATTATCTTTATTTATTTTTTCCTTAATCATAGATGCAACAGAATTTTTAGTATTATTGCTATATTTAAGTTCAGTATCAGCGTCTATTCTAATTGGGAATATTCTTTTAAAATCTTCATCATTATCATGCAATATTTGAAAACTCTCATAATCTCCTATAATAACAACTTTTAAATTAATTGGAATAGACTCAGGTTTTAAACCAGCAATCGATATTACTTCCAAGTAACTTTTAGTATAATTATAATTTACTTTCCCATGAATCAATGCTTTTTTTAGATAATAATAACTCAATCCACTGCTTATTAAAGAACTCAATCTTACTATCAAGCACCCTTCATTAGCCTTTAATAAACTTCCTGCGCTAATTAAGGAGATATCAGTACTATATCCACCGTTATTATTTCTATATTCAATATTTCCAATTAAATTCCCAATAGTAGGGTCTTCTTCATAGATAACATTAGGGGTACTTACATTAGAATTATCAACAATTACATTTATATCATAATTAGAGAATATCTCTTTTATACTTTCTTCATCTTCCTCTAAATTAATCGTATAACAATCAACCACTTTTTCCTCAATATCGTCATACATTTGAAGTAAATACTTATATACATCATCTTGAGATATAAATTGTAGTAATAAATCATCCTTATATTTCTGCATATTCTTCTTTATATAATCTCTATAAATCTCTTTAAGTTTTTCAATAGAGCTTATTTCAATGTCTTTCAATGTCTCTAAAATAATTTCTGCTTCTTTTTTTAATTTTGATGCTTGCTTTTCAATAGTCTCTTGAGTATCTGACTCTAAATTTTCATAATCATTTTCAGTCATTTCGTCGCCTTCGTCTTTCAATGGAATAAATACAAATCCACCGCTAGTTGCTTTAACATCGAAATTCTTAGTCTTAGCCGAATCCATAAGCTTAGTTATATAATCATTTCTTTTTTCACTTATTTCCTCAATTATGCTTTCTTTTTCATCATCAGAAGAGCTTGTATAAAAATTCATTATACACTCAAAATACTTCTCTTTAAGTTCGTCAATCATTTCTTTTAGTAAATTACCTCTTCCATTCGGTAAAAATAATGCAATAGGACTCATTTGTTCTTGGGAAATTGCATAGCAGATATCCTTAGGTGGTGGAAGATTCTTGTATACACTCTTAATATATTCTATTAATTCATTTAACTTCTCTTTTGAAAATGAGTCAACATAATATATATTGTATCCGTCCTTTTCAATATTCAAAGCCTTTTTTACTTTATTTAAAGTATATTCTAATTCCGGTATTTTATTAATTTTACTTTTCCTAACTGTATCTGTGCTTGAAGCACTAAAAATCACTTCACTTGGAGTTAATTCTTTCTTCATACTTTATACCACTTTGAAATTATTTGTTCTTATAATTAAAATATCCCAAAGTAGACTCCTCCCTAAATTGATAGTATATACTATTAATATTCTTCAAATAGTAAAATAGATATATTTTTTTGAAAACTAATAATTAAATACGAGAAATTTATTTATAGATAACCAAACTATAACTTAAACTTATGAGTATAACTCACCGAAATAAAAAACATACTTTTGTTCCAGTTTCCAGGGAATTTTGATGGGCAATTCTAAGGCTATAAGTTGTGCCCAAAGTGCTAGCCTCAAAGAACAAGCTTTGAACTAGCACATTTGGAACAACTTATAGCCTAAGAATTACATCCATAAAAATTCCCAATGAAACCTTCCACAAAAAGTATGTTTCTTATTTCTAGTTGAGATATTTTTCAAAGTATAAACTTAAGTCTTAAATTGGATATCTATATAGGATAATATGATAAAGTAGGATCAATGAAAATTTCACATCTCATTTAGCATCCAAATATAGAAATTTAAAACTCCCGCATATATAAGCCAAATTAAATAGGGGAGTAGCAGTGCAGCTACTTTTATTCCCGCTTTTGAATAAAACCTTTTTATTGTTAGAATTACAAAGAATATTAATACAATTAGTTCTATAAACGCTATTCCGTAAAGTCTAAATCCAAAAAATATTATAGTCCACAAGAAGTTTAATAGCAATTGTATGCTATACACAAACATTGCCGAACTTACATCTATGTTATCATATTTCAGAATGTACACTTTATACGATGCTATCCCCATAAGTATATATAGGACTGTCCAAGCAATCGGAAAAACCATTGAGGGAGGTGAAAAAATTGGTTTTGCCAATCCTTCATATATAGATTTTATATTTGGTACAAAAACTGTTGCAAGACCACCAACTAAAAGTGGAATCGCTATGGATATGATGAATGGAATAATTCTAGCTTTCTTCTTTTTCTTCGGATCACTTTTCATATATTATATCACCCCAAAATTCAACTAATTTACAATTTTATTTAGCTTATTTAATATATGAAATAACTTGCCAAATTATGAATAACAATTATTAAGTTTAATGACGCATTATTCCACTCATATGCAATTTAGCCATAGTTTTAGTTGTTAGTTTGTTAACTTTTCCCTTTACTGCTATTCCAATTATAAGTACTAAAACTGCATAAATAATCAACATTGCCATGTCTTTTAACAATATTGAATATACAACACCAGCCATAATCTGCCTCATTCCGCTTATAGCATAAGTAAAAGGTAGGAACGGATATATTTTTTGAAATATGACTGGAGTAACTTCTATTGGAAAATTACCACTAGCTCCTGCCATTTGTAATACTAATAAAACCACCATGATTGCTTTTCCTACTGCCTCTAATAAACTAGCTGCCGTATATATAATGATGATAAATATTATACTTATAAACACACTATACAAAATGAACATTATTGGATGAACAGAATAGCTGTTTAATATAAACAAAGCTCCCGTGCTTGCAATGATCGCTTGACATATACCAATTGATAGAAACATTAATAGTTTACCTAAATACATTTCGTAAGGCTTTATTTTAGTTCCATCCTCAAATTCTGGAGCTCCAACTGATAATAATGCTGACCCAAGCAATGCTCCAACCCATAAACAAAGTACTGTATAAAATGGAGTTGCAGCTGTACCATAATTAACCCATGGAAATAATCTATTATCTTGTATTTCAACTGGACTGGCAACAAAACCACTTTGATTTTCCCAATTACTTGTCATTGCATCTAATAATTCATCAACCTTATCATCTTCATCCATTTCCCTAAGCTTATCAGCTAATTCACGAACCTTGTCTTTAGCTTCTGGAAATTTATTTTTTAAATTGTTTAGTTCATCTATCGATAAATGTGCTACATCCTGCGAAACACTCAATAAATTTTCTACTTCAGGCAATGTATCTCTTGCCTCACCAACTATAGACAAACTGTTATCCAAAATATCTCTAGTCGAATTAAAGGCTTTTTCAACTGATGGAACTATTTCAGAACTATAACTATCTGCAATATCCGCAACTAAAGTATGTGCTTCATTTATCACATCTATAGTATCTTTAAGTGTTTGAATATTTAGCCCTTCGTTATCTATTTTATCTATTTCATCATCTGACCTATCAGCTACTATTTGTAATTTGTCTTCAATTGTATTTAACTTATCAACAGTATCTGAAATTATTTTGCTAACATTTTTTAGATCATCCTGCATATTATTTAAATCACTTGCTTGTTTATCTAGCTGCTCTCTTAATAATTTTAGCTGTTCCAAATCAGTACCATTATCACCAAAAGAAGGAATTTGAATTTTTATTTTACTTAATTTATCGATAAATTTCTTTATGTTCTTAAGCCTTGATTCAGTGTCAATAAGTGTCTCTTTTACCGCACTTGCAGAATCCCTTACATTTAGCAATGTTTTCTTAGCTACCTCTGGTAATATCTTTTCATCTAAATTTTCAAGTTTTATACTTGAGTTATCGAGAATGTTTTCTGATTTCACCAAATCTTCTTTTATTATTGGTGAAATATCTGATAACTGGCCTTGAGTATCATCTAGCACAGTCTTACTATCATTTAAAAAGTCTTCTGACGAATCAATCATATCTGATGTTGTTGGAAGCATATCATTTGTCTTCGTTAATACTTTGGTCAAATCTTCTGTTCCACTCAAAGCACTATCTAAAAGCCCTTCGAGTTCTGCCATGTTATCATCTAATTCATAAATATTGTCTACAATTTTTCTAAGCTTAGGTCTATTTTCTTGTATATCAACACCTTTTTCATTGCAGATTCTAGATAATATTCCTGAAACAGTTTTTATAATATTCTCATCAAGTTCAGTTTGTACGGTTTTTATTCCTGAGTCAGTCATTTTAGGAGCAACTGCATTTTTCTTTTCATTTACGGTATATATAAGTTTAGGTTTTTCAATATTTTTTTCAACCAGCGTTGTTGCATCCTTAGAAAAATTTTCTGGTATTTCTATTGTTGCGTAATACTTTTCTAATAATAAATCCTTCTTTGCACTTTCTTTATCTGTAAAAACCCATCCTAGCTTGTCATTATCCTTAAGTTTATCAACTAGTTCTTCTCCTAAGTTAATATCTCGCTCCTTAAAAACAGTTCCCTTGTCTTCATTAACAACTGCAATTTTAATTCCACTTGTATTCGAATACGGGTCCCATGAAGCTTTTATATTTATTAATGAGTACATGGATGGAATAATTATAATTACTATAATCATAAGTCTCGCTACCCAGTTAGTACGTATTCTATTAATATCTCTTTTGTAAATTCTAAATATGTTATTCATAATTAATTCCCCTGATAATCACAATATAAATTATTTTTTTGATTGTGCCTTAACTACTCATTATAGAACTTTCTTTTAATTTATTAACTATATCTTTTCTTTTTGCATCCATCGTTTCTTTGAACAAAATGCCACTAACAATTGATACAATCATAAATATACATAATATACCACTATCTCTAAGTAATATGGAATATATTATCCCTGCCATTATCTGCCTTACCCCGCTAATTGCATAAGTAAAAGGAAGAAATGGAAATAACTCTTGAAACCCTATTGGATTAACTTCTATCGGGAAATTACCACTAGTACCAGCAACCTGTATTACTAGTAATACTACTCCTAATATTATACCTCCGTATCCAAAAAGACTTACAGCAGTATAAATTATGCAGTTAAATACAATGCTTATAAATATACTATAGAACACAAACATTACAGGATGAACTGCATAAGAATGCAGTATAAGCAATGCTCCTAAACTTGCCACTATTGATTGTCCTATACCTATAAATAAGAATAGCGCCAATCTTCCAAAATACTTCTCATAATTCTTTAGTTCTTTGCCTTCCTCCACTGGATGGGATTCTGTTCCAAGTAATACTGAAAGTAAATATCCACCAATCCATAAGGATAAAACAGTATAGAACGGTGTCACTGTTGAACCATAATTAGGCCATGGAAATAATCTATTATCTTCAATTTCTACTGGGCTGGATAGAAAGTCGCTTTGAGCATCCCAATCATTAGTTATCATATCTAATAGTTCATCGATATCCTCTTTATTATCTATCTTTTTCAGCCTTTGTGCTAATTCATGAACATTATCCTTAATATCTGGAAATTTATCTTTTAGCTTATTTAATTCATCATTAGATAGCTCTGCAGTATTCTTAAATGCATCTAGCATCTCTTGAATGTCAGGTAATATATTCTTTCCTTGTGCCGATAAATTTAGTCCATTATCCAAAATTTCTCTTATTGAATCAAAACTCTTATCAATTGTTGGTATAATTTCAGAATCATAATTATCTATAATATCTGCAACTAAAGTGTGTGCATCGTCTAATATTTTTCTTGTATCAGTAAATTCTTGAGTATCTAGTAACTTCTCACCATTACCAAGCTTATCAAGATCTTCATTAAATCTATTAATAAGTCTATCAAGATTTTCATTTACAGTATCTAATCTATCTATAATCTTAGAAATTCGCTTACTCTCTTCTTTTAATACACCTTGTACATTTTCTAAGGTCTTGGATTGCTTATCAATACTTTCTTGAATTTTATTTATCTCTTCTGAACCTTGTATAGCTGTACCAATCAATGGCTTAGGAATTTGAACCTTGTTGACTTTATCAATTACCTTTCTTATATTCTTGAGTTTAGATTTCGCATCATCAACCGTTATCTTTGTAGCATTAGCTGTATCTAATGCTTGTAATAATGTCTTTTTCTGAACCTCTGGTAATATTTTATCATCAATATTTCCAAGCTCGATACTTGCTATATCAAGAGCATTTTCTGCATTAACTAAGTCCTCCTTAATTAACGGCGAATCATTTCGTATGTCACCTTGAGTTTCATCTAAGTAATCTTGAGTGTTATTCAAAAAATCTGAAGTCCCGTCAATAGTATCTGCGACTGTAGGTATAAGTTCATTTGTTTTATTTATTAACTCTGACATACTTATTGTCCCATTAATCGCTTCATCTAATACTTTTTCAAGCTCTGGCATATCTTCATCTAACTTATAAACATAATCCATTATATTTCTAAGTTCAGATCTATTATTATCTATGTCTATTCCAACTTCATCAAATAACCTAAACATTATTCCCGAAATAGTCTTTGCTATATTTTGATCTAATTGCTTTTTCACAGTTTTAACACCAGCATCAGTTATTTTAGATGCTATTACATTTTTCTTTTCATTAACTGTATATATTAATTTAGGCTTTACAACATCCTTTTTAACTATTGTTGCAACATCTTCAGAAAAATCCTCTGGTATTTCTATAGTTGCATAATACTTTTCCATGATTAAACCTTCTTGAGCAGTTTGTTTATCCACAAACACCCATCCTAATTTATCATTATCTTTAAGCTTATCAACAAGCTCATTACCCAAATTGATATCATGTTCTTTGTATACTGTACCTTTATCCTCATTAATAACCGCTACTAGTATGCCATTAGTATTAGAATATGGATCCCATGATGCTTTTATATTTATTAAAGAATATAAAGAAGGAATTATCATTAAAGCCACTACTACAACTGTTGCTATCCAATTAGTAAATATATTCTTAATATCTCTTTTAAAAATTTTTATTATATTCTTCATGCTTTATCCCTCTATTGATATAATCTAAATGTTAATTTATATATAATTTACCTTTTTAATCTATAGTAGCATCTTTATTATTAATTGCTCAACTCTAGATATATGATTATATTAAATAATTCATGTCATTTGTTCAGAAAGTTTCTTAACGAAGACATATGATCGTTTTCCTATGTATAGTTATATAAGAAAAATCTACATTATTTTTATAAATAAATTATATCACAAAAAATGACTAAAAGTCATTTTTTCTATTTTTTTATATGATAAATTTCTAATTCGTAATGCTCATCGATATATTCTTATGATTACCATTTATATCATCTTCATAATTTACCATCATCTTAAAATGTATAATTTTTATATTTAAGTCTCCCTGGGTTAGTTCTCTAATTTTTAGACATCAAAAAAAGTCTCGCACGTCCCCGGATATCTTCCGTAAAGAACGTACGAGACTTTAAGTCGTACCTGACTCTATTATTTTCAACACTTAGAGCCACTATTTGGTGCAGGTGACGGGACTTGAACCCGTACGTCCATGTGAACACTACCCCCTCAAGATAGCGTGTCTGCCATTCCACCACACCTGCAAAATATTAAAGTAACTACTTAATAATAATTCATTTCTTCGAAAATTTCAAGTAAGTTTTCGAAAATAATCCTAAGTTAATTATTAGCTGTAAGGCTAATAATTAACTTAAAAAATGCACATCAAAAAAACTTTTAATCAACTCTACTATTCTATCTGCATCAAAGTATCCTTTTTCTTCGTTATACAGATATTCGTATATATTGTAGTAAGTATTAACTTTATCTACATACTTTTTCGTTTCTCCGAAAGGTATATAATCAATACTCCTTCCATCTGAAGAATACTTCTCATTATCAAGCCAAGATTGTACATTAGTTGGGCCCGCATTATAAGCTGCAATTGCTAAATCTAAATCATTAAAAGTATCACTTAATCTTTTTAGATACCAACATCCCATTTTGATATTGTATTCTTCATCATACAAATCTTCCTTTGAAAATGTACTATATCCCATTTCCTTAGCTGCCCACTCTCCCGTATCAACAGTTATTTGCATGAGCCCTACCGCATTTTTATGGGAGTGAGCATCATCATCAAATTTACTTTCTGTCTTTATTACTGCTAATACTAATAATGGGTCCAAATTATATTGAATACTATATTTATCCACATACTCTCGATATTTGTAAGGAAAAAACTTCTCTTTTATAATATATCTAGAACTTACTCCGATAGCTATTATAACTACTAATAACAATATTAGTGTACGAAAGGTTTTTTTTAGAAATCTCATTATTTTCTCCTTAATCTAGCATATTAATTTCATAAAATCAATCAAATCATAAACTTGCTTTTGTGTTTCAATTAATTCGCCATTATTATCAATAATGATATTTGCAAACTCTTTTTTTTCTTCAACTGATATTTGAGAATTTATCCTGCTAACCGCTTCAACTTTTGTTAATTTATCTCTGTTCATAACTCTTTGAATTTGAACTGAATTATCAGCATATACAAGTATAACATAGTCCATTTCACCGTGCATATCATTTTCAATTAAAGTCGGAGCATCTATTATTACTATTTTTTCGCCCTTTCGTCCGCATCTCTCGATTTTTTCCTTAATTGATTCTTTAATATAAGGCATAATTATACTTTCGTATTTTATTCTTTGTTTAGGGAATCTAAAAATATGATTACCAAATTCTTTCCTTCTAAATTCCCCTCTCCAATCAAAGAAACCTCCTCCAAATTGCGCACGGACCATTTCTAGTATTTTCGGATATTTTTCAAGTACTTCTTTAGCTATAGTATCTGCATCTATAATCGTAAATCCTTCACTCTTTAAAATACTAGAAACAGTGCTCTTTCCTGTGCCTATTCCACCTGTTAATCCAATTTTAATCATTTATCTAAAAACCACCTTTTTAATTATACAGTGCATTATTTAGCATCGTACCATGTATCACCAAAATTAACATCTACATCGAGTGCAACCTTTAATCTAATTGCATTTTCCATTTCATGCGCAACTAATTTTTTAACTTCCTCGAATTCATCTTTTTTAACATTTAAAATAAGTTCATCGTGCACTTGAAGTATTAGTTCACTTTTTAAATTTTTTTCGTTTAGTTTATTATAAACATTAACCATTGCAAGCTTTATTATATCAGCTGCACTTCCTTGAATAGGAGCGTTCATCGCTAATCTATCACCTAATGCCTTCACTATTTTATTCGAAGACTTTATCTCTGGAATAAATCTTCTTCTATTTAAAATTGTTAACACATACCCTTTCTCTTCAGCTTCTTTAACTACATTTTCTAGATATTCTTTTATTTTAGGATATCTTTCTAAGTAAATAGCCATATACTCTTCAGCCTCTTTTTTGGTAATCTTTAAATCTTCTGCTAAACTAAATGCGCTTATTCCATATACTATACCAAAGTTTACTGCCTTTGCCCTACTCCTCATAAGAGAAGTTACTTCTTCTACTGGTACTTTAAATACTTCTGATGCCGTCTTTGTGTGAATATCGCTATGATGTTCGAACGCATCTATCATATTTTCATCACCTGCAATATGAGCTAGAACTCTCAATTCGATTTGAGAATAATCACAAGAAACTAATATATCAGTTTCTTCCATTGGAATAAATACTTTTCTTATTTCTCTACCCATTTCATATTTGATAGGAATATTTTGCAAGTTAGGCTCTGTGCTTGATAATCTACCTGTTGTAGTTACAGTTTGATTAAAGTTAGAGTGAATACGTCCATCCTGATCAATTACATTTTTCAAACCTTCTACATAGGTTGAATTAATTTTTGTTATTTGCCTATAATACATTACCTTAGGTATTATTTCATGCTTATTAACTAACTTTTCCAAGACTTCTTGATTAGTTGAATAACCTGTTTTTGTCTTCTTAAACACTGGTAAATCTAGTTTTTCAAATAATATTTTACCTAATTGTTTAGGTGAACTTATATTGAACTCTTCATCAGCTAACTTATATATCTCTTTTTGTGTTTCATCAATTTCTTTTCTAAATTTTACTTGTAATTCATCTAACATTCCTTTATTTATGTTAAACCCGATGCTCTCCATAAATGAAAGCACATAAATTAATGGATGTTCAACTTCATAATAAAGTTTATCCATATTTTCTTTATGGAGATTCTCTTTTAATTTTTCATAAATTTCTGGAAGATAACTACATAGAATTCCTTTAATATTATTATCCTCTTCATTTGGATTTTCTCCGATGTAATAATTAACTAGTTCTAAAATTTCGTATTTACTTTTTGAAGAATCAATCAAATAAGCAGCTATGGCAGTATCAAAATCAAAGCCTTTTATTTCAATATTATTTTTATTTAAAAATGTAACAAAGTTCTTTCCATCATGTATTACTTTATTAATACTTTCATCTTCCATTAAGTTTCTTAAAGCCTTTAATGCTTCTTCATTATTTTTAGAACTTATCTCTTTAAAATGTATGATTGTTCCAATGTTTTCTTCCCCAAAAATCAAGTATTCCAGTTCTAATTTAGAATATATAGATGCATCTGTTAAAGTATAATCTATATAAATTCTATTTTTCTTTTCTAAAAATAATGCTTTCATTTCTTCAATTGTATCAATAATTTTTACTTCAATATTAGATTGATCAGAAACTTCTGTATCCTTAAATTTAGATAGAATTGACTTCATCTCAAGCTTCATGAGCATTTTTTTAATTTCTAAAATATTTTCTTTATTATTAGAAGCAATATCATCTACACTTAGCTCAATTGGAACTTCCCTCATAATTGTAGCTAATTTTTTAGAAAATATAGCCTGCTCAACATTATTCTCTAGATTTTCCTTAAGTTTTTTTCCTGGAATCTTATCAATATTCTTAAGTACTTCTTCTATAGAACCATACTCCTTTATAAGCTTAAAAGCAGTTTTTTCCCCGACACCTGGTACTCCAGGAATGTTGTCCGACTTATCTCCCATAAGCCCTTTTACATCAATAAATTGGTCTGGAGTAATTTCAAATTCATCCATGAAATTCTTCTTATCATAAACTGCTGTTTCACTGACTCCTTTTTTTGTAATAACAACTTTAGTTTTATCAGATGCCAATTGTAGTGCATCTTTATCTCCAGTAACTATAAACACTTCAGTATCATTATTTTCAGCAAATTTAGATACAGTACCAATTAAGTCATCTGCTTCAAAACCTTCTACTTGAAAAATTTTTATCCCCATGAATTCAAACAATTCTTTTATTATTGGAAATTGTTCTGCAAGCTCTGGAGGCATTTTATTTCTTCCAGCTTTATATTCCGAATATTCCTTATGTCTAAATGTAGGTGCCTTTAAATCAAAGGTTGCGATTATACTATCTGGATTTATTTCATCTTTCATTTTAAGCAACATATTCAAAAAGCCATAAATGGCATTAGTATTTATTCCATCGCTATTTGTAAGAGGAGGCAAGGCGTAAAAAGCCCTATTCATAAGTGAATTTGAATCTAAAATCAATAATTTTTTCATTAAAAACCTCCTAAGTTTATTATAAAGTGAAACTTTTCAGGTGGAGTTTTAACTCCATCTGAATTTAGTTGAACTTATACCCTCAAGGGGCACCTAGTCCAGGAGCGTGCAGCCGTTATCTCCTACTTAAGCAGAGAACCTAAATCTATGATTTAGTGTGAATCGCTTACTCATCTGACGTAAGGCAGATGAGTTTCATATATTATAGGGTGTTACGGATGCTAGCTATCGGATAAAAATTTACTTGAATAAAAATATATTTTACTTTATTTCAAGTAATTATTCAAACTTATTATACTATATTGTGTAACTTAAAGTATAGATAAATCCTATGTGATATACAATTTATAATATAATAGGTATAAGCCCTAATGGTGAAAAAATTCAAATTTCCAAGGATGGTAATTGGGTTTAATATATCATAATAAAAAACAGGATTGTTTTATATAAAATATTTTTAAACAATCCTGTTATCATTATTTATTTTTAGGCTTACTTCGTTCTTTATTATTATTATATGTTTGTAATTCATTATTAAGTGCTTCTATAATACTATTATATTTTGACTTAAAGGCACGCCTAGCCAGAAATCTTTGAACCAATAATGATATATATCCAAAAAATTTATCTGTCGACTGTTCTTCTTCAAACACTAATTTAGTTGTACCATCTTTTTGACCTTTGAAATTATAGGTTGATACGCATGTTGAAAAGCGTGTTGAAGTGGTAATCTGATACTTTTCATTTTTTGCATATCCAGTTATTTCAACAGTACATTGCACTGGAGCCGATCCACCAGTATTTATACTCTTTTCAATTTTACATCCTGTCGCATCTTCTTCTTTAAAATCTGAAAAATCTCTTTTTGCGTTCTTTATGAAAATATGAAACACATCTTCTACTGGATAGTTTAATATCCCAATAGCCTTCATTTTGGTTCCCCCTCTAATGAATATTCACTCTGCTAATTTACTGAAAAGTACTCTATGCCTATCGCTTCACGAACTTCACTCAATGTCTTAGCCGCTACTTCTCTAGCTTTATCACTACCATCTTTAAGCATCTTATATACTGAATCAATATCTTTTTCAAATTCGAGCCTTCTATTTCTTATTGGTTCTAATTCAGCTTGTAAAACTTCATTTAAATATCTCTTAACTTTTACATCACCAAGTCCACCACGTTTATAATGCTCTTTCATTTCTTCCACTGCGTTCTTATCAGTAGCAAAAACGTCTAAATAAGTAAATACAGTATTTCCTTCTACTTGTCCTGGGTCTTCAACTCTTATATGGTTAGGGTCCGTGTACATTGACATGACTTTCTTTTTAATTGTATCTGCATCATCTGATAAATAGATACAATTTCCTATTGATTTGCTCATTTTAGCTTTACCATCAGTTCCTGGCAATCTTCCTGCATTAGAACTTGGAAGCACGGCTTCAGGTTCAACTAAAACATCTCCATATATAGAATTAAAACTTCTAACTATTTCCCTTGTTTGTTCTATCATAGGTAATTGATCTTCTCCAACAGGAACTGTATCCGCCTTAAAAGCAGTGATATCTGCTGCTTGGCTTACAGGATATACTAGAAATCCTGCTGGTATACTATTTTCAAAGTTTTTTTGCTTTATTTCTTGCTTAACTGTCGGATTTCTCTCAAGCCTTGATAGTGTAACCAAGTTAAGATAATGCATTGTTAATTCATTTAATTCTGGTATTTGTGATTGTATAAATATATTAGACTTACTTGGATCAATTCCAACTGCCAAATAATCTAATGCCACTTCTTTTAAACTATTTCTTATCTTTTCAGGATTTCTTGCATTATCAGTTAAAGCTTGTTGATCTGCAATCATTATAAAACTTTCATACAATCCAGACTCTTGGAGAGTTACTCTATTTTTTAAAGAACCTATATAATGTCCAATATGTAACTTTCCAGTCGGTCTATCTCCTGTTAATATTATCTTCTTACCCATTAAAAATTCACTCCTAAACTGTAAAACTGATTAAACTTCTACTTTCGTTTTACTCTCAACAACTTCATTAATTATCTCTACTCTTTTTTCACCTAAAACATTGGCTATTTTGTTTGACATGCTTTTTTCCTTATAAATAGCATCTCTATTTGCATCAACTATTTTCATGATTCTTTCTTCCATTTTTTCATATGAAATTAAATCATCATGATATGTATCTACAATATCCTTTAAACATGTTGCTAACTCTCTTGGGTTTCTATAAACTGCTCTCATTTTTTACTCCTTAATACTAAAAAATAAATTTTATCTCATGTCCTTCTTTTTCACTACTTTCCTCTTTCCATCGTTAAGCAGAGAAATTTCTGACTTTAGATAGGCTCAACTAAGCTCAGCTGGAGTGATTAACACCATCTGATAAGTTTCACTTATAAAAGACTTCTTTATAATTTATATTATTACCTATTTATATGAATTTAGTAAATAAGTTTTGCTTTATTATATCATTAAATACAGTAAAATTCTAGATTCCAAAACAAAGGCTACCTTAAAATTATAATTTTTAAGATAACCTATAAAATTACTTTGAAACTATTGCAATAATTATTTAATACTAATAGTAAAATCATTAGGAACTATCATCACAATACATTTAGCACGTTTAACAACATTTGTTGTTACTGATCCTATAATTCTATTTAAACCTCTTTTAGTAGATCTAGTCATAACGATTACACCTATATTTTCTTCATTTGCCTTCTTCACAATTTCATCTCCAGGATATCCAAAGGTAAAATACGTCTCAACCTTGTAATCTTTCATTTTTTCTTTTGCAGCTTCTAAAATTTCTTCACCCAATTCTTGAGCTAATTTTATTTCATCAGCAACTATCATTTCATTAATTAGTACTAATTCTTTGACATTCATTATTGTGATTTCAATTGTATCCTCGGGAAATATCTCTTTTACAAAATCCAAAGAATGCATACTTCTCTCTGTCCCATCTATCGGTATTAACACTTTCCTTTTATTCATATATACTCCCCCTTAAAATTCTCATTGTTATAGTATTCTACAACGTATTAATAATATCCTCTATTTTCTTATTTATTACATAGATAATTTTTCACTAAATTTACTTATTTAAATTTTATAAATTCACTTAATTTTTAAGCCCATTTTTTAAAGTTTAATCTAAAAATAATTAGTGTATACCTATATCTAAAAATTTAGATATAGGTATACACTATTCTTTACTTCTACTCAATAATTTCGCCGTTTCTTGAAATTGTCACTACTTGCCAAGGAATCATCTTTTCACTTGCCTTCAATGCATTTTTAACTGCGTTTTCTATTCCTCCACAACAAGGCACTTCCATTCTTACAACTGTAACACTTTTTATTTCATTCATATTCAAAATCGTTGTTAACTTTTCTGAATAATCACCTTCATCTAGTTTTGGACATCCTATTAATGTAATTCTATTTTTAATAAATTTGTTATGAAAATCTCCATATGCATAAGCTGTACAATCAGCCGCAATAAGTAAATTTGCATTATTAAAATACGCTGCATTTGGAGAAACAAGTTTAATTTGTACTGGCCATTGATTTAACTGAGATACTACTTCATCTGAATTTGTTTGTTTTTTTACTTCAATTTTATTATGATTCTTTAACATTTGGGCTTGTGAGCCAGGACATCCAAATGATATATTTTCGTTCTTTTTCATTTCAATCTTTTGTTGCTCCATTTTTCTCTTCTCCATATTTATTTTTACAGCTTCCTCATCATAAGGATCTGCTTCGCGCTCCTCAAAAGTAATTGCCCCAGTCACGCATGAAGGAAGGCAATCACCAAGTCCATCACAATAATCATCACGTAATAACTTTGCTTTTCCATCTATAATTCCAATAGCACCCTCATGGCAGGCACTCGCACAAAGCCCACATCCGTTGCATTTTTCTTCATCTATTTTAATAACCCTTCTTATCATAAAACTCTCCTCCTACACTAAATCTTCACCATATTTTAATATTAGTCATACATTATTAACTTAAATAATGTATTCTAGTAAATTACTCACTTTATGTATTCATTATAATTGAATACTAATAATAAATCCGTTTCATTTGATACAAATCCAAAAGAACCTTTGTAATTTATTGATTGTTAAAATAAAAAGTTGTTTCAATTAGAAAATATCTTTGAAACAACTCTGTTAATCTTATATTATATTTAACTTTATAATAACATATATTAAATTTCAGAATCAAGCTTTATAAATAAATATATCATATAGATACTCAAATTGCATATTTGGCTTGTAATTAAAGTAACTACCCATACTTATTAACTTTGAGTGTATCACTTTATTAGAAATAAGTAACATATTGTGTTTCGGTAAGTTATGCTTAAGTCTAAGTTACATGCCGTTTATCTACGTTGTTACTTAATTATATGAATTTTAAAGTATAGTTAAGTTTTTCATGCTGAAATCTAAGATTTTAGCTGAGTGAGTTAAAGCCCCTACAGATATATAATCTACTCCTATTTCTGCTATTTCTCTTATATTACTTAATTCCACATTTCCTGAAAACTCAGTTAGAGCTCTTCCCTCTATCATTTCCACTGCTTTTCTAGCTATATCTAAAGTCATGTTATCAAGCATTATGATGTCAGCTTCTGCCTCTAATGCTTCTTTTACCATTTCAATACTTTCCGTTTCTACCTCTATCTTTCTAACAAACGAAGAATTTTGCCTTGCAAGAAGCACAGCATTTTTTATTCCACCTGCTGCACTTATATGATTATCTTTAAGCATAATTCCATCAGATAGATTAAATCTGTGATTACAGCCTCCACCAACTTTTACTGAATATTTTTCTAGAATTCTAAGATTTGGTGTTGTTTTTCTTGTGTCTAATAGTTTTGTGCTTGTATGGCTCATCTCCTGAACAAATCTATTTGTTAATGTTGCTATCCCACTCATTCTCTGCAATAAATTTAATGCTATTCTTTCACCAATCAACAAGTTCCTTGTATTACCTTTTAAAAAACCAATTTTTTCTTTTGCATATACCTTATCACCATCATTTTTATAAATCTCTATCTCAACATTCCCCAATATATCAAATACTCTTCTAAATACTTCTAAACCTGCAACAATTCCATCTTCTTTGCATAATAGTTCAACTGTAGCAGTACTCTTTTCATCTATAATTGAATTTGTTGTTATATCTTCATTTGGTGCATCTTCGATAAGTGCATCCCGTATTATCTTATCTACAACTAAGTAGTTGATCATCTAACTTTCCTCCCCATTCCTGTATAACCCCTGTTACCAAATTTCTATTTTCATAGACCATTTCTTCTATGGATTTATTTAATTGTTCCACAGTAGAAACTTCTATTTCTTGTTTATCCACAGTACTGTTTATTAAATGTGCAGCCCTTCTGGAAAATACAAGCCCTTCAAGTAATGAATTACTTGCTAGTCTATTGGCACCATGTATTCCTGTGCAGCTTGTCTCTCCTACCGCATATAAATTTTTCATGGATGTTTGTGAGTTAATATTAACCTTTATTCCTCCCATAAAAAAGTGCTGAGCTGGAGATACTTTAATATACTCTTTTGTTATATTAGTTCCTCTTCTTAAACATTCCTCATAAATTGTTGAAAATCTATTCTTTATATAATCTTCACCTAAAAATCTTATATCTAAGTATACATATGGTGTCTCAGTTTCTTTTATTTGTTCATAAACAGCTTTTGAAACCACGTCTCTAGGTAAAAGTTCGTTTACAAATCTCTTACTATTAATATTAGTTAAGATTCCGCCTTCCCCTCTTAAGGATTCTGATATTAAAAATCTTCTTTCATTTCTTCCTTCTTCATAAAATGCTGTCGGATGAATTTGAATGTAATTAACATCCTTAAGTTCTATGTTGTGTTTTATTGCTGTTGCAATTCCATCTCCGGTTAATATTTTTTGATTTGTTGAGTTATTAAATAATCCACCTATTCCCCCAGTGGCAAGCACTACAGTTTTTGCATAAACATTTATCTGCTCGTTCTCTTTAATTAATATAGCCCCAATACATTTATTATCTTTTTCTATAATATCTACAAAAAAAGTATCTTCATAGACATGTATATTATCTTTTTGCTTTATTTTTTCAATTAGAATTTTTGCTGTACTTTCTCCTGTATTGTCTTTAGTATGAACTATTCTACTTATAGAATGAGCACCTTCTTTTGTGAAATTAAGACTACCATCTTCATTCCTATCAAATTCAAGTCCCATTTCTATCAAATTATTTATGTTATATACAGATTCAGCTGCTAAAACATTAACAGCTTCCAAATCATTTTCATACTTACCTGCTTTTAAAGTATCACTAACAAATAAAGGTATATCGTCTATACCTTTAGCCATAGATATTCCACCTTGCGCTAAATAAGTATTGCTGCAATTTAACTTATCTTTACATACAATTAAAATATTTAAATCGTCCCTTAAATTTAACCCACAATAAAGACCTGACACTCCTGAACCTACTATTAATACATCAACAAACCTGTTCATTGTTATTACCTAAATGTCTTTCGCATCTTCAGATGCTAATATGTGCATATTTTCCAATGATTTCAAAGCTTTTTTTCTAATATCTTCATTTAAAATCATTTCATTTTTTCCATTCAATAGAGCATCATATAAATTTTCAAGAGTTGTCTTTTTCATATCCTGGCAACATATTTTATCTCCAGGGATAAAGAAATCTTTATTAGGATTTTTCTTTTTCAATTCATGTAAAATTCCTTCTTCTGTTGCTATAATAAATTCATTTCCATCATTTTTAGTTGCATAATCTATAATTCCACTTGTACTTCCTACATAATCAGCAATATCTCTAATTTCTTTTGTACACTCTGGATGCACCAATACTTTCGCACCTTTGTGTTTTTCTTTTTCTTTTAATATATCTTCTCTGCTTATTTTATTATGACATCTGCAAAAACCATCCCATAATATAAATTCTTTTTCAGGAAAGAATTCTGAAATATATTCTCCTAAATTTCTATCTGGTAAAAACATTATTTGTTTACTAGGTACATTTTTTAATATCTTTAGTGCACTTGAAGATGTTACAGCTAAATCACAATGTGCTTTTACATTAGCTGTCGAATTTATGTAGCATACAACATAAGCTTCTGGATACTTTTCCTTTAATTCTAATAAGGCCTTACCACTAGCCATATCTGCCATAGAACATCCTGCACTCGCACATGGCATCAGAACAGTTTTATGCGGCGATAGTATCTTCGCACTTTCTGCCATAAATCTAACTCCACAAAACATTATAGTTTCTTCGGTGCAATCTCTAGCTACTTCACTTAAATAATAAGAATCCCCCACATAATCTGCTAATTCTTGTACAAATCCTGGCTGGTAATAATGAGCAAGAATAACCGCATTCTTTTCTTTTTTCAATTTTAATATTTCTTTAACTAAATCTGCCCCCATATTTACACTTCTTTCTTTTATTATTTACAGGTGTATATACACCTGTAAATATAATTATATCACATAATTTCTCCTATTCAATAACAATGATAATAAACATATAATAGAACAAGGCAATATCTACTTTTTATCCAGCTAAAGTTCTTTAATGCCCTCGTGCAATAAAAAAGTTACTTTCAAATAATATTGAAAGTAACTACATATTATTATCTTAAATTTTCCATCATATTACTTAATTGATCTACAATATATACAGAATCCTGAATATTTAGTGTTACTGCTTCCATAGCTTTTGCTTGTTCCTTAGTTGTATCAAGAGTTATTTTAGAATTTTTGATAGTCCCTTGAACTGATTCCTGAATCTTAATTGTTAAATCAGAAATACTCTTTGCTGTTTCTTTTGAATTCTCCGCTAAATTTTTTATCTCTTTTGCAACAACCGAGAATCCCTTTCCTACTTCACCAGCACGTGCGGCTTCAATTGATGCATTAAGCCCTAACATTTTTGTTTGAGCTGCAAGGCTCTTTATAGAATCAAGTATTGCATTAATCTTTTCAGTAATCTCTCCTACTTGACTTATTTCACCATTTAATTCCTCTTGCTGAGATGTAATATTAGTTGCAGAAGCTGAAAGTTCTTCTATTGTAGCAGATACCTGCATAAAATTATTGCTTAATTTTTTCGTTAAAATATCTAAATTTAATTCATTATGACCATTTTTAGCAAGGGAGTTTACAACTAAAAACAATACACTTGCTGCTGCTTCAATATGTTTCATATCTACCCTGCCAACTTCATTAGCTGCGCTAACAAATGAATTAGGATCAACATTTATTTCTTTAGCTATTTGGATAACATTACTTTCTTTAGGGGCTTCGGTTAACATTTGCCCTCCTAGAACAGTTCCAATTAGTCTTCCTTCTATAATTATTGGTGCGGCAAAATCTACTAATCCAGCGTGACATAAACCTACATAAGGTTTTCCGGTTCTTGCTGCTTCTTCTCCCATCCTCTTATGAGATGCTGCACATCTATCATCTCCAATTTTAGTTGAATGAACGAATTTATCACAAAAAGTGGTATAAGAACTTGGATTAGTTACCGGATTCCCATCTTTATCTACAGTTACGCTCGCGCAATTCATAGCGAAAGCAAAATCATCCTGAAACTTCTGCAATAACTTAATATCAATTATATCTTTTATTTCCAAAGCCTCCATATCAAGTTCATTATTCTCTAATAATTTTATCATGAAAATCCCCCTCATTTTTTGTCTGTAAATAGACTTACGGTTATGCAAATATCAAAATGTCTAGAAATCTATGCTAAATTATAACATTTCTCTATAAATATCGACTTATTTCCATTCTACTTAAGATTTATTTTTTATAATTTATATGATTATTAACGGAATATATAAAATATTTTCTTTTAAAAATATTTTAATTTGTATATTGACATAAAATAACTGTCATTGTATTATTGTATTAACAACCTAGTACAGTAACACAATGATAAAATTTATGAAGGAGTGAGACTATGTCATGGAATTTTAATGACGATAGACCAATTTACGTGCAGCTTATGGAACAAATTCAACTTAGAATAGTTTCAGGCATATATAAGGCGGGGGATAAATTACCCTCAGTTAGAGAGATGGCAGCTGATGCAGCTGTAAATCCTAATACAATGCAAAAAGCATTAACTGAATTAGAACGAACAGGTTTAGTATTTAGTCAAAGAACAAGTGGTAGATTCATTACGGAGGATATTAGTATGATAAAAGATATAAGAAACGGTTTAGCAAAAGAGCAAATCGAAAAATTTCTCTTCAATATGGAGAAAATAGGTTATACAAAACAAGAGACAATACAACTTATAGAAGTTATATCAAAGGAGATGAAATAATGAGTAATGTTGACAATAAAATCTTGTATAATTCTAATGAAACTGATACAATCTCTGCTTATAAAAATGACAGCCTGGATAATAGCCCTATTTTAGAATGTAAAAATTTATTTAAAACTTATGCTAATGCTGAAGCCTTAAAAGGTATAAATTTAACAGTTAATCGAGGAAGAATTGTTGGGCTTTTAGGACCTAATGGCAGCGGGAAAAGTACGCTTATAAAACTTGCAAATGGCCTTTTAACTCCATCAAGTGGAGAAATTCTAATAGCAGGAAATAAACCTGGTGTAGAAACAAAAAAGATTGTATCTTACTTACCAGAAAGAACTTATCTAAATGATTGGATGAAAGTTTCTGATATTATTAATTTCTTTAAAGATTTTTATGATAATTTCAATCCTGAGAGAGCATATAACATGTTGGCAAAATTAAATATCAATCCTAATGATAAATTAAAAACTATGTCAAAAGGAACAAAAGAGAAAGTTCAACTCATCTTGGTTATGAGTAGAGAGGCAGATTTATATTTACTAGATGAGCCTATAGCAGGTGTAGATCCAGCAGCTAGAGATTATATTTTAAATACAATCATAACTAATTATAACGAAAATGCTACTATTATTATCTCTACTCATCTTATTTCGGATATTGAAAGAATATTAGATGATGTAGTATTCATTTCTTATGGAAATATATTCTTAACTAAAAGTGTTGATGAAATTAGAGAAAGTGAAGGAAAGAGCGTTGATGCTCTATTTAGGGAGGTATTTAGATGTTAGGAAAATTGATGAAATATGAGATAAAAGCTACTGGTAGAATACTAATACCACTTTATATAGCATTATTAGCCTTTGCCATTATAAATAAAATCTTTATTGGAACTGGTTTTTCAAATAAACTTGACGGCTTTGGTGGAATACCATTTATTCTAAGTATCTTTGGATATGGCTGTACTATGGCTGCTGTGTTTATAGTAACTTTTTTTGTAGTAATACAAAGATTTTATAAGAACCTACTTGGAGATGAAGGCTATTTAATGAATACTCTTCCTGTAACTACTATTACCAATATTATAAGCAAACTTTCAATTGCGACTTTTTGGAATATAATAAGCGGGATCATCGCAGTGCTTTCAATAATCATCATGGCATTTGATCCTAGTGGATTTGCCAGATTCTTTTCTGAACTTTCTCATGGCTTTTCAGAAGCTTATACGGAGTTTGGAGGACAAATTTTTATTGTAATACTTGAAGGTCTTATTGCTATCTTGGTTCAATTCATTAAATTTATTACTATGATTTATGCATCAATATCAATTGGTCACTTATTTAGCAAGCATAGAATTCTTTCAGCTTTTGGCGCTTTCATAGTATTAAATTTAATTACAACAGCAATTTCATCAATTGTAGGCATCACTTTTTCATTAAGTAATTGGAATCCATTTAATAATATTCACTCTTTCGGTCCAGTTCATTTACTTTTAATAGGTGTAATTATTATTAACTTAATATTCTTTGCTGCCTATTTTATAATAACTCACTATATATTGAAGAATAAATTAAACTTAGAATAGGTAAATTGATTAGTAAATCCATTGAAAAATAAAAAACTCCCGACTATAGATATTAAATCATTGTCGGGAGTTAATTTTAATTGTCCATAAATCTTGATAAGAATTCGCGAGTACGCTTATTTTTAGGATTATTAAATATAACTTTAGGGGTGTCATCTTCAACAATAACTCCCTTTTCCATAAATACTGTTCTAGTAGATACATCTCTTGCAAATGCCATTTCGTGGGTTACTATAATCATAGTCATCCCTTCACTTGCAAGTTCACGCATAACTGCTAAAACTTCTCCTACCATTTCTGGGTCTAGAGCACTAGTTGGCTCATCAAATAACAAGACTTCCGGCTCCATAGCAAGTGCACGAGCGATTGCTACTCTTTGCTTTTGCCCTCCAGAAAGTTGATGAGGCTTTGCATTTATGTATGGGGCCATTCCCACCTTTTTCAAATACTTCATTGCAATATTATTTGCATAATCCTTGTCTTTCTTTAATACTTTAGTAACTCCAATCATGCAGTTATCAAGTACTGTCATATTACTAAATAAATTAAACTGTTGGAATACCATTCCAACTTTTGCCCTGTAGCTAGTTATTTCTTTACGTTTACTTAATATATTCTCTTTGTCATGTAATATTTCACCTGAAGTAGGGGTCTCTAGCATATTGATACATCTAAGAAGGGTTGATTTTCCTGATCCTGATGCTCCAATAATACAAACTACATCTCCTTGATTTATTTTAAAATCAATATCTTTTAAAACTTCGTTATTTCCAAAAGTTTTTCCTAAATGGTTGATTTCTAATATAGGAGAATTGCCATTCACATTTTCGATAGCTTCCATTATTGTTTCCCTCCCTTGATTTTAATAGTTGAACTATTTTCAGTAATTTCTCCTGACATATAATCACTTGTTACTAATTTATAGCTATCCGGCCCGTCCATTTTCTTCTCTATAAAACGTAATAAGCGAGAAACAGCCAAATTCATAACAAAATAAATTACACATATTATAAAGAATACTTCAAAGTATTTGTAATAAGCACCTGCAGCTGACTTACCTGCGAAGTATAGCTCTGTTACAGATATTACGTTCAATACAGATGTATCCTTAATATTGATAATTAGGTTATTACCTATTTGAGGCATAATATTCCTCAATGTTTGAGGAAGTACTATATATAGCATAGTTTGAAAATGTGTCATTCCAATTGCCTTTGCACCCTCGGTCTGCCCCGGATCAATTGACGCTATACCACCACGAACAGTCTCTGCCATATATGCTCCTGTATTAATTGAAACAACTAACAATCCTGCTGCCAATGGAGACATATCAATGCCGAATACCTCCATAGCACCATAAAATATAACCATAGATTGTACAATCATTGGTGTGCCTCTAAAGAATTCTACATAAGCGGTCAATATCCATTGCACACCTTTTAAAAGACCACTTTTAATTTTATTAGCTTCAGGATTTACCTCAATAGTTCTTACTATACCTACCAAAAAACCAATAATACACCCGGCTATCGTACCAATCACAGCAATTAAAAGTGTATATAATGCTCCTTGTATAAATAAAGTGCCATACTGTTGTAAAAGATACCAAACCCATTGAAAAAATCCCTCTGGTAAATTTGATGTCATATTATTTTCCACCTCACCAAAAATATATTTTACCATTTGAAATATCTAATTAAAAAAGGAGGCTAATACATATAAACCTCCTCTTTATTTATTATTAGTATTATTTTGATAATGGTTGAACTTTTATAGCCTCTTCCATCATTTTATTACGTTCTTCTTCTGAAATTTCTGAAAGTGCTTTATTTATCTTGTCAGTTAATTCTTTGTTTCCTTTTTTAATCGCAATTCCCATGTTAACATCTTCATCAGAAGCTTTAAATCCTTTATCACCTTGTAAATCAAGCATAACTAAATCTGGATTCGAGTAAGCTGCTGCCATAGCTGTTGGCTTATCTACTGCAACAACATTTACCTTTCCTGATGAAAGTGCAACTATTAATGATGGAACTGTATCCATAGCAGGCTGAATATTAGCATCTGGAATTTGCTTTAACATGTCATACCAAACTGTATTTAATTGAGATGTACAAATTGCTCCCTTTAAATCTGCAATGCTTTTTGCATTTTCATAAGCAGTACCTTTCTTAGTAAGAGCCACAATATTAGCTTTATAGTATGGATCAGAAAAATCTACAGTTTGCAAACGTTCAGCTGTGATACTTTGACCTGCTATTGAGACATCAATTTTTCCTGAATTTACTCCCGGAACTAATCCATCCCATTCCATTTTATTTATTTCGACTGTGTAACCTATTTTGTCAGCAATTTTTTTAGCCATCATAACATCATAACCATTGGCATATTCATTGCTTCCTTTAATTTTAACTGCTCCATTAGCATCATCTGTTTGTGTATAATTGAATGGCGCATATGCAGCTTCCATTCCTACACGTAGCACTTTTTCATTACTTGCATTCTTAGAACCACAACCTGCTAATACACCAACAGTTGCAACACATAAGACCCCAGCAATTATTTTTTTTAATCTTTTCATAATGTATCCCCCTATATTTAATTTTCTAAAAAAATAAGTCAACCTTCCTTAATAAAGTTGACCCCATTGTCAATAACAAGCATTTCTATACTGAATTATACTCGCAGCCTATATCGTTGTCAATTAAAATACTTTTGGTTGATTTTACTAAGCATTTGTTAAAATATTCATCAATACATTAATAATATATCAACAAAACCGCTTTGTTCTTATTTCAGTAAAAGTGATATATTTTTAATTTTTATATTAAAAAATTAAAAATATTGACATAACTCCAGTTATATTAGATAATTATATGTGAAATAATAGATAGATAACTAAGATAGAGGCGCGAAATTTAAAAGTAGTATTGCGGAGGTAAGCTTGATGATGTGATACGAAAGGATCTTTCGCCGAAGTAAATAGTTAATTGCTTTAATACTATTTGCTGGGCTTATGTAAAATATGCATAAGACTGTCACGAATTATTTTGTGGAGAGCTATTTTCAATGTAATTATACGATGGTTTATAATATTTTTTATAGAATATATAATTTTCGTATTTATGTCATGAGTATGCTCTCATGGCTTTTTTTATTTTTATAATGTTTATATTATCTTAGTTGCTTACCTATGGAATTATAAAACCATACTGGAGGAGAAAAAATGGGTGAACAAAATAACGAATTAAAAAGAAGCTTAAAAGCAAGACATTTGAATATGATTGCTATAGGCGGATCTATCGGTACTGGTATATTTCTTGCTATGGGTGATACTTTACATCAGGCTGGACCTGGTGGTGCACTTGTAGCTTATGCATTAGTCGGAATAATGGTGTATTTTTTAATGACAAGCTTAGGGGAGATGGCAACTCATATGCCTATTCCAGGATCTTTTAGTTCCTATGCTAATAAATTTATTGATCCTGCACTTGGGTTTGCACTTGGATGGAATTATTGGTATAACTGGGCAATAACAATAGCAGCTGAAATGGTTGCTGGTTCTTTGTTGATGAAATACTGGTTCCCAAATGTAAACGCGCTATATTGGAGTATATTGTTTTTAGCAATTATAGTAGGATTAAACATTTTATCATCAAAAGCATATGGTGAATCAGAATACTGGTTTGCTGGAATTAAAGTTGTTACTGTTCTTGTATTTATTGTAATTGGTGTTTTAATGATCGTAGGAATAATGGGCGGAGAACAAATAGGATTCAATAACTTCACTCTAGAAGATGGGCCTTTCCATGGAGGAATTACGTCTATATTCTCTATATTCTTAATCGCTGGTTTTTCATTCCAAGGTACAGAACTTATAGGAATTGCTGCTGGTGAGAGTGAAGATTCTGAGAAAAATATACCTAAAGCTATAAAATCAATATTTTGGAGAATATTAATATTTTACTTAGGAACAATAATTGTTTTAGGCGCAATAATACCATTTACTGAAGCTAGTCTTGATACCAGCCCATTTACAATGGTATTTGAAAGAGCTGGTATAGCAGGTGCTGCTTCATTGATAAATGCGATTATATTAACTTCTGTATTATCTGCTGGTAATTCTGGTATGTATGCATCAAGTAGAATGCTTTATGCGATGGCTAAAGAAGGTATGGCACCTAAAGTTTTTGCTAAAACAAATGAAAGAGGCGTGCCTGTAAATGCTGTACTTTTAACTACATTAATTGCTTCTGCCTGCTTTTTAACAGGTTTATATGCAGAAAGTACCGTTTACGTTTGGTTAGTTGCGGCATCTGGTCTTGCTGGATTTATTGCCTGGGTAGGGATAGCAATATGTCATTACAGATTTAGAAAAGCATATGTTCACCAAGGTAAAGACTTAAATGACTTAAAATATAAGGCTAGCTTATATCCATTTGGTCCTATATTAGCATTATTAATGTGTATTATTATAATAATAGGTCAAGGATATTCATATATTACTCCTGAGGCGATTGATTGGAATGGATTAATTGCAGCATATATAGGCCTTCCTTTATTTATAATATTATACATAGGTTATAAGGTTAAATACAAAACTAAAGTTATTCCTTTAGATGATGTTGACGTAAGTTATTCTAATAAAAAATCTGCATAAATATATAATTTTTGTATGTGTATATATCCAAGCAAAAATTATATTCCATAATAACAAAAAAATGAGAGTACCAAAATAGCTTTGGTTACTCTCATTTTTTTATATAGGCTATTCATTAATTATATAAGGTACGGTAATAATTACTACATTTCTCATCTTTAATATAGCTCTTCGAAGTAGAATCGATGTTTGATTATGAAGAGCTTGATGCCACCATTTATGTATAATAAATTGAGGCATTACTACTGTTATAACTTCATGGGTTTTTAGCTGTTTATGTTTCTCTTCCACATAAGCAAGCAATTTTTCATTGACATTCCTATATGGTGCATTCTCTATTATGAGTGGCGCTCTTATTCCTAATCTATTATATTTTTCAATTAATTTTTTAGTTATCTCTTCATCTGTACTCACGTGATAAACCTCTATATTTTCTCCAACTGTTAAAGCATAATTTAAACTCTTAATAAAAGATTTATTTATTGTTTGGACCGGAACAATAACATATTTAGTTATAGCTTCCCTTACAATTAAACTTTCTAAATCTGTTTCAATTCTTAAATTTTCCCTAACTTTTGTATAATGCCTTCTAACCCTAAGCATTCCTACTACTAAGATTGGTATACATATAAGTACAACCCATGCACCATGTTTAAATTTCTCAATTCCGATTATTATGCATGTTACTGCGGTAACTGTGGCTCCTAATCCGTTTATAAAAGCTTTATGCCTCCAATTTCCTTCTCTGCTCTTTGTCCATTTCTTAAACATCCCAAACTGTGATAAAGTAAATGATATAAATACACCTACTGCATATAGTGATAAAAGCACATGTGTACTACCATTAGCAATATATACTAAAATTGAAGATGCTAAAAATAATAATACTATGCCATTAGAAAAACTTAATCTAGTTCCTCTTTTTCCAAGCTGCCTTGGAACATATCCATCTTTAGCTAATATTGATAGTAACAAAGGTAAATCAGAAAACGCAGTGTTAGCTGCAAGTGTTAAAATAATAGCAGTTGTAGCTTGTACAAAGAAAAACATTAGGCTATTTTGGCCGAAAACTTGAATAGCTATTTGCGCTATTACTGTAATATCTTGCCCTGGCGATGCCTTATACATAGTTGATAGGTATGATATCCCACCAAATATAACAAAGACAATACAAGCAAGAGTACCTAATACAATCTTAGCATTCTTTTGGGATGGATTTTTAAAATTTGGTATTCCATCACTTACTGCTTCTATTCCTGTTAACGCAGTACATCCTGAGGAAAAGGCTTTTAAAAATAATAATAAAGTCAAATCTCCCGTAGATTGCGGTATTGTATATAATTCTACCGGATTTTCTTTTAGCACCAAAACTTTAAAAATTCCTGTTATTATCATAATCATTATTGAAAATATAAATAAATATGTTGGTACCCCGAATAACTTTGATGAATCCCTTATTCCTCTCAAATTACCTAGAGTAATTAACCCTATTACTAAAATAGCTATTAGTGCCTGATGTGGTAATAAAGCTGGAATTGCAGATGTAATGGCAGCAGCTCCTGCACAAGTGCTAACAGCTACAGTTAAGAGATAATCTATTATTAAAGATGATGCAGCAACAAGGCCAGGCAATTTACCTATATTTTGACTCGCAACAATGTAAGATCCTCCTCCATGAGGAAAGCTATCGATTATTTGCCTATACGAAAATACAATTATCCCTAATAGTATCGTAATGGAAATAGCTATTTCTATCATTGATGCATACGCACGCATACCAAGTACAGGTATAAGGACTAGTAATATTTCTTCACTAGCATAAGCCACTGATGAAATAGCATCGCTCGATAATATCGGAAGACCCCACAAAACATTAAACTTTTCTTCTGCTAATTCAGTAGTTTTAAGAGCCCTTCCTATTAATAGTGATTGAATTTTTTTAAACATAGTTATTCCCCCATAATATTTAAAACTAACCTCATATTATAAAATCACTACCTAATAATAAAAATGAATGTATTTTCCTTTTATAGTAAGTATTACAATAATACAGATTATATTCTTATTAATGTTTATTGTAAATATCTCAGTGGATCACTAATACGTTTTCATTCGAATTTATTTTCCGACTTTTTTTCTATGGTTTGCCTAATGCTTTGTATTATTCTATTCTAAACTTACTTCTTAAATAATTATTGAATAAATTTTTAATAAAATAAAAATACCTTTAGGCATTTCTTACATTTAGAAATACCTAAAGGTTATATTTATTGTTAATTCAAATTATATGAATTTTTAAATTTAGAATTCTATTTTAAGAACATTGCCATATCATCTTCAACATTTGTGATTCCACCTATACCAAAGCTTTCTACTAAAACTTTAGCTACATTTGGTGAAAGGAATGCTGGAAGTGTTGGTCCTAGGTGAATATTCTTTACTCCTAAGTATAATAGTGATAAAAGAACTATTACAGCTTTTTGTTCATACCATGCAATATTAAATGCTATTGGTAATTCATTTATATCTTCAAGGGCAAATACTTCTTTAAGTTTCAATGCAATTACTGCTAGTGAATAAGAATCATTACATTGTCCTGCATCTAAAACTCTTGGGATTCCACCAATATCTCCCAAATCTAATTTGTTATATTTATATTTTGCACAACCTGCTGTTAATATAACAGTATCTTTTGGAAGAGCTGCTGCAAAGTCTGTGTAGTATGATCTAGCTTTTTGTCTACCATCACATCCTGCCATAACAAAGAATTTCTTTATAGCTCCAGTTTTCACTGCTTCTACTACTTTATCAGCTAATGCTAACACTTGATTGTGAGCAAATCCACCAACGATTTCTCCTTCTTCTATTTGAGTCGGAACTGCACATTTTTTAGCTTGTTCAATAATTGCTGAGAAATCTTTCTTTCCGTTTTCATCGGCAGCAATGTGAGTACATCCTTCAAATCCTGCTGCACCTGTAGTGTACATTCTATCTATATATCCATCCTTTTCAGTTGGAGGCACTATACAGTTAGTAGTCATAAGGATTGGTCCATTAAAGCTTGCAAATTCTTCTTTTTGCTTCCACCATGCATTTCCATAGTTTCCTACTAAATGAGAATATTTCTTTAATTGTGGATAGTAATGAGCTGGTAACATTTCAGAGTGAGTATAAACATCTACTCCTGTTCCTTCTGTTTGAATTAATAATTGTTCTATATCTTTTAAGTCATGACCTGATACTAATATTCCTGGATTCTTACCTACTCCAATATTAACCTTAGTTATTTCTGGGTTACCGTAGCTTTCTGTATTAGCTTTATCTAATAAAGCCATTCCATCAACACCAAACTTACCTGTTTCCAAAGTTAATCCAATATATTCTTCTACTGACACTTTATTATTAGCAGTTTGTGATAATGCTTTTTGCATGAATGCACAGATATTTTCATCTTCATATCCTAAAGCATTTGCATGTTTCATGTATGCAGATAATCCTTTTAATCCATAAGTGATAAGCTCTCTTAAGCTTCTGATATCTTCGTTTTGAGTAGATAATACTCCAACTGATCCAGCTTTAGCTTCCATCTCGCTTCTAGTCTCCGCTTTCCATAAAGCAGCTTCACTTAACTCTTCCTTATTACCTAATTTTGCTAATAATTCTTCTTTTAAGTTTAAAGTTTCTTGTATTCTTCCAAAGAATATTTCATTATCAAAGTTAGCATTAGTTATAGTAGTGAAAAGATTCATAGTTACCATTGTATTGATAGCTTTTGATACTTCTATTCCTTCTTCTCTAGCACTAGTTGCTACTTCTGATAATCCTCTAGTTGTATATATTAATAAGTCTTGTAGCTTAGCAAGTTCTGGAGTCTTACCACATACCCCTTTTACAGTACAGCCTGTACATCCTGCTGCTTCTTGACATTGAAAACAAAACATTTTATTATCCATATTAAAATCTCCTCCACACACTTAATTTTTATTAAATAAATTTTTATTAATTTCTATATCAGTTAGGTACATTCCCTCGAATCACCTTATGAACCTATTTTACATTGAAATCATAAAATACTCTGTTTCATTTGTTACGATTAATAAATCTTTTGGAATTATTTTTATAAATACATAAAAATAACCTAGAATTCATGTATACTCTAAGTCATCACAAGTTAAAGTTGTTATGATGGACTAAAAGTAAAGCAATGATCAACCGAAATAGAATACATATATGTTCCACAGGGCTATGAAAAATCTCACTGGGTATATCTAAATAGAAAGTTGCACCACTCCTGCATGTTCCTGCGACAAGCGCATGACAAGCAAGAGTGGAACAACTTCCTATTAAGATATACCAGCAGCTTATTTTTCAATGCCTGCTCCACATATATGTATTCTATTTCTTTGTATTACGCTTAATTTAACTATCTTACAAATATTTCCCACTCAATTATAAGCTTGTTATTATAAGAGTACAAACTTTATTAGTGATTGTAAATAATCTCTATCAAAGGTATTACTAATCTGAGAAATAAAAAAATATTTGCATTAATATATTCTTATCTTAAACTTACTACCAAACAAAGAACGGGACTATATGTTTTTACGGAGTGTTCATAAGAAGATTTTGCTGGCCGTTATTCCAGATTATAAGTTGTTCCAAATGTGCTTGTTCAAAAGCGTAGTCTTTGAAGCAAGCATTTTGGATGCAACTTATAATCTTAGAATAACCCAGCAAAATCTTCTAGGAACCGGAGTAAACACATATATTCCCGTTCGATTGTCTTGCAGTAAACTTAAATTGTCCTATACTGCAAGTATTTTTATATTTCAGATGATTCGCAATACCTTTAATTCTAGCAGAAATGTATTCCACTCCAATAAATGCGTTCTTTAATGATAGTTTTCTCTGGGAATTCTATTCCCTCTAGAGCCCATTTTTTATATTCTTCAAATCCAACTCTATCAATGATATATCCTATATGCTCTTTACCTCCTGGTGCATCTTTATCTATATATTCTTCAACGAATTTATAAGTATTTAAAATTATTTTAGTGATACTTTGTTCATCTGCCCAGATTAAGAAGTCTTCAGCAAGACGTGGATTTTTCTTACCTGATCTACCCATAAGGACTAACTTATAATATTTTTCCTTACTTCTTGTCCACGCACTCGTTGGACAAGAAATTACGCATTCACCACATCCAATACACTTTTCTTCATTTCTTACAACTTTATAATTTATAAATTCAAGTGCACCTACTGATTTTTTCTTACAAGCCTTTACACAAGCTCCGCAACTTACACATCTATTGATGTCATATTGTGGTTCTGTCATTCCTATTATACCAAAGTCATGTGTTCTTGCTTTTATGCAATCATTAGGACATCCTGTTAATGCTACTTTAAAATGTAAGTCATTTGGGAAGATAGCTTTTTCTATTCTCATAGCAAAGTCTGATGTATTGTAATTTGCATAGGGACAAACATTGTTACCTACGCATGCTGCTACATTTCTAGTTCCAGCTGCTGTATATCCTTTTCCAGGAATCTCTTGATTTATATCTAATTTTTCAATAATAGGCTGTAATAATTCATTTACCTTATCCATGTCTTCAAACTTTATGCCAGGTACTTCAAAACCTTGACGTGTTGTTATATGAACTGTACCATTTCCGTACTTTTGTGCAATCTCTTGTATTTTCCCAAGTAAATCTGCATCCATATGTCCACCTGGGATCCTAATTCTAGAAGCAGTTATTCCTCTTACTTTAGTAACCCTAAAAGCATTTTTTTTGATTTTTTTAGTATTTAAATCCATTGACTTAACTCCTCCTAATCTATTAGAGATTTACCTTTTGAGTAGTTGAAAACAGGTCCATCTAAGCAAATGTATGTATCATCTATTTTACAATGTCCACATTTACCAATTCCACAGCACATTTTTCTTTCTTGTGAGATCCAAACATTGTTTTCTTCTATTCCACGTTTCAAAAATTCTGCTACTGTAAATTTCATCATGATAGGAGGTCCTACCACGACAACTACTGCATTTTTAATATCTTTAATTTGAAGTTCAGGTATGTATTTTGTAACCATTCCAACGTTACCTTCATATCCTTCTTCTGCACCATCTACTGTTAGAATAAGATTAATATTCTTTTTCCACTCTTCAATATCATCTTTAAACAAAATATCCTTTGGTGATTTAAAACCTGCAATTAATGTGAAGTCTTTTGCATCCGATGAATTTTTAGAGAAATAATCTACTATTCCTTTAACTGGTGAAAGTCCAGTTCCTCCGGCAACAACAACTACTTCTTTGTCTTTGTAGTTTTCAATCTCGAATCCATTTCCATACGGTCCTCTTAAAAATAATTTATCCCCAACATAGTTATTAAATATTTCATTAGTAACTTTACCAACTCTTCTTATAGTTAAGTCAACAGTACCTTCCCCTATACCACTTACCGAAATAGGCGCCTCGCCAAACTTTGGAAGAGATACTTCAAAGAATTGTCCTGGTTTTACATCACCGTTAAATTCCATACGAAAAGTGTATTCTATTTCTGTATGTTTAATTACTTCTTTAATTTCTGATAAAAAAGGAATATATTCATTTTTACTCATTGTCTGCCACCTCTTTCATACCATCTTTTAATTTATTCACGCAGTTAGAGAACGATATATATTCTGGGCAGATATCATCACATCTTCCACATCCAACACACATGTGGTATCCCCATTTCTTTTTGTAATCATATACCTTATGTAATACCTTAAAACGCATACGTTGTCCTTTATCTAATCTAAAGCTATGTCCTCCAGCCATATCTGTATACCCGTCTACATGGCAAGATGCCCATACTCTTCGTCTTTCACCAGCTTTACCATTATCAGTATAGAAAATATCCTGCATCGTGAAGCAAGTACATGTAGGACAGACAAAGTTACATCTTCCGCAAGCAATACAACGAGCACTGTATTCTTTCCACATTTCTGATTTCATAACATCTAAAGAAAGATTATCTGGTATAGAAACCTTTACACTATTTTCAGTTACATAGTCTGGTTTAACATCTAAAGTTTCATCATTTCTAAATATACTTTCTAAAGCCTCATCTTTAACATCTACATATACATTATCGCCATCTACTTTTAAGTATGCATTATATTCATCATTTTTATTTGTTTCCATACTTACACAAAAACAATTTTCAAACGAGTTTTCACACCCCATTAAAATAAACTTTGCATTTTCTCTTACTCTCTTATAATAATAATCTTCTTGTCCATTTCTTAAATAAATATCATCCATACGTTTTACTGCATGTAAATCACAACTTCTTAAGAAAATAATAGCACCTTTTTTAGGAGCATCTGCTTCCTTTATAGAATCCTCTGTGAAGTAGAAAAGTGTTTGGGAAATAGGAAGTAATACTTCTTTATATGAATATTCCGCTTTTTTATCAAAAACAATTTCATCTATTGCATTTATTTCACCATAACGAATTCTATCTGTATCTGAAAAAGTACCTTGTCCTTCGAATGTCTTAGGGGCATATATTACATATTCTTTTGATAAATCTTTAATTATATCATTTATGTTTTTCTTACTTAATTTATATCCCATTTTCCTTCTCCTTTACTTCTTTTTTGAAATTATATAGTAAGGCAATGCTAAAAATATAGCTCCACCAATCATATTTCCGAGTGTTACTACTCCTATGTTATACACGTATCCCATAATACTTACACTAGCAGTACCTGGATTAAATAATCCAATTGTTAAAAGTGTCATGTTAGCTACACTGTGTTCAAAACCTGATGTTATGAATGCAAATAAACACCAAAATATCATAATAAGTTTAGCCGATTCACTCTTTAATTTAAAACTGCACCATGTAGCTAAACATACTAATATATTACAGAATATTCCACGCATTAATAATGGCCAAAATGGTATGCTCATTTTAGTCGCTGACGTCTTTGCAATAAATTCTCCTACGGGTCCTGCTGAAAGGCCTGTACAATAAAACATATATCCTGCAATGATAGATCCAACCAAATTTCCTATAAAACAAACTATCCAAATATTAATAGTGTCTGTCCATTTTACCTCGCCCTTTAAAGAAGCGGCTGTCATAATAAAATTATTTCCTGTAAAAAGTTCTGATCCCGCCATTATTACTAAACTAAGTGCTACACCAAAGGATACCCCCATAACTATTTTAGTTGCAGGTGATCCACTGCCGCCTAATAATCCTCCAATTGTGAATATAAGCATAATTCCCATACCTACATAAAGACCTGCAAGCATTGAACTTATGAAATATCCTAGTTTATTTGTCTTTAATAAATTAACTTTTGCCTTCGCTGCCATAATTACACTGTTAAATTCTTCACAAAACATACTATAAATTCCCCTTTCATATATACGTTTACTAATATATTTATTATAAATTATTAATAAATAAAGCACCGTGATATAAATCACGGCGCTTTAAAAAAATCTGATAATTTTTCTTGGCTAATAACTTTTATTTTTTTATTCTCATATTCAATCAAATTTTCATTCAAAAGTATTTTTAGTGATCTAGATATAGTTTCTCTTTTAGACCCTAATAAATCTGCAAGATAGGTAACACTAATGTTCATATTGATGATTACACCACTATCAGATTCGACACCATAATCCTTACTTAATTTCCAGAGTTTCGCAGCAAGTCTTTTCTCCATACGTATTACACCTGTTGCATTTTTCAACTGCCTGTATAACCTTCTAACCTTCATAGCTAAGGAGCCCATAATATTTTTAGTTAGATTAAAATCCCCCTCCATAAGTTTTAAAAAAGCGTTCTTATCGTAGCTTAAGATTTTTGCATCCTCAAATATCTCACAATTAATAGATGTAGGCAAATCTTGTATTATAACATCGTTAATCATCTTTCCCTTGCCTAGTATAAATATTACACGTTTTTGACCACTTTCATTTAACTTATATAATGATACATTTCCACTCATAACAACATACAAAGTATTAACGTTCTCTTTATCTCTAAAAATATGACTTCCTACTTTATAATTTTTTGTTTCTCCCAAATTAATAAGTTTTTCTAAAGTTATATTTGATAGACTATTAAAAATTTCTAAATCCCCTAACTGTTCCTTTGTAATATTCTTCATTATGCACCTACATTTTATAATATATTTTAATCAAATAACTCTGCTTCTAATTCTTCAATCTTTAAAATCTTAATTACATTTCTATCAAATTCAATATATTCTAAATCTCTAAGATTCATCAGTTCTCTAGATAAAGATGGTCTTGGAATTCCTAAAGACGATGCAATTTCTTCTTTACTCTCCTTTAGTTTAATAGTTTCACTCTTTTGCATCTTTACCTGCTCTAAAATATAATTAATTACTTTATGTTTAATACTTTTAAAAGCTATTGTTTTTATTTTAGAATTTAACATGAGTATTTTATTACTTAATGCAGCCATAAAATTCCCTAAAACTCTTTCATCTCTTGTACACAATTTCAATATATCTGCTCTACTTATAAATAGTATGCTGCATTCACTGAAAGCTATAACAGTTGAAGGGTAATTAGATTTCTTGGAAAAAACTAGCGCTTCACCAAATACATCACCATTACTTAATCGTTTTAAAATAATTTGTTTTCCACTTAGATATATTCTTTGAATTTCAACTACTCCCTCTAAGACAAATCCTAAACTACTGCATTTATCTTCCTCATTAGCTATTATTTCTCCCTTTTTATAGGATTTTATCGAATAGGAAGTATTATAAATAAGATTCTTAATTTCTTCAGTTGTAATATCTTTAAAAAATTCATTTCCTTCTAGTTTACATATTATATCTTCCATAAAATCGTTCCTCCAAAATTACAAATTTAAAGGATTCTGTCCATAAATTTATCCTATTCCTCAATTTTATACTTATTATATCATTTACATACAACATAAAACAATTTGAATATTTCTACTAATTATATTATTAATACTTATTTTTATTAGCGCATTTTATCTCATATATAATAAAGAGACAAAACTTATCAGCCTTGCCTCTCCGTCTAACTAATTTATTCCAATATCTCTAATAATTCATCCAAATGTTTTTTTAATGCTATAGCATTTTCAAGTGGCATGTTAACTTTACACATTATTTCATGTGGCACTTCTGTTATATCATCTTTTAAAGCTCTTCCCTTTTCAGTCAACTCTACGATTACAACTCTATCGTCATTTACATCCCTATGTCTTGTTAGTAATCCCATGCTTTCTATTTTTTTTAACAATGGGGTTAAAGTACCTGAATCTAAGTGCAGCCTTTTACCTATATCCTTAACCGTGCTTTTTTCATCCTCCCACAATACAAGCATTGCAACATATTGCGTATATGTAAGATTGAATTTATCAAGAATAGGCTTATATAATTTTATTATTTCTCTTGATGCTGCATATAAAGAAAAACAAATTTGATTATCTAATTTAATATTCTCATATTCGCATTTTTTCATACTTTATCTCCTATTTCTTATTTATTGAGTCTACATAGCTTGCTGCTGATAAGCCAGCTATATTCCCCTCTCCAGCTGATTTTATATATTGATATGGCTTCCCAACAACATCTCCAGATGCAAAACAACCTGGTATGTTTGTTTTCATCATCCTATCAACTTCTATGTGATTATCTGCTAATATTATTCCTGGAACCAACTGACCTGGGGAAATACTGTCTCTTAATATAAAAATACCATCAGTATCTATCTCTGAATTATTAAGCTTTAACTTACTCACTTTATCTTCCCCTATGATTTCTAATGGAGTATCTTTTATTATTTCAATAGAAGCATCAACTTCAACTTCTTCAATATACATAGGAATATAGTAAACTTTAGATGCTATAGATGCTATAAAATTTGCTTCTTCCTCCTCATGCTTATTGTAGGCTATTATCGTAACTATTTTATCTTTATATAAAGGTGCATCACAGGTTGCACAATACCCTACACCTTTTCCTAATAGCCTTTCTTCCCCATCAAATAGTTTTCCATATTGAACTCCTGTTGCTAATATAACTGAAGTTGCTTCATACATTTTTTCATTTACCATTAATGCGAAATAATCTCCCATTGCATATATAGTATTAATTCTTTCTTCCGTTATACTTATATCCATTTCTTTTAAATGATTGTTAAACTCTTCTTGAATTTCTTTTCCGCTCTTTCTATAAAATCCTAAATAATTATTTATTTCATGAGCTTTGGTAAGCTTACCGGAAAGTTCTTTATTCCCGAATATAATAAAGTTTTTCTTTCTTATTTTTGCATTTAATGCAGCTGATAAGCCCGCTGGCCCACTGCCCACTATTGCAATATCATATCTTTCACTCATATTAATTTCCTCCAACAAATTACTTTATGAATTTTCGCACTATTAATTAATATATCCTATATGGACCATCTTTATTTTTATAAATTAGGTCTCACCTAATTTCCTATACCCTTTATATTATATGTTAATACGCTAATAATTTTAGTCTACGTTTTAATCCATACCACTATTTGTAAATTATTATCTATGAATACTTTTAAGTAATTTTTCATTTACGTAAATTAAATTTATGTCAATTTATATTTATATTATTAAAACATAGTACAATTTATATTGTACTATGTTTTAATAATTTTCCTTACAAGTATTATAAACTTTTTTCGATTGCTTCTTGAATTCTTTCTTTTGGTAAAAAGCCTACAATTTGATCTACTTTTTCTCCATTTTTAAATATAACCATTGTTGGCACACTTGAAATTTGGAATTGATTTGCTAGATCTAAACTCTGATCAATATCAACTTTAATAAATTTAGCTTTTCCTTCCATATCGTTTGATAATCCTTCAAGCACTGGTGCTAACATTTTACATGGACCACACCATGTTGCAAAAAAATCTACAATAGTAACTCCACTCTCTATTTCATTTTTAAATTCATTGCTATCTACTATTTTCATATTGCATTCCTCCATTTATTATATTAAAAACATATTTTATAAATATAATTTCTTTATGATTATTTTAATCTATTTATATATTAAGTATACATAACTCACTTTATATTTATAGAAATTAAATTTTACTCAATGTATTTATATTTTTATTTTACTTTGCATAATAATTATTGTCAATCTTTTTATGATAAATCTATTTATTTTTTCATTTTGTATTAAACTATACAAAAAATCAACTCCAAATGCAAATTTATATTGCTCTAAAGTTGATTTAACATATATTACTTAATAATTATTTTAAACTCATCAAGGTTGATTTTATACTCAGTCAACATTTCTATAGCAGTATCTCTAAATGAATTTTGTGTTGATTTTTTTTCTACTGGATTAATTTCTTTAACGAACTTATTACTATTCTTGTTATTTTTATATTGCTTTGTTAACACTTCCGCAGTCTTTACAAGCAAATCATTCCAATCATCCACATTTATTGATTTATTTCCCAACTTAAATGCTTTTGGCTCTTTTAAAGAAAAATCCTTATATATTTCCACTTCCTCATAAGTAAGTGTAGAATCCAATGAAACTTCATTGTTTTGATTATTTTTAATATCATCTTTTTCCAATGTTCTTGCTACTTCATTAGGATTCTTTTTATCCTCTTCAATATTTTTGTCATATTCGTGCTGCATCCATTTAACATATCCTTCTATGTTTTGAACTATATCATATATGGCTATAGACGTATCCCTGTGAGCCTTACTTAATTTAAAATCTCTATCATTCTTTATTATTTCGCTAGACATGTCTTCAATATAATCTATTGTGTGTTCTAATATATCAACTAAATTATTTAATCCACTCTGAATTTCTATCGACATTGCAGGAAAATTTTCTATTATATACTCAATTGTATCTGCATTAAATAAAGATAAATTTCTCTTACTAAATACATTTTTTTCATTATCTTTTGTTTCAATTTTAGTTTCAGTAACTGCTTGTACCTCATTTTGTTGAACTTCATCTTTTTTAAAAAATCGCATTCCTTAACAACCCCATTCATAATTATTATCATATACATTTTACCATATTATTACATATTTGCAAATTATATAAGTTTATTTTTGCTCTACTATAAATTTTGCTTTTTTCGTAATTTCCTCAATATATCTATTTTAATTCCTGTAGTATATAATAAAAAAATAGACTAATTTAAATTATCTTTAAACTTGCCTATTTACTGAATTCTATATTAATTTTATTTTATTTCTCCGCTGTAGAGATGCTTAAATTTATAATAACTCTTCTCTTTTTATATATGGATTTAAGTATCTATTCTTTTTAATAGTTGACTTTCCAATGTTTATTGCTTCTTTAGGGCATATATTTATGCATGCCATGCAATCAGTGCAATTTCCAGACCATTTAGGTTTATTATTTTCAATTATGATATTGTCTACTGGGCATATTTTTTTACACATACTACATCCTATGCAATTATCATTTACATTAAACTTTTTATCTTTGTTTCTATAGTAATCTTTCCATAGTTTGTATTCTATATCTCCAATAATGCTCTTAAAATCTTTTGAATTAATTTCTCTCTTTTTGAGAGATTCAATAAAATTAAGTAAAACACTTTCATTTTCTTTTATTGCACTCTTTGCTCTTGTTTCTGTAGGATTTTTGCTCATTCGAGTGTAATTGGATATATATTTAATAGTACAGTAATTATTTATTTTCAGATTATGTGGTAACAGCTTATTTATCTGACTGAAACTATTATTTGCACCACCTCCACCTGTAACTCCAATGGCAAAAATATAAGCATCCTCATTAATATTTAATTTCGAAATAAAATTATTAACTACAATCGGTACTCCTCCACAATGAATCGGATAAACAAACCCAATCACAGCATCATTAACATTCTTTATATTTTCTTTTAGTGCATTACTAATAGAAATTAGCTCACAGTCTTTAAAGCTTTCCTCTATTATTTTTGCAACATATAATGAATTACCTGTGGAAGTATTATAAAATATCCTCATCCCACCAAATCCCCCTTTGTTATATAGATACTCTTTATTTATGACTTAGTTTAATAAACTCTTCTATATCTTCTTCAATAGTCTTCAGAGAATTCTTCCAAAATTCTTTATTATTTATATTTATGCCCATAACCTTTGCTACATCTGATAGATTATTTTTACCTGTTATAGAAAGTAACTTTTCATAATCTTGAGCAAAGTCAGCTCCTCTTTTAATATATTCAGAATATAATCCCTTTGCAAAAAGTAATCCATATGCATATGGGAAGTTATAATAATTATATTCCGAATCATAGTAATGAGGTTTCCAAGTCCACATATATGGATGTAATAAATTAGGGTCTAATCCATCTCCATATGCTTCTTTTTGTGCTTCTAACATAAGTTCTTTTATCTCCTCGACACTTAATGAACTCTCTTTTCTAGCTTCGAAGAATGACTTTTCAAATAAGAATCTTGAATATATATCAACTATTACTTGAGTACAATCACTAATCTCAGTCTCCAGGATAGCTAACGCCTCATCTTTAGAAGAATCTTTAATTGCAGCTTTTTTTATTATTGTCTCGCAGAAAGTAGATGCTGTCTCTGCTATTGGCATTGGATAATCAGAATTTAAAGTGGTTTCACTATTTAAGCACTCTCCATGAAATCCATGTCCAAGCTCGTGAGCAAGGGTTACTACATCTCCAAAATTATCACCATAATTTAATAATATTCTACTTTCACCAATGAAATGTAAATTTTCACAAAAAGCTCCTCCAACTTTACCTTCTCTTGGCTTAACATCTATCCAATTATTATCTATAGCTTTCTTTGCGAAATCTCCTAGATGCTTACTAAATGTTCTAAAGTTTTTCTCAACAAATTTAGTTCCTTCTTCATAAGAGAATTTCATATCAGCTTCACATACTGGTGCATATAAATCATAGAATGGCAGACCATTCTTATGTCCTAACATCTCACCTTTTCTTCTCAAATATTTTCTAAATGCAGGAAGACTTTCTTTCATAGCTGAAAGCATTGCATCTAAAGACCCCTCATCCAATCTTGAATCTTTAAGCGTTTTCTCTAAAGGTGATTTATATCCTCTTAAATCACATACTGTTAAAACTTCGCCCTTTATTGCATTTAAGGCTGCTGCCACGCCTTCTTCTACTTTTTTATAAGAATTTATTTCTGCTTCATATGCCATTTTTCTTATTTTTTCATCCTTATCATAAGCCATATTTAGCACCACTGTTAGTGGTATTTCATTTATGTTTCCGTTTTCTTCAATCTCAACTTTCAAATTAGAAATTAAGTTATCTTTTAATTTTACCCAAGCGTTAGATCCTGTATTTTTCATATTAGCTATAATAGCTTCTTCTTTCTCACTTAACAAATATTTACTTTGTTCAACTATGTTTTTTAACATAAATTCATGTTCTTTAAGTACTTTAGAATTATTAATTACTTTATCTATATCTTCTATATTGCTTATATATCTTTCTAGACTTACTGAACTTTCAACTAAGTTTGTTAATTTCTTTTCCAAAATATCTGAGTATTTTAATGCATTCTTATCTTTTGTATTTACACTCAGGCTAAGATTAATAAAACTGCTAAGCTTACTTGTTAAATTTGTTATGTTTGTAAACTTATTAATGTATTCTTCTAATTTGTTTTCAATGCCATCCTTATCCTTCACAACTTCTATTGCCCATGTATTAATATTTTCTATAGCTTCAGTAAGTTTTTCTAAATCATCTATAAACTCTTTACTATCAAATGATGAATATATTTCCTTTAAGCTCCAGTTTGATTCCATATAAATTCCTCCAAAACAATTTATTTTATTACGATTTTATGCTTTATTTAATAGCCTAATAGTAATTATAAGCCATTAAAAATTTTTTTCCACTTATACTTTTATATTATTCTCCATAAAGTGAAACTTTTTAGGGTCATGTTATAAATTCTAGCTATCATATAAAAAAATAAAACTAAAAGGAAAACTATTATTAGTGTTTACCTTTTAGTCTTATAAATTCAGCTATTATATTTTTTTGTTATATTTATAAGAGGGGGATTCCTATGTTATAACTATTAATAATTTTTTAGATTGAGATATATAGCTGTAAATTTATCTAGTAATGCCATATAAATATATAATATACACATTATCAAACCCTAAAAAATTCATTCACCTCGTTAATTAATTACTTTGAATAACATATAGCCATGCAGTTTCCTGAATTAAATATAATCTTAGTGTCTTCGCCTTCAGTTACTATTTCTCCACCATCAACCTTTTCTATATTAGAAATATTCTTTAAGACTAAACTCCAATTGCCTTCAGTTCCAGTTGACTTAATAGTGATAGCATTCCCTTTCTTTAATACTCCTACATCAAGAGTAATTTTTCCCTTCATATCTATGATTGTAGTCTTTGCTTCTTTATCCTCCTTCAATTCATAAGCAAAAATTGATATATCCTCTCTATAGTGGTAATCCGGCTTTGAACTTTCACATCCTACAGCAATTAGACTATTTTCTTTAACCATCATAGGCACACTTGAATAATCATGTATTTCCTTAATCCATCTTCCGCCTTCATATTTCTTTCCACTTATGAAGTTAGTCCAAGTGCCTTCTGGTAAATAATAATTTGCTTCACCTTCTTCATTGAAGATAGGAGCAACTAAAATTGAATCTCCTAACATGTATTGTTTGTCCAAATAATTACACGCTAAATCATTTTGGAATTCCAATATCATAGCTCTCATAACTGGAGTACCTATTAAAGCTGCATCATTAGCTGCATTATATAAATATGGCATTATGCTGCATTTAAGCTTAGTAAAAAATCTAACTACATCGCAGGCTTCTTCATCGTAAAGCCATGGAACTCTATAGGAACTACTTCCATGTAATCTACTATGAGACGATAATAATCCAAAAGCAACCCATCTCTTATATACATCGGCAGTTGCAGTGCTCTCAAAACCTCCTATATCATGGCTCCAGAATCCAAAACCAGACATACAGAGTGATAATCCACCTCTTAAACTCTCTGCCATTGATTCATAATTTGCTTCACAATCTCCGCCCCAATGTACTGGAAATTGTTGTCCACCAACAGTAGCTGATCTTGCAAATACTGCTGCTTCATCTTCTCCTAGATTTTCTTTCAAAGTTTCAAATACTACCTTATTATAGATTTGAGTATAATAATTATGCATCTTATATGGATCTGACCCATCAAAATATGCTACTTCAGTTGGTATACGTTCACCGAAATCAGTCTTGAAACAGTCCACTCCCATATCAATTAATTCTTTAAGTTTACTTGAATACCATTTGCACGCATCTGGATTTGTAAAATCTACAATTCCCATTGCTGGCTGCCATAAATCCCATTGCCATACATCACCATTAGGCTTTTTAATCAAATATCCATGCTCCATTCCCTCATCAAATAACTTAGACTCTTGAGCGATATATGGATTTATCCAAACACAAATTTTTAATCCTTTTTTCTTTAATCTTGTAAGCATACCTTTTGGATCTGGGAAAACTCTACTATCCCATTCAAAGTTACACCAATTAAAGTCTTTCATCCAAAAGCAATCAAAATGGAATACTCTAAGAGGTAAATCTCTATCTGCCATGCCATCAACGAAGCTATTTACAGTTTCCTCATCATAATTTGTAGTAAAAGAAGTTGTTAACCACAATCCAAATGACCATGCTGGTGGAAGTGCAGGCTTACCTGTCAAAGTTGTATAATTTTCAACTACTTCTTTCATCGATTCTCCGCCAATAATAAAATAATCTAAACATTCACCTGGAACACTAAACTGAACCTTTGTAACTTTTTCTGATCCAACTTCAAAGGATACTTTTTCTGGATGATTTACAAACACCCCATACCCTTTATTGGTCATATAAAATGGAATACTTTTGTATGATTGTTCAGTGCTTGTTCCACCATCTTCATTCCATATATCAATACTTTGTCCATTTTTAACTAGTGGCGTAAATTTTTCACCTAACCCATAGACAAGCTCTCCTACAGATAAATGAAGTTCTTCCTTCATAAATACTCCATCTTCAGGCACTTTCATAAATACTCTTTCTTCCTCTGTATTCACGTAAGCTAAACCTCTAGGCTTACTTGAAGTTAGTTTTTTATCTCCCTTATAGAAGTTTATTTCAAATACTTCTTTATTTATAACTGCCTTAACATTTCCAGATTTAAATATAATCTCTTTTTCATTATCCTCAATTACAAAATTGTTATGTTCATCTTCAAAAATTTCAAAACTTGGTGCTTTCTTTTGCTTACCCATAAAATGATATGCTCTAACTCTTATTACATTTTCCATTGGTGAAGATATCTTATATGTTATTACTGGCCCTTTTAATGTATCTCCTCTTTGATTTATGTTATTACAAGGTGCATATATTGTTAATATATCTCCCTCAATTTTATAATTATAAACCTCTTTTGGACTATATATTTGATATCCAGGCTTGTCTAGCCAACAACCATTACTAAATTTCATATTAAACACTCCTCTTCATTAAGTTGTAAGTTAAGAGTCTCGGTAGAAGAACTTATAGGCTTTTCTCAAATTATACATTTAGGAAATATTTTCATAGATTTCCCCCTTAACTCTTAATTTTTATTTCTAACTTTTAAATCTTGATTTAAATTCTCCAATTTTCAACTCTTAAATTTTAATTCTTCACTGGGTACAATAAAGGCATTAACTTTTAACTAAGTTAATTAGCCTTTTACTGATCCTGCTGAAACGCCTCCAACAATATACTTTTGTCCTAATATAAATATTATTAGTACAGGAAGTAGTGTTAATATGATATCTGCACTAACTAAGTTCCATGAATTTTCAAATGCTCCAAAGAAATTGTAAACTGCTAAGGTCATTGGCCATTTTGCTGAGTTATTTAAATAGTAAAGAGGCATTGTAAAGTCATTCCATACAGCCATGAAATTTAAAACAAATAATGTTGAAATAATTGGCTTTAATAATGGTAAAATTATACTTGTAAATAACCTAATTGGTCCACATCCATCAATAACTGCCGCTTCATCAATCTCTCTAGGAATTGTTGAAATAAATCCATATGATAAAAACAAGCTAAGAGGAATATTTATTGCTGCATAAACAAGGATAATACCTAATCTAGTATTTACAAGATCTAAAGCTTGCAAAACTTTCATCAGTGCAACATTGTTAATTGGTATTGCTATACCAGAAAGGATAAAATAATATATGAAATTATTAATTCCTTTACGATTTCTAGCAATAACAAAGGCTGCAGCTGCTACTACAATTACAATTATTGTAACGCTGGCAGTAGCATATAAAAGACTGTTAAAAAAAGATGATATCAATTTTCCTTGCTCAATTACTGTTTTATAGTTTGCAAATACCCATTCTTTAGGTAGAGAAAGAGACATCTTATTGGATTCACCTTGAGTCTTAAAGGAATTGAGAAGTAAAACCACCACTGGTATTAGTACTAATAAGCTTATAAAAATTGTTACAACATTTGCTACTATGCTTCCAATTGACTTCTTCAAAGTAACCATTATGCATCTACCTCCTTATTTTCCATGGATTTTATAATGAAATATACTAAGAACAATAATGCAAAAAATAATATACTAGATAGTGTAGTACCCATTGCATAATTTCCTTTAGAGAATTCCTTATACACTGCTGTATTAATTACACCTGTTGCATTACCTGGACCACCATTTGTTAATGAATAAATCATATCAAATACCCTAAATCCATAAGTTACATTTAGTATTGTTGCATTTATAATAATAGGTTTTAATAATGGCAATGTTATTAAACGAAATTTTTGCCAGAAATTAGCACCATCGATATTTGCCGCTTCATAATAATCAGGAGAAATAGACATTAATCCTGCAATAATAACCACCATTATGTACCCCATACCTTTCCAGGTATCTACTGACATAACAGTTACAAAAACAATTTTTAAATCAGTTAACCAATTCATTGCAAAAATATCTAATCCGACAGACTTAAGAAAATTATTTACAAATCCTGTATCAGGATGTAACATACTTTTAAAAACAAGACCTACTACTAAGTAAGACATTACTTGAGGTGAAAAAATAACCATTCTGTGAAAATTCTTTAATTTTATGACTTTTTGTGTTAATAATAATGCTAAAGCTAATCCTACTACAGTTTTCAAGATTGTTGTTACTGTCGTAAATAGCACAGTATTCCATATGTATGCACGATACTCTGGTTTTCCTTTTAATACCTCTGCATAATTTTTAAATCCTACAAAATTAATTTTATCAGTGAAATTATTCCAATCAGTGAATGAGTATAATATACCTATGATTCCTGGTAAAAAGCAAAGTAAGAAAAATATTAATAACGCCCCGCTTGTAAAGTACCACGGATATAATTTTTTTCTATCCATCAAAATCCCTCCATTTTAGAAAAATAAGGTTTCTAAAATGGAGAAACCTTATTTTTTATTTACTATAATTAATTACTATGATTATTTATTCCAATCAGGATCCTTTTGTAATTGAGCTTGTTCTTTTCTTCTATTCATAATTGTTTGTAAAACTTGTTCTGGAGTTGAAGATCCAGTATACATAGCTTCTAAATCTTTACCAACATCCATCCATTGACTATCGATGTATTTAACACCTGCTTGCATAACCATTCCTTTTTGCATCGAATCTATATATGCTTGGTCTTCTTTTGAATATTTAGATTTAACTTCTGGCCAACATAATTCAGATAATCCTGGTTGTCCATCTAAACGTTTTTGTAGATTTTCAGGTTTTGCTAAAAAGTCGAAGAATTTCTTTGCTTCTTCTACATGTTTTCCATTTTTGTTTATAAAATATGCATTACTTGCTGGATTTACACCAATTGCTTGATTATCTCCCCAAGGCATTACAAATATACCTAATTTGTTAGTATCAAAGTCTGGAAAATCTGCTTTTACTTCATTTCTCCAAGCTGATTCTGCTATAAACATTGCTGCTTTTCCTTTAGCCATTGCTTCTTTAGCATTTTCAACTGAGTTACTTAAGTAGTTATCTCCATAGAATCCTAAATCAGCAAATTCTTTTAACTCTTTAATAATAGTTTGTAATTCAGGTACAGAATCTAAATCAACTTCGTTTTTGTTTAGTTTGCTATATAAGTCTGGATGCTTTTGTTGATACATAGCTCCTGTTTCAAATAAAGGAAGAACTTGATGCCATCCATTTTGAGTTCCTTCATATACTGGAATAACTCCTGAATCTTTTATCTTTTGACATACAGCTTTAAATTCTGCATAATTTGTAGGAACTTTTAAACCTAATTTATCAAATATTTCTTTATTGTATACGTAGAAATACATTTTCTTACCTGGGAATGTAATACCATATACCTTACTATTATACGAAATTGAAGGAAGAACATTAGGGTCTAATCTCTTTACCCATTCTTCACTTGATACGTCTTGTACATATTTTTCCGGATTGACTCTTGTTACTAGATTTAGTGGGTCCGCATCTGCACAGAAGATATCTGGTGCTTCACCTGAGTCTAATTTTACTTTCAATAAATCACGCCATTGTGCATCTGGTGAGATTTGAAAATCAATTTTAACGCCTGTCTCGCTTTCAAATTGTTTAGCTAACTCTTGCACAACTCCAGATGTCGGCAACCCAGATTGATGTGAACCAAATGTTAATGTAACTTTTTCACTGCTACTTGTAGATTTTGAATCGCTTGAAGTACTGCTTGAATTTCCCCCACACCCTACAAGCAGACCTCCAGCCATCATGGTAACACAGAGAGTACTTAATAATTTTATTAACCTTTTTCTCATTAATATTTACCTCCATTTTTTGTAATGTTTTCTTTAATTTTCTATGATATGCTTTACATTGAGTACATGTTTATGATAACATTATCATTGCTTATTAGAAATAGAAAAAACAGTACTCCTTTTTGCACTTTTTTGAACATTATTATATAATACATCCTAAAGGGAGGAGCATATCTATGAATCGGAAATTATATTTTTCTCAAAAAATATATTTATTTTTTATATATGGATTATTGGTTATTGTATTGCTATCATTATTTTTTATATCGTTTTATTCACTTTATAGTAAAAATATTTATAAAGATGCAAAAACAAAATCTGAAACATTATGTGCCTCTGTTCAAAATTCAATCTCAACAGAATTAAAGAATATGTCAACTGTTTCTATGAATATTGTATATTCAAATGCTATAAAGAAGAACTTCACCAGCTTTACAAAAAATAATACTGATAAAATTGAACTTGATAATTTCTTCGTTTCTAGAGAAAATGTTTTAGCAATTTACGATATCATTACGGCTATTATTGGACCATTTCAATCTGCATCCCAGGTGAATCTTTATACACTTAATGGAATATGCATAGGTTCTGGTTATTTTCAGGGAGTTACAAATGTAGGATTAAAATCCATTCCCTGGTATGAAGAAACCATGAATAAAAATGGTGCTAAAAATATTTCAACTACATCAAAACTATCAAATAACATTGCACGAAATGAATATGGCGCAGATAAACAATATCTATCGCTAACTCGTGTTTTTTTTAATAGCAGCAACGAGCCCGAAGGAATTGTTGAAGTACTGCAAGATTATAATAATGTTTTTTCATTAATTTCACAGTTAAAACTTAAAAATCCTTCTACATCGTTTTACGTGTATAATGAAAAAAATGAATTAGTTTATCCAAATAGTGAATCCTTGAATGAAAATATAAATTATATGGATTCTATTAAATCTAACAACTTGACCCCTTCTATAGGATACTTCGTAACCTTAGGGAATGATGAAAACGTTCTTATTACTTATGAAAAAATTGATGCATATAATTGGACAATTGTAACTAGTGAACCTAAGAGTACTGTATTTAGATCGTTGTACTCTTTTGAACAAGGATTTATCATTCTTATTATTTTTTCTATTTTCTTCACTTTACTTTTATGTTTTATAATATCAAGCAGGCTGACTTCTCCTTTAAGTAAGTTAACAAAAGCAACGAAAAAAGTTACTATTAGTAGAGTTTTGAATGAAAAAGAACTTATATTAACTCCTGTAAATAGTAATATCCAAGAAATATCGGAGTTATATAGATCATTTTTAGAAATGTATGATAAATTAAAAGATTCTTCTCATGAGATACTATTACTAAAATCAGAGGAAACTAAGGCAAAACTCCAAGCAACACAGTCTCTTGTTAATCCTCATTTCTTATATAATAATCTAACAAATATTAGTATAATGGCCGAAGAAAATATGAATGACAATATTATAGATATGTGTCATGCATTGTGTGATTATTTTAGATATATTACAACTAACGATGAAACTGCAGTTTCTTTAAGCACAGAAATTTTATATACACAAAAATATATTGAATGTATGAAAATGAGATACGGCGAAGACCTTATTTATACTTGTGATATTAACAAGCTAACAGAAAACATTTTAATACCAAAACTAATTATACAACCTATTGTTGAAAATGCCTTTAAGCATGGATTTAGTTCATCACCTCCATGGCATTTAAATATTAGTTCTAATATAGATGAAAATAAATGGTTAATTCATATTGAAGATAATGGCGGATGCCTAAGCAAAGATAAGAAAGAAGAACTTCTATCAACGTTCTATAATTTAAATAAAGATGAGGAATTGAAAACTTTAAAAATTGGTGGTATGGGAATAAAAAATGTATATATAAGATTAAAACTCTTATACAACGAACATGCCATTTTTAAAATCGATAATTCAAAAGACCATAAGACAATTTTTACAATCGGTGGTCCTATATATTATAATAAGGAGGATTTTTATGGAAACTATACACAATTATAAATATCTTGTTGTAGAGGACGAGCATCTGATCAGACAGAATTTAATAAAAAAAATTAGTTCCTTATCAGTTCCTCTTGAACTGGTTGGTGAAGCTAGTAATGGAGAAAATGCCATAGCCCTTATTGAGCAATTATATCCTTCTTTGGTGATTACTGATATAAGAATGCCTCAATCTGATGGATTACAGCTTATTAAATATATACATCAAAATCATCCACATATTAAAACCATGATTTTAAGCGGATATAATGATTTTAAATATGCTCAAATAGCGCTAAAATATGGTGTGAAAGATTTTCTTTTGAAACCGATTAAAATAGACGAGCTTAATGCAGCGCTGCAAAATATACTTGTAATACTAGATTCAGAAAATAAAAATATTTCATCTTTTTCAATTGATCCACATGGCTTAAAACCCGAAAATCTAAGCCAATTAATAGAAAGCTATATACTTAATAATTATGCTTCAATAACTTCACTAAATAAAATAGCTGAAAAATTTGGATTTACAAATGAATATCTTAGTAAGATATTCAAAAAGTACACAGGTGAGACGCCAATAAAATATATCACAAAAATCCGCATAAACGAATCAAAACTCCTTTTAATCAATCAACCTGACTTAGAAATAAAAAAAGTTGGAGAATTAGTTGGATATAAAGATGCTTTTTATTTCAGCAGAGTATTCAAATCTAATGTTGGATTTTATCCTAGTGACTATAGATCAAAACATTTAAAGACTAACTAACCTAACATTCTTCACCTTAAATTTTTTCTAACATTAAAACTAGAGGATCAACATTTTTTCATAAATGTTGATCCTCTAGTTGGTTAATTATCATCTTATCTATTAATGAAGGTTTGCTTTTATATAATTCAAATTAATATCTTCTCTACCTTAACTATTTATATCTTTTATACTTCGAATGCTTGTGATAAATCATAGATTATATCATCAATATGTTCAGTACCAATTGAAAGACGAATAGTGTTTGGCTTTATTCCTGATTCCTTTAATTCTGTTTCATTCATTTGTGAATGAGTAGTACTTGCTGGATGAATTACTAGTGATTTAACATCAGCTACATTGGCAAGTAGAGAGAATATTTCTAATCTATCAATAAAATCTTGCGCTTCTTTAGCTCCACCTTTAATTTCAAAAGTGAATATAGAACCTGCTCCATTTGGGAAATACTTATTGTATAATTCATGATCTGGGCTCTCTGGTAATGATGGATGATTGACCTTCTCTACCTTTGCATGATTCTTTAAGAAGTCTACTACTTTTAAAGCATTTTCAACATGACGTTCAAGTCTAAGAGAAAGTGTTTCTAATCCTTGTAATAATATAAAAGCATTAAATGGGCTTATGCAAGCACCAGTATCTCTTAATATTACAGCACGAATTCTGGTCACATATGCTGCTGCGCCAACTGCTTCTGCAAACTTGATTCCATGATAACTTGGATCTGCCTCAGTTAATTGTGGGAATTTTCCTGAACCTATCCAGTCAAATTTTCCTGAATCTACGATTACGCCACCTAATGATGTACCATGTCCACCTATAAATTTAGTAGCCGAATGAACAACTATGTCTGCTCCATGTTCAATTGGTCTGAAAAGGAATGGAGTTCCGAATGTATTATCAACTATTAGTGGAATTTTATGTTTATGAGCTATTTCTGCTAATGCATCAACATCTAAAATATTTGAATTTGGATTCCCAAGTGATTCGATTAAGATTGCTTTTGTATTTTCTTGAATTGCATTCTCAAAATTTGATAAATCATCAGGATCTACAAATGTTGTTGTAACGCCATTTGTTGGGAATGTATGTGCTAATAAGTTATATGATCCACCATATATAGTTTTTTCTGCAACTATATGATCTCCTGCTTTAGTTATATTTTGTAGTGCATATGTTATTGCTGCTGCTCCTGAAGCTACTGCAAGTGCTGCTACCCCACCCTCTAAAGCTGCAATACGTTTTTCAAAAACATCTTGTGTAGAATTTGTTAAACGTCCATATATATTTCCAGCATCAGCTAGTCCAAATCTTGCAGCAGCATGTGCTGAATTTCTAAATACATATGAAGTTGTTTGATAAATAGGTACTGCTCTAGCATCTGTTGCTGGATCTGGTTGTTCTTGTCCTACATGAAGTTGTAGTGTTTCAAATTTTAAATTTCTTTCTTTGTTGCTCATAATCTTGCCCCCATCATATATTTTAATTTCTTATTTATCTTATCTATTTACTACGATTTGTATATTACTCCTATATTTTCAAGTTGTCAATAACTAATTAAAAGTCTTATTTATACTCAAATTTACAAATTAATATACAGAAAATCAGTCCAATATATAGCAAAAACTACCTTCTAAATAAGAAAGTAGTGAAGAGATTCATTTACATTCTTATCTACCAGATATAAAATCTGCAGGAATTAGCACCTTAAACTAATGATAACATTTAATCCAGGTTGCTAGACATCATTGGGCCAGTCCCTCCGTCTTTCTTGATAAAAATTTATATTTTATTATTCTTAGTTGTTTACTATGATATAAAGTATACATTTTATAGGTTAAAATGTCAATACTTTTTTAATTTTCTGCAACTTTTTTTATTAAATTGCTAATATAGATCTTAATATATAACTATTCATTCAAATACACTAATTCCCCATTAAAATATGTCCTTTCAATATTAATATTAGATATATCTAATGGATTTAACAAAAATATATTCTTATCCAAAACTATCAAGTCCGCTTTTTTTTCAACCTCTAAACTTCCTATATCTTTCTCTTTCCCCAATGCATAAGCTGCATTAATAGTAAACATCTTTACAGACTCTATTACTGATATTCTCTCACTTGGATTTAATCTATATCGCATATCAGTCATATTAATTTTCTCAGGATAACCTGATTGTGTGAAATCATATAAATTTCGTATAGAACTACATTCTATAGCCTTTAATGGATTAGCTCTTTCTATATCCCAATTATCTGAAGATCCAGCTGTAATGATTCCACTATCAATTAGAGATTTAATTGGGTATTGTCTATGAGCTCTTACCTCACCTATTGCCATTACTTCATTTTTGCTCACACTCATATCTTTATAAAACCATGATGGTCTTATAATTGCATTTATGTTCAAATTTTTCATTCTTTGTATATAATATTTCGTTATGAGATCTATATGAAGTAATGAATTCCTAAAATTGCGATTTATGTTAGTTTTCAAAGAATACTCTATGCCATCGATTGACAATTTACAAGCTAAGTCTCCTACTGCATGAATACAAACATTAAAATCTAGTCTGTTTGCCATTTTTATTCCTTCTTTAAATTCTTGATAATTCCATAAAAACATCCCATTTTCTTCATACGATTCTTTGTTTATTTGCTCATAGGGTCTAAATAGGTAGGCTGTCTTATCTTCTATAAGTCCATCAGAGAAAAACTTTGCAATTGATATGTCAAATAAATCTGTTTTATATAGTATTCTTCTTCTTTTTAGATGATGCATTTGTTCAAATATAGTTTTTTTACAAATTTCTTCAGGTTTAATTGTGACCCCATAATTTATTCTTAATTTAAGTTTATTTTCTTCTTCCAATTTCTTATAAGTTTCCAATTTCATTTTTAGTCTTTCATCATTTATTAACCCAATTGTTGTTATTCCATATGAATGTAATATATTTTGATATTTTATAAATTTACTTAAGTATTCATCATCTTTATAACTTTCCATTTCTTTCGCTTTTGCTATATAAACTATATCTACTTCATTTCCTTTTAAGGTACCCCACAATTCCCCTTGTTCATCTAATTCTATTTTTCCTCCAATCGGAACATTAGTATCTTTAGTTATTCCATAATACTTCAATGCTTTATCATTTAACCACAAGACGTAGCCATCGCATGATTTTAATACTATGGGTTTATGAGTTTTTAGCATTTCAAACCACTTTTTATTTGGCCCCTTAAACGCTTCAGTATGATCATTTATATTTTCTTCTTCTTTTTCGAAAGCAGATTTTTTCCACCCGACTCCATATATTATTTTTCTTTCTGGATGAGTATCAATATAGCTTTGAATTAATTTCAAGTAATCTTTTGAGTTACCTGCCTCAAATAAAGATAATTCATCTTTTCCTATCATCATTCTTCCTGGAATCTGACAATGTGCATCAATAAATCCTGGCAAAACTATTCTAAATCTTAAATCAATTACTTGAGTCTCATCGCTACATAGACAACTTAATTCTTCATTACTTCCTAATGCTATTATTATTCCATCTCTAATTGCCATAGATTCATATATATTATGATTTCTATCAATACTATATATAATTCCATTGATAAAAATCTTTTGTGCGCTAGTATAAGTTTTTTTACTTAACTTCATTAGCCCTTCTCCCCCTTGTCTACAATTTATTTGAAATCTAATCTATTATATTCATTAAAATAACTTTTCTTATCCTTTTTTATAAAATTAAAAATATTTACTTATGTCTCAATAACTTTATTTTTAATTCACTTTACACATAGTAAATATTTATAGATAATAATTAGTATAATGAATACTTTTAGGAGGAATTAAAATGGAAAACTTTGTTTTAGAAAAGGGAATGAAAGCTCCAGATTTTAAATTAATGGGATCTGATAAATTAGAACATAGATTAAGTGATTATTTAAATAAAAAGGTAATCCTATACTTTTACCCTAAAGACAATACTCCTGGATGTTCACAGGAAGCTCAAGATTTTAAAAATTCTATAGAAGACTTTGACAAGAAGAATACTATAATTTTAGGAATAAGTAGAGACTCTATTGTATCTCATGATAAGTTTATTAGTAAATATGATTTGCCTTTTATTTTACTTTCTGATGAAAGCGAAGAGGTCTGTAATCTATATGGTGTTTTAAAGGAAAAAACTATGTTTGGGAAAAAATCTATTGGTATTGAAAGAAGCACATTTGTAATAGATGAAAATGGAATTATTACAAATATATATAGGAAGGTAAAAGTTTCTGGACATATTGATACTTTGAAATGCTCACTATAAAGGTATTGCTAAGATCTAAAGTTAGGCAATGAACAAGCGAAATAGAGCACATATATGTATTCTATTTCTTTGTTTTGCTATCACTTTAGATTTTTTGCCACTACCTACTCTAGAAGAATGGGATATATATTGTATAAAAAGTTGCAAATATAATTACCAAACGCATTATTACCAACACAGAAATATAAAAATACTTGTATAAATATATTGTTATTTTAAGGTTACTAATAAACAAAAAAAGGGAATATACATCTTTTAAAAATATTCCAAGAACCGAATCAAACACATATATTCCCTTCCGGTTGCTTACAGTAACTTAAAATTGATCACTGTGCAAGTATTTTTATATTTTGAGTTCTTCACAATAACTTTATTTTTAGAAACAAAAAAGATAGTCATACGACTATCTTTTTAATTACCTCGCAACGTCCTACTCTGCCACACAGTCACCCGTGCAGTACCATCGGCGCTATAGACCTTAACTTTCCTGTTCGGAATGGGAAGGAGTGTTACCTCTATGCCATCATCACGAGATTAAGTGAATTCCCAAATCTATGATTTGGTTGAATGAACTTATGCAAATCACTTTAGTGATTTGTATTCCTTGTTCCTTCAAAATTGCACATAGTTTTTAATGTATTACAACTTGATTATATTGGTCAAGCCCTCGACCTATTAGTATCAGTCAGCTAAATATGTTACCATACTTACACCTCTGACCTATCAACCTTGTAGTCTTCAAGGGGTCTTACTAGCTTACGCTATGGGAAATCTAATCTT
>NZ_MZGT01000020.1 GCF_002029255.1 Clostridium chromiireducens
TACTGATCGTATATTTTTATCAATAATTTATTTTAACATAAGTTAAAATTATTTATGTTATATTAAAATTAATACAAATTTCACAAAATATTAACGTAACTTATTTTTTATTAAATTAAAATTAACAAGTTGTTGTATTGTTATTTCTCTTATTAAATATAACTAAATAGTGTGATGTAGTTAATTAAGTAGATATGGTTTTAGAACACAATATCGATATTGTTTAAAGATAAAATAAAAAGGAAGTTAAACATTTTACTGCTTAACTTCCTTTTCACCATTTTTTTTTATTATGCTTAATAATTCTTTTCCATAAGCTTCGATCTTTTTAGTTCCAACTCCTCTGATTTCTAATAATTCATCTAAAGTTTTTGGCTTGCTATTGGAGATAGAAATTAAACTTGTATCAGAGAATATTATATATGGTTTTATTCTTTCTTTATATGCCTTGTCTTTTCTCCATGATTTTAGTGCTTCAAATAGCTCTTTATTTAAAATATCCTCTCTGCTATCTAATATTTTAAATAATACTGTTTCTTTACTTTTCAGTACTCTCATTGACCTAGCATTTAACTTTAACATTGAATAAGTACCTTCTTTTAAGTCAACATATCCTTCATTTAATAAGCTTTTGATTAAATCTTTTATGAAGTTATTCCCATATTCTTTCATTAGTCCGTAAGTTGTTATCTTATCTAGATTATTTTGTATTATCTTTGGCCCCTTAAATCCCTTTAGAATATCCACAAGAACTGATACACCATATTGCTCCTTTGTTCTAAAAACTGTAGATAATATCATCTGGCTTTCCTTAGTAAAATCTTTTAATTCATCGTCATTCAAACAATTACTGCAATTATTGCAATAGCTCAATCTCCTGTCATTTCCAAAATAATTTAATATATATTTTCTATAACACTCTTTTAAGTTGCAATAATCAATCATGAGTTGAAATTTCCTAAGTTGAATTTCTCTTCTACTCATCGTTGAACTCTTGTTAATTATATATTCGACCCTACTTATATCAGATTCACTATAAAATAAATAACAATCGCACTTTTCTCCATCTCTGCCACCTCTACCTATTTCTTGGTAATAAGATTCTATATTTTGAGGAAAAGTAAAATGAATAATAAACCTAATATTAGACTTATCTATTCCCATGCCAAAAGCATTAGTTGCAATTATTATATCTAAATTTTCGTATAAAAATTCTTCCTGGAATTTTTCCTTTTCATCGTCTTTAAGTCCACCATGATATTTTCCAACGTTATATCCTAAATCTTTTAAATGGTAATGTAAATAATCCACTTCTTTTCGTGATGCACAGTAGACTATTCCTGACTGCCCTTCATTTTCCCTTATTATATCCTTAAGAGTTTCAAGCTTATCCACTTCCTTGAGTATATTAATATTTAAATTGTCTCTATTAATATCTCCTCTATATACATATGGATTTTCTAAGCCTAAAAGCTTTATAGAATCTTCTCTAACCTCACTTGTAGCTGTTGCAGTAAATGCTGATATCACCGGCTTGTTCTTTAGGCTTTTATAAAAACTTGAAATTTCTAAATAACTTTGCCTAAAATCATGACCCCACTGTGATACACAATGTGCCTCATCAATTGCAATTTGACATATATGAAGATCCTTAATCATATCTTTAAATATTCTAGATTCAAGTCGCTCGGGTGAAATATAAATTATCTTATATTCCCCTAAAGAGGCTTCTATTAATATATTTTTAATTGTATCCATATTTTGAGTACTGTTAATGTATGCTGCCTTAATTCCAACTCCAAGTAGATTGTCCACTTGATCTTTCATAAGAGATATTAGAGGTGATATTACTATGGTTACACCTTGCATAATTATAGCCGGTACTTGATAACAAATAGATTTTCCAGCACCTGTTGGCATAAGGCAAAATGTATCTAAGCCACTTAAAATACTATTTATAATCTCAAATTGACCTCTTCTTAAAGTATCAAAACCATAATATTTTTTTAAAACATAAAATATCTTCTGTTTATTATCCATACTAAAATACCTTTCTTTTATGTAATAACAAAATTACTATAAGTTCGTTTCTAATATATAGTATATACCACAAGTTTGAAATCTTAAACACAAAACAGCGGTTTAATTCTTAAAATATAAGAACTAACCACTGTTTTATTGATTTCAACTATTTTTTATGAAAGGTTATCTTCTATAGCTTCTGCGATAGCTTCTGCCACCTTTTGTTGTTCATCAGAAGATGCACATCTTATTGCTTCCTCTTCATTTGTTATAAATCCTGTTTCAACTAAAACAGCTGGCATATTAGTATTTCTAAGTACAAACAAAGTTCCAACTGCAGAGCTTTCATCACTTTTAGCTCCTCTATTATTTGTATCAATCTTTTCAGCAATACTGTCATTTATTGCCTTAGCCATTTCTTTAGATTTCTCTAATCTCTCATAATCTATGCCTCCACCATATTCAGTATCTTTAGATTTCACACTATAATAAGTTTCAACCCCTTTTACTGTTGGTATACCATCTACTGCATTATGATGTATGCTTATAAAGAAACTTGAATTTGACTTATTTGCAACCTCTACTCTGTGAGCAAGGCTATTATTTATCGAACCATAATCAGGTTTCTCTCCTTTTTCCCTTGTCATTACGACATTATATCCTCTCTTTTTAAGTTCATTTTTCAACTTAACTGCCACCTGAATATCTAAATCTGATTCACTATATGTTATTCCGTCTATTGTAGTTACAGTTCCACCATCACTATGAGCACCATAATCGTGCCCTGCATCTACTGTTATTGTTATTTTGTCATCTGACGAATTATTATTTGTTGAACCATTAGATTTTGGATCATCTTTATCATTTTGATTAAACGAGGTTTGCCTCTTCCCGTCAGCTCCGATCTTATAGCCTTCTATTGTGGTACTAGTAAGCATTTTTCCAGTTGATATATCAAGATAGTATGTATCCTTTCCAGATGTTATCCATCCAGTTGCCATAATTCCGCTTTCCTTAAAATAATACCATGCGCTATCAAGATTAACCCAACCTCTAGCCCTAGCGCCTGCATCATACAAATAATACTTATTACCACTATCATTTATCCAGCCAGTAGCCATACTTCCATCTAAACTAAAATAATATGAATGTCCATTGATACTTTTCCATCCCTTTTCCATATTACCATTATTATTGAATGAATATATTCTGTTGTCTATTACTTCAAGACCAGTAACCATACTTCCATCACCTTGAAGGAAATAACAATCATTATTTGTTCTTAGCCATCCCTTAGTAATTGCTCCTGAGTCATTTAGATAATACCATGTTCCATTATCATTTATCCAACCTGTAGCCATTGAACCATTATCCTTTAAATAATACCAATTATTATCAGGTTTTATCCATCCAGTAGCCTTTGTATTATCTGATCTATAATAATACCATTCTCCATTTTGATTCTTCCAACCAATGTTTGACATAATATTTACTGTATTATTGTCAGCACTATTTACTTCAATAGCTTTAATTGCATTCAATGCACTTGGTTTAACTTCAGGCACTCCTGGGTTTGCATTGGATGTGTTACTTGAACTTGTCTTTCCTGAATTATTAGCTACAGAATTTTGTGTTGTTGCATCAATTGCACTTTTTATACCAGAATATGAAAGTAAATCATTATATAACTGATTTACCTCTTCACCATAGGTTGGACTTGGTGCCCAGTTTCCACCTAATGAGTTTACTGTTTCAGCTTTACCTTTAATAGTTATAAATTGCCTTTCATCATAAGAATTACTTGTTGGGTATCCGCTAACTCCTGCATATAATGCTAGATGATCTAAATGTGCTTTTACACCTTCATCCCAGCTATTAAATTTTTTATGAGCACTCTTATCAGTATCTGAACCTCCAGTTGCTATCTTTAGCCCGCAAGGGTTATGAAAGCTTTCATCTAATACTCCACCAAATTTACCATAGCATGTCTCTTTCGCTGCCTGCACATAAGCAATTGCAGGGTTAATCCCTCCATGGCTAGAGTAATATTTAAAATAAAGATCTGCTAAATCAACAAATTGTTCTGTTGATCCCTTAGACTTTGCCCACTCTTTAGCTTGCTTTGCAGTGACTTGACTATCTGATACTATTCTTATGTCATTAGTTGCTGCTTGTACACCTAAAGTTGTAAATAAACTCAATACTATTACTATAGAAAAAATAAAGGTAGTAAGCTTCTTTTTAATATACATAATAACTATCCCTTCCTTCCATTCTATATTTTAGCAATATTTGTTTATAATTACAATTTAATGGTTATGCAAACAATATTAATTTTTCCTTAAATTTTAATATGTATAAGTCCATTCAGCTATATAAATGTATTGCGAAGAACTTAAAGTGAGGCAATAAGCAAACGAAAGAGAATGCATATATGTATTCTCTTTATTTGTATTGATGACACTTTAAGTATTTCATGGATAACCTAATTAAATATTATCAAAGGTATTTCTGGTTCTTCTCAATACCTTATTGTAGTAAACTATGAATTTTGTGACTCACAATACTCTTCCATAGCATCTGCAACTATTTTTGCATATGCTACAGCTTCAACCACAGTCTTAGCTCCTGTAACTACATCCCCAGAACTAAATACTCCTGCTCTCGTAGTATTACCTCTTTCATCTGCAATGATAAGTCCTGAGTTATTAGTTTCAAGTTTTGTTGTATTAGAAACTATATTTGTTTTAGGTGTTTGACTTATTGCAACAATAGTAGAATCGCACTCAAAAAATTCTTCCACACCTTCACTCTGCTCTTCTTTATTAATTAATTTCACTCCATTTTCTATTATTTCAATTGGAGACCTAAACAACTTAAACTTAATTCCGTCTTCCCTAGCTTCTTCGATTTCTTTATTGGTAGCACTCATCTTTTCAAAGTCACCTCTATAGATAATTGTAACTTCTTCACAACCATTTCTTTTTGCTGTTCTAGCAGCGTCCATAGCAACATTTCCTGCACCTATTACTGCAACTCTTTTGCCTAACCTATACACGCCTGGCGATTTAAGATAATCTATAGCGAAATGGACATTTCCTAAGGTCTCCCCTTTGATATTTAAAGTTTTAGGATTCCATACTCCTGTTCCAATAAATATTGACTTATAGCCTTCTTCGAATAATCTATCAATACTGACAACAGGTCCTATTAAAGTATTAGGTCTAATCATTACTCCTAGTTCTATAAGCTTGTCTTCCAACTTATCTATTAAATACTTAGGTAATCTATATTCAGGAATTCCATACCTTAATACTCCTCCAATTTTTTCATTGGAATCAAAAATTGTTATTTTAAAACCTCTTTTAGCTAATAAAAAAGCAATTGTTATTCCCGCTGGTCCACCACCTATAATAGCAATTCTATCTTTATTCTTTGGTAAATTCTCAAATTTTATTGAATCCAAGTATGCTTCCGATACTTCTTTTTCAATCTCATAAAATTTTACAGGTTCTTGCTTTATCCCTCTTATGCAATTTCCTGCGCATTGATTTTCGTGAGGACAAACTATTGAACATACAACTGAAAGAGGATTATTATTAAATAATATTTCCCCTGCTTCTTTAAGTTTTCCATCTTTATAGAGTGCTATAATTTCTGGAATTGGAGTACTAATAGGACAATTCGCCTTGCACTTTGAATTTTTGCATAAAAAGCATTTATTTGCTTCATCTAATAAAAACATATTATTCATCCTCCATAACATAAATTCTTGCTTATAAAACACCTTATATTTAACAATAAAATATTGATATTAATAATATTTTTCACTATAGATTTTTAAATATTCTTTTAACCTTAAATATTCAAACTCCTATCATTGTTAACGTGAACAATATCGTATTCAAGTAACCTTTCATTTCTATGACCTTCAAATATTAAATCTAATAATAACTGTTTACCACATATCTAACGATGCTTACTTCATATTAAATCACATAATAATTTAATGTCAAGTATATTTCTCTTGGAAACATTGAGTCGGATTTATATCCTTTTCATAATCTTAAACTTTTATATAAAAACATTTTATGTGTATTTTCTATAATAACTGTGAAAAATAAAAAACACCATAAAGTAATATTTACCACATCATTCTTTTATGTAAAATCGAAACTATAATTAAATTCTGAAACTAAATTATATGTAGCCACATTCTTTTATTAGAAATATCCATAAAAACATGGTAATCATTGAAAATACAGATGTAAATACGATGAGCTGCCCAGCTAATTCACCATCCCCTCCCATTTCTTCAGCCATTATAAATGCTGATGTAGCCGTTGGCGCTGAAACTAAAACCATTATATTAGCTAGTTCTACGTTTCTAAAACCTAATCCTATGGCAATAGGTAAAAATATACCTGGGATTAAAATTAATCTTCCTATAGCGCCGATTAGTAATTGTCTTGTATATTTCTTAATTTTATTTAATCTAAACGATGCACCTAAAATGATAAGTGCTAGCGGAGTTGCTACTTTAGAAAGATCATCAATTGTTTTTTCCAGTACTTGTGGTAATTTGATTCCTATAACCATTGCAATTATTCCCGCGAAACATCCTAGTATAAGAGGATTAGTTATTATACTCACGATAATCTTTCTAATATTTATATCTCCACCTCTAAAAATTTCTAAAACAACTACTGCTAAAAAATTAAATAGTGGAATTATTACTGCAATTAATAATGCTGCAACACCAGAACTTTCCTCTCCAAATAAAGATATAGTAATTGGTAATGCGAATAGAATAAAATTACTTCTAAATATTGTTTGAATTATAACTCCTCGTTTCCTATTATCTTTCTCGATTAACGGAATAATGATGCATAGAGAAACGCAACTTATTAATACAATACTAATTGCAAAAATCATCAGCCTAGAATTAAATGTTCCTTTAAAGCTTGTACTATACACATTATTGAATAATAATATAGGGAAAAATGTTTTGAATGTAACATTATTCATTTTCTTTACAGTATCACCATGAAAATGTCCAATTTTCCTTATAAAATATCCTAATATTATATTAATAAATAAAGGCATTATTACATTAAAAGATATTATCAAATTATTCATAAACATTTACCATTCCGTTTCCATCCTTGAGTACTTATAGTCCAATAAGTTTTCTATACATATGTAAAAAAATATTTGTGATTTAACATATTTAATAAATTATATATCTTTTTCCCTAAAATTATCATAATAAAATAATTTCCTATTCCATGAATTAAGTCAAATTGAAGTCCTGCTGTCCAATATGCCACCCCAGAATTCACTCCACTAAAAATCACATAAGGAATAGCAAAAAATAATCCAAATGATAATCCAAAAATTCCCGAATAAATAGCTAGCGCTAAATATTTTTCCATAAAGAAATTTATAAAAGTAAAAGTTATTACACTAAGAAGTGGCCATATTATTGCATAGCCTAACCACCAAAGCCCGAACCCATAAATGACTCCCATAATGGCTACATAAGTATAAACAATATAAAGAGTTCTTTTCCTATATATTAATGAAAATACTATAATGAATAGACTTACAACTTCGATATTAGGAAGAAAACTTAGCGCAAACTGAGACGCTGCAATAAATCCTCCTAATATTCCAAATAATATAAGTTCCTTAACATTAATCTTCATTTTTACCATCCAGTCATAAAATAAATTATAATAATTCCTTTAATAAGAATAAGTTATATTAAGCTTCGTTTAATAATTATTATTTAGATTCGCCGCTTTTATAAATTCCAAATTTCAAAATATCTAGATACTTATTAAAGTCTTCCATAATCTCATCGTAATTATTCATAACCTCATCCATTGAGACATCCTTATACCTCTGTATGTATTTGCTAGAAAGCCCATCCATACACATCATCATTAACTCTATAGCTTTCTGTGAATCAATTCCTTCTTTAAAGTTTGTTGTATCTACCTTCTCAAAAAATTCTGGTAAGTATTTAGAAGTATAATTATTATGTCTCACTGTAAGCTCTTCCTTTAAATCTTTAGGCATATTAGTAATAGCTGAAAATACTAATTTATTCATAAGAGGTTCATCTTGAATTACTTTCATCTTTTTTATGCTCACTCTCATGAATCTTTCAAATATATCCTCCGCTTCAATATCATCTAGTAAATAATACTTGTCAATCAAAGTATTTATACAATAATCAAAGAGATATAAAAATAGATTCTTCTTGCTCCCAAAATAATGAAATAGTATTCCCTTGGAAATATCAGCTTTTTTCACAATGGAATTTGTAGATGCTTTATCATATCCATTCACTGCAAATTCTTCAATGGCAGAATCTAATATTCTTTTTTTCTTATCTTCTGGTAAATTTTCAAACTTATCTATCACAACTCTAATGTTCCTCACTTTCTTTAAAATAATAGCTCTCTAACCCCTGACTTTCATTCCCTCTTTTGTATTGTTATCAGGTTTTAATACTATCCTTTCACCTTCTTCTAAACCACCTAATACTTCAATTGTCTTCTCACTTTCTATACCTTTTTTGATTTGCCTTATAACAGTTTTTCCGTCAACTACAGCAAATACACAAGAATCTCCTTTATAATCAAATACAGAACTATCAGGTATTACTAAAGTATCACTTTTTATTTCAGTGATAATTTTAATGTCTAAATCATAGCCAGGCTTTAATAAATCTGTATCATCATTAATTTCAATAGTGACCATTACTCGCTTTTGATTTACACCTAAAGAAGAAGTAATATTTTTAGCCTCTGGTGCTATTTTTATAATTTTACCTTTTAATAGTGAGTTTCCTATTGCCTTTCCGCTCACTTCAACTTCATTACCTATTTTAACCTTATAAATATCATCCGACAATATGTTAGCTTCTAATTCTAAATTTTTAGTATTATCTATTAGAAATGCTGTTGTACCTGGCACTACTATAGCATTTTCCTCCAAAAGCTTCTCAACAACAATTCCATCAATTGGTGATAATACTTGCTGCTTATCAATCTCTCTCATTATACTGTTCCTTAAAATCACAGCTTGTTCAACACCAGCTTCATAACCATTTTTAACGTAATCAGGTGTTCCCTTTTTTATCTCTTCTAATTGATTACTTGAAGATTTCAAAACAGCTTCAGCATTTTTATAAGTATCTTCCACATTATCTAGTTCCTGTTTACTTATGGCACCGGATTCATATAGTACTTTTGAATTATTCAAACTTCTTGATGCTGATTCATAGGAAACTTTAGCCTTATCAACCTCTGCCTCTGAAATTTCAATCTTATTTACATAGTTAGAGATATCAGTACCTGAAAGCTGTGATTGAGCTGCTTTAATTTTAGAATCCGCATCTTGGAGTTTTAATTCTAAGTCTTTCTTATCCATTGTAAGCAAGATATCATCTTTTTTTACAGTATCACCTACATTAAACTTTATACTATCGATTTTTCCTGCTCCCTCAACATAGACAATCTGTTTTTTAGTACTTTGAACTGTAGCTGTATCTTCAATAAATTGTTTTATTTCTCCCTTTTCAACTAGTGAAGTCTCTACTGCTTGTCCTTGTTGCATCACTATGTATACAGATATACTTGCTATACATATTACTGCTATTATTCCTGTCCAAAGCAATTTCTTCTTTTTCATATATAACACATCTCCCTTTTATATCTTAAATAGATTATCAATCAGCTTTCTATTCTTTATTCTTCAAAACTTCTAACATATCAATTGACTTAATTTTTCTCATTAACATTAAATTAGTTACAAGCGTAAAAACAAGAGTAAGTATTACAGTTATAATATAACTCCTAATTTCTACAACATAAGGTATACTGTAAGAATCTGTGCTACTATTTGCCATCATAGCACTGCCAAGCCACTTTCCAAATGGTAAGCCAATAATGATACCAAATGTTGAGATTATATAATTTTCATTAAAAATTAGTTTTTTAATTTCATTATTTGTAAACCCCAATACTTTTAAAGTAGCTAATTCTCTTTGTCTTTCAAATATATTGATTGTGGCAATATTATATAAAACTGCTATAAGCAAAATTGCTGCAAGCACAATCATTGCTCCTACGGACGATTTCATGGCTCCCATATTCTTTAAAAGAGCATTAAGTGAATCTGATTTTGATTCTACAGATGTAATTCCAGGCATATCTTTAAGTTTATTTTCAACCTCATTTTCAAATTTACCATTATCAAGCTTTAATACAGCAGAACTTGCAATCATTCCTTCACCAAGCATATTATTTAATCCATCCATAGAAGTATAGGCACTCAAACCTATATATTGAACTATAATTCCCTTAACAACTGCTTCCCGTTTTTCTTTTCCTGGGAAGAAAAACTTAATATTAACTTTATCATTTACTTTTACTCCAAGCACATTGGCAAGTTTTTCAGATATAAGTATTCCATTGTTCGGAAGATTTATTTTATTACCACTAGTATCTTCAACTCGATATATTTGTGGTTCTTCTATAAGTGCTGTTAAACCAACATCTTTACTTCTCCATCCATTTGATATTTCAACACCTGTTTCTAATACTGGCTCTAATTCCGTTACGTGCTCAATATTTTTAATGCTGCTTAATTCCTCTACACTCATTATTTTAGGGAACTTTACCTTGATATCATAATTTTGAATATTTCCATATTGTTCTTCTATCATAAAGTTCATGGAATCACTCATACTTAAAGCAACTAAAAGTAATGCTGACGAAAAAATAATTCCTAGTGAAGTTAATAATGCTCTTCTTTTATATCTAAATAAGTTTCGAAGTATAATCTTTCCCAAATTGCTGATATTGCTCCATATAAATTCTATTTTCTCAAAAAGTATTTTCTTACCAGCTTCAGGGGATTTCTCTCTCATGGCTTCGCTAGGCATAATTTTAAAAATGACCTTGCAAGAATTATACCCAGCAAACAAACTAAAAGCTAATGTCAATACGAAGGCTGGAATTACGAATTCTCCATAAATCCTAATTTCACTAAGGGGTAAACTGAAATATTGGTTATACATTTTTGTTAACCCTACCCCCATGTATGTTCCTACTACCGATCCTATTAAGCTGCCAATAACAGCAATAATCATAGAAAAGCTCATATAATAGGTAAGTACTTGAACATTGGTGAATCCCAAAGCCTTTAATACTCCAATCTGCACTCTTTGATTTTCTACCATTCTTCCCATCATAATATATATAATAATTGAAGAAACCAAAAAAAATACAATAGGGAAACTACCTCCCGTAGACTTCAATTGCTTTATTTCTTCACTTATCATCTTACTGCTTATTTGCTCATCTCTATCCATAACACTTTTCACACCATAATTCTTTAAAATCTTCCTTATGTCATCTTTAGCTGTTTCTATGCGAGTCCCATTAGAAAGATTAATAGAAATATTATTTATAAATCCCTTAGAATCAAAAATTGCTTCTCCAAAAGATTGCTTTATATAAATTATTCCGAACTTCTTATTATCCACCATTATCTCGCTTGAATCCTTTAATGTATATACAAATTCAGGACTTTTGGCTGAACCAACAATTTTAAGTTTTACCTTATTTCCATTAATGACCGGATAAATATATTCTCCTAAATTTAAGTTATTTGCCTTTAGAAAATCTTCGTCTAGAAGACATTGGTTATTATCTTCTTCTGAAAAATATCTTCCTGATTTTATTACAATATCATTTACAATATCTCTCTTTATATCTGGAAGAGTTATGAACCTCAAGGTTGCATTTTCTTCTGATAAGCTTATGCTGGCATCATTAATAATTCTCTCAGTACTCATCTTTACATATGGTAAACTTTCTATCTTGTCTTTTGCACTTGCTGGTGCTTTATAAAGATCCACCCAAATATCAGCTAATCTATATTCCTCGTAATATTGAGTACTTGAATTAGATAGATTTTTGAATACAGAATTTAATGATGTATAAAATGCAACTCCTAGAATAACAATTATTAAAATAGAAATAAACTGGCCTTTTGATTTTTTTAAATCTCTAAGTAAATTTCTAAATAAAATTTTCATTACCATTCTATCCTTTCAGGTGACTCAGGGTTTTCATTAATTGTAATTGACTCAACAGTACCACTTTTTACTTTTATAACCCTGTCAGCCATCGCAGCTATAGCTGCATTATGAGTAATAACTACTATTGTCTTATTAGAATTTTTATTAATATCATAGAGTAATTTTAAAATCAACTTTCCTGTAACATAGTCTAAAGCTCCCGTAGGTTCATCACATAAAAGCAGAAGTGGATTCTTTACTAAAGCTCTTGCTATAGCCACTCTTTGCTGCTCACCACCTGATAGCTGCGCTGGAAAATTATGAGCTCTGTCACTTAATCCAACATCCCTCATAATATCATTAGCATTTAAAGGATTATCACTAAGAGATCTTACTAATTCTACATTTTCAAGAGCTGTGAGATTTGACATTAAGTTATAAAATTGAAACACAAAACCTACTTTTTTTCGTCTGTACATAGTAAGTTCATTATCAGAATACTTTGTTATATTTTCTCCATCTATAATTACTTCACCCGAAGTCGGCCTGTCCATACCTCCGACCATATTTAAAACAGTACTTTTCCCTGATCCACTGGGCCCTAGTACAACAACAAATTCTCCTTCAAAAATTTCAAAATTCATTTCATCAGATGCCTTTACAGTCACCTCTCCCATGTTATATTCCTTTGTAACATCTTTTACTATAACAATAGGATCTTTCATTAAAATCCCCCCACTCTACACTTTTGACCATCAGGTCAATATATTGTTATTATGCTCCCTACTGACCATGTAGTCAATATATTATCTAAAACAAATACTACTACATTTTTATCTTATTTACTTAGTAAACGTTAAAGAAACCTGCTATTGCAACTAATAGCAGGTTTCTAAAATCGTTATGTTATTTTTTTAATAAATTTATGATTCCATAAAAGACGAAATTATAGGTCTATAATATTAGTCTACAGATTCGTAGCATAACGAGGCCTGAGATTCTAATACGCTGCCAATGTACTTTGTGCTACTTTTCTCTACTTTTCGAGGTTAATGATAGTGTTAGAAACTTCACATCCATTTACTAACAGTACAATTTTATGCTCTCCTTCATAATGACGACGTGTAGTGAGATTCTTCCAACTATGAGTTCTAGCTCCAGTAATATGCTCGCCACCTAGTACCGTCTTATCAGACAATAAAAATAATTTACGCGAAACATTTCCTCTCGCCTTCACAAAATCAATTCCATACTCAATCCTAATATGTACACGCTCCCCATTACGAACATAAACTTCGTATGTAAAAGTAGAATTTTCTCCTATTTTTACTGCTTTTAGATCTACGGATAAATTAGCACTAGTTACAATGGAGTTACCTTGAACATCTCCATATCCAAATAATCTCATAACTTCTGGATCAGCCTTACGAATTAATGTCCTAGCTCCATGTCTTAATATCCAATCTGTATAAGAATTTTTACCTTTCCATTTTTTTATTATTTCTATAATTGTTTCTGGATTATCTTTAGAAATATCATTTAAATTATTAGCGACACTCTTCCGAACATAAACTGATTGATCTTCTTTTAATTGTTCTAAAACAGAAATCACTGGTTTTGGATCTTTTTTAAATACTGGAATTCCTTCTCCCCATGGAAGTCGTGGGCGACATCCCTCGCTTGCCAATCTTCTTACGTGTTCATTATCACTTTTAGACCATTTAAGCATTTGCTGCATCATAAATTCTGGATCAGATATTATAAATGGTCTAACCGCAAATTCGGAAGAAGATCTCATTGTAAAACGTTCTATTGCTTTCATTGAAAGTTCCCAATGTTCAAATTTACTGCCATATACCACTACAAAATCAGGAAAGAACAGATAAGGAAATCCGATACACTCTTCATCAATTGAAAATAATACTTCTAAAGCATCCCCATATTTTTCTGGCAAATATCTCCCGAGTATTTCAGAAATTCTTCTAATTCTTTCTTTCAGTTTAAGTTCCTGCCATTTATTATCTATAACATCATCTACAAACCCTTTTTCATCAAAAATATTGTAAGTCGATTGCACCTTCCCTGCAAAACTCTCTAAAAATTCTTTACTATATATATCCTTTAAAGCATCCGCCATAAATTTCTCCTTTTTATATAATTTATTGTTTTATATATATTATAATCTATATAATTAGACAACATTATGTCATATTAAAATAAAGATTAGGGTTTGTGAATTAAACCCTAATCTTTATTTTAATATATTTATTTTTAGTTATATAAGTTTAACTTAAAACATTTCCTTGAATAATCTATTCTCTTTTACGTCTTGTGTTATCTTAGCAATATTGCTAGTATCTCCAATCAAGATAGCTCCACATAAACGATTATTTGCAAAATAGTATTTTGTATATGTCTTTTTAGCTGGATCTTTAAACTCTACTGTTTTATATTGAATTTCTGGGTTTTTACCATTATCACCAATTGCATACAATGAAGTATTAGCTCCATTAAATGTTAATGCTGCATCTACTGTTTCATAAACTAATGAATCACCTGTTGCATTAGCGCCAGCTACTTTTCCCATTTCCAAAGCTTGCGGCCATATTCCATAATTTATTCCATTATACTCTGCACAGTCTCCACATGCATAGATGTCTGATACATTAGTTTCCATATTTTCATTTACAACTATCGCTCTATTAATATTAATTCCTGCTTCTTGAGCTATCCTAGAGTTAGGCGTAATTCCGCAAGATACAACAACTAAATCTGCAGCAATAACTTCTCCACCATTAATTCTAACTCCGGTAACTGAATTTTCACCTTCTATTTCATCGATTTTCACATTTAATCTTACGTCAATTCCAGCATCTTTAATTATTTGCTCTAAGAATTTTCCACCTTCATAATCTAATTGGCGACCCATTAATTTATCTGCTAATTCTAACACTGTTACTTTACATTTTGCTTTTGCTAACTCCCATGCAGCTTCAAGCCCAAGAACTCCTCCACCTATTATAACTGCATTTTTTACTTTTGGTAGCAATTCTGTAATTTTATCTGTATCAGAAATCCTTCGGATTGCTATAACCTCTTTTTTGTCTTTTCCTGGAATTGGTGGAACAAAACATTCTGCACCTAATGCATAAATACATTTATCATATTTTAATCTAATTCCATCTTTAAAAAGTGCTTCTTTTTCCCTTGTATTAATCTTAATTAATTCTCTATCAAGTACATTTGTAATATTATTTTCTTTATACCACTCTTCATCATGTACTGCTATTTGCTTAGAATTAAATTTGGCTATCATTGATTTTGTTAACATTGGACGGTTATATCCAAGGACATTTTCATTTGAAACTAAAACTATTGAGCATGTCTCATTTCTTTCCCTTATGGCTGTTGCGGCACTAATACCAGCTGCACCGTTTCCAAGAATCAAATATATTTCATTTGTATTTTTCTTGTAATCTGAATCTTCTACTTCTACTGGTATGAAATTTTCCTTTCCAACACCACAAACTGGACATATTTCAAGACTAGAATCAAATATTTCACCACATACTAAACATTTAACTAATGTTCTTTTTGCAGATTTCTTCTTTGCATTTTCTTTATTTTGCAAAACGCATCCAAAATTATATCCATAATCATAAGCCTCACTTAATTCACTGTTACTAGGCTTAAATTTAATACGGAATCCATCATCAACGACCTTCAATTTAAGTTGTTTTAATCTTTCTATAATATGAGGAACACCTTCTCCACTCCAACCATAGCTTCCAAACGCACTAGCAAGTTTTCCGCCATGGGTTCTTGCAAACATTTTTATAGTCAAGTCCCAAATTGGTTCTAACGCTTCCCCTACAATAGTAGGAGTACCAAATAAGATACCATCTGCAAATGCTAATTCCTCAATAACTTTTGCTTTATCTTCTTCAACTAAATCATAAGATCTTACATCTATTTCTCCACTGTCTTTAATCCCTTCAGTTATCTTATTTGCTAATTCCTTTGTATACCCATAGGCACTTACATAAGGTATAATTACTGTTTTTCTTGGATTTGGATTAACTACAGTACACCATTTCTTATAAAGCTCTATGATTTCATCTATCCTACAGTCTATAACTGGACCATGCCCTGTACATATCATATTTATATCTAAATCTTTAATTCTATCTAAAGCCTTAGTCATAAACGGATTCTTAAAAGGCCCTATAATACAATCAAAATAGTACTTAGTTGCTCTTAAATATCCTTCGTTATCTGTCACTTTACTCAACAAAACTTCATCAAAACTATAATGAGAACCAAAAGAATCACAAGTAACTAAGGTTTTATCTTCCTCAATATATGTATACATTGTATCAGGCCAATGTAAATTTGGTAAAAGCATAAAACGTAAAGTTTTGTCACCTAATTCTAAAATATCGTTTTCTTTTACCGCTATACTATAAAAATCACGATTAACAATATTCTTTAAGAAGCCTATAGCAACTTGAGTTCCAACAATTTTGATATTAGGGTTTATTTCGATTAGTTTTTCTATACTTCCTGCATGGTCAGGTTCTGTATGATTTACTATAATATAGTCAATCTCTTTAATATCAACTAATTTATTTAATGCTTTCAAATATCCATCAAAGAATTTAACCTTTGCAGTTTCAAATAATACAGTTTTTTCACTTGTCTTAAGTAAATAAGAATTATATGATGTTCCAAATTCTGTTTCCATAACTATATCAAATACTTTTAAATCTGGATCTAATACTCCTGTCCAATAGAAACTCTTTTTTAATTCTAATATCTCCATATAAAATTCCTCCCTATAATTTTCATCTATATGAAAATATTATACATTGTTTTATTCTAAATAAACAGCATGTAACTTAGACTTATGTGTAACTTACAGAAAGAGAAGGTGCTCTGTTACTCGGTTGCTAGAAAAAATAATCATTTTATTATATAAGCATATTTACAAATTTGCTAAAGCTTAAAGTTAATATCTTCACTAGAAATTATAAATATTTTCATAGTTTTTCGGAGCAAAAATGTTTATAATTTCGGTAAGTTATCGCATAACTAAGAACTTTAATTATTGTTTAAAGAAAAAAGTAATAAGAATCTAAAAGATATTGTTCATTATATTTTACAGCCATCTTAAATAATTTATTTTTTATTGAATTTATAGAAACTTTACCTTGCTTATGATCTTCGATACTCTTTAAGAAACTATTTTTTTCCTTATTATCTGCTACATTTTTAAAATATCCCCAAATATGCAATGCCGCATTTATTGAGTTGCCAACTTTAGTTTCAGTTTCCATCGCATCCTCAACACAATTATAAAACTGAACTACAGGATATTTATTTTTATTTTTAAGTAAATTTCTTATCTCTAAATAATGTGAAGGAGAATCCTCTAGAACTTTATACTTATATCTTCCCCATTCTTCTTCAAGTTTTATTATCTTATTATTTTTATTAACAGAATTTATACATTTTACTGCTGAAAGATTTTTATCTTTAACTTCAAGCATTATATCTATATCTTGTCTTTCTATACTTTCATAGAAATCTAGAAATTTACTTATTCTTATTGTATTTGAATGGGAACCAGCTTTCTTTAACGGATCTTGCTGAGAGTAGTGCATTTTCTGATTCCCATCTTTTTCTTTCCAAGTCTTTTTGCATTCATTTATCAAATATAAATCGCTTTTTTCTTTATCATAACAATTTATTTCATTATGAAGATTATCAAAAACGACTGGGATGTTTAATTTCGTTCCTATTTTAAGAACATCGTTTATATTATAGGACTTATCATCATTTTCAATAACAAGTCTTTGCTTTACGGCGTCATCTAACTGCTTATAATTATCAACAAATCTATTTACCGCTTGTTCTTTATCGTTATAGACTCCACCAATATGTAATATAATTTTATGCTCTCCCTCAACTCCAAGGCTATCTAAAACCTTGGTATGATAATTCAAATCTTCAATTGCTCTACTCACAACTTCTTCACTCGGAGAATTAAGAACTGTATATTGACCTGGATGCATCGATACCCTTATGTTATTCTCTCTAATTTTCTTTCCTATAGCCAAAAATTCTTGTGAAAATATTTCCCACCAAGATAATTTGTTTAATGGGCTAGATCCAAATGGTATTAAGTCAGAAGTAATCCTAAAAAGTTTTATATTATTTTGAATATTATAATCAATGATATTTTCAATAGATTTTAAATTATATGATATTATTTCTAATAACTTTTCTTCTGTTACATTTTTAGCGGTACAGCTTTTTAAGTTTGTACCTGGAACTCCAATTGTTAAACATGCGTATCCTATACTCATTTTTAAGCTCCTTTTTTTAGAATCATAGTTACCCATTCATTCGTTTTAGTACTCTTTAAAAGATTATATCCTTGAACTTCAAGTTCATGAAGCACCTTGTCACTGCTCCATTCCACTAATCCAGATACAAATAACGTCCCACTATCTTTTATAACATTATTAATTAGCTCCATAGATGATAATGTTTCCTCTCCACCAATATTAATAAATACTACGTCGAATTTATCATTAACACCTGAATTCTTGGAAGTAACATCTGCTACAACAACTTCTATATTGTCAATATTATTAAGGCGTGCATTATGTAAAACCTCAGCAGTCACATCTCTTATGTCCAGCGCTACTATATGTTCTGAATTCTTTAATCCAGCAGCTATACTTAATATCCCTGATCCTGTACCTAAATCAAGTATGGTCTTACCTGAAAAGTCTTTTTCTAATATATATCTAAGTAAATCCTGTGTTGTTTCATGTAACCCTGTACCAAAGGACCCTTGAGACTCAAAATTAATTTTCATCTTATTATCATCAACAATTTCATTAGGTTCAGCAATTATCCATCCATTATTTAAATCAACAGGCTCAAAAGGCTGCTGCCAATTATCTTCTTTTAACTCAGATAAAGTTATATTTTCTTCTATATCTAGGACTTCTCTAATTTTATCAATACATCTATTACATTCATCTATACTTTCGCTTTCTGGATAAACCTTTAAGTCTACAAATTCATTTTCTTTTTCATAAAACCCATAACCATTAGAATCAACAGTTACCTGATAAGGTGCATCATAATAAGTTGAGACTAAACCTATTGTTATAAGCTTATCTAATACAGTTTCAATTTCAGAATAATTTACTGGAAATGATATTTCAAACATAACTTCACCTCTATATTTTTTTAATTTTACCACAATTAAAATTAGGACTTATATAATAAGTCCTAACATAAATAGCAATCACTATTAATTTTTACTCAGATTCTCCTTATTTAGAAGTAAGAATCCAAAATTATAACCATACTCATAAGCCTCTGTTAATTCATTATCACTTGGTTTAAATTTAACTCTGAATCCTTCATCAACAACCTTCATTCTAAGTTGTTTTAGTCTTTCTATAATATGAGGAACACCTTCTCCGCTCCATCCATAGCTTCCAAAAGCACTTGCAAGTTTATTAGCATGAGTTCTTGCAAAGATGGAAGTAGTTAAATCCCAAATTGGCTTTAATGCTTCACCTACTATTGTTGGAGTACCAAATAAAATACCATCTGCAAATTCAAGTTCTTCAAGTACTTTTTCTTGATCAGACTCTACCATATCGTAAAGTCTAACATCTACATCTCCACTAGCCTTAATTCCTTCAGCTATCTTGAATGCTAATTCCTTCGTATATCCATAAGCGCTTACATATGGGATGATAACAGTTTTTCTTGGATTTGGATTAGGAACGTTAGACCATTTCTTATAGTATTCCATTATTTCATCTATTCTGCAGTCAACTACTGGACCGTGTCCTGTACAAATCATATTAATTTCTAAATCTTTAATTCTATCTAAAGCTTTAATCATAAATGGATTTTTGAACGGCCCAATAATGCAATCAAAGTAATACTTAAGAGCTCTTAAATATCCATCATTATCTTCAAGCTTACTTAATAAAATTCCATCAAAACTATAGTGAGAACCGAAAGAGTCACACGTAACTAAAGTTTTATCTTCTTCTATGTATGTATACATTGTATCAGGCCAGTGTAAATTTGGTACTGACATGAAACGTAAAGTCCTATCACCTAAATCTAATGTTTCATTTTCTTTTACTATTCTGTTTTTAAAATCTCTATTTACTATATTCTTTAAGAATCCTATAGCAACTTGACTTCCAATAATCTCGATATTAGGATTTATTTCAATAAGCTTTTCTATGCTTCCTGCATGATCTGGCTCAGTATGATTTACCACAATATAATCAATATCTTTGACATCAACTAATTGACTTAACGCTTTTAAATATCCATCAAAGAATTTTACCTTTGCTGTTTCAAATAGCACTGTCTTTTCACTTGTTTTAAGTAAATATGAATTATAAGAAGTCCCAAATTCTGTTTCCATTATAATGTCAAAAACTCTTAAATTAGCATCTAATACCCCTGTCCAGTATAGATTCTTTTTTAGCTCCAATATTTCCATCTAAAATCCCTCCTAGTATAATTAATCCACATGAAAATATTATACATCTTTTTAGCATAAACAGGTTAAATTTTTCACAAAAACATTTTAATAATTTACTATCTTCTTAGATTCTAAACCTATTTACAATGTGATTTAGCTGCTTAGCAATTTCAGATTGATTTCATGCAATTTTTGATACTTGCTCTATAGATCTTGTTGTTTAACAGATTCTTTCTCTAATTGTCTCAGTATTCTCAGAAAACTTTTGTGCTGTCTCTGCAGTATTTTGAACTGCTTCACTTACTTGTGTCATTGTTGCTGTAAGTTCTTCTGTCATAGATGCTATTTCATCAGATATCTTTGTAACACAATCTGCATCTTCATAATATTTCTCTCCAGCTTTAGCTACATCAATAGCTGCATTAAGAACTAACAGATTAGTTCGCTCTAAAAATAGTATCAGCTATTACTTTTATGTTATTTATTATCTTTCCATCTTAAATTGATTTTAATCCTTTTTCTTTTTCCTCACTATATAGTTTTTTTGTTTCTTCTGTTCATGTAATTCCTTTATTTCTAACTTCTATGGCTCTTTCCTTTGATTTACTTGCAACATTCCTTCCTTCTAATGCTTTATTAGATAATACGTTTATACCAGGATCTACCTCTTGTGCTGGAGCACTTATTTTTTCTGATTCTGCACTCGTCTCTTGTATATCATTTGCTATATTGTTATTAACTATTTCAATATTTTCTGTTTTTTTATATATTGAAATTATTTTTATAATGGTTTTTTCTTGAATTAAGTTCACTTGTTTTATTTTCGCAAATTAAAGTTAATTTTTCATAGTCTCCAATCTTATATAACCTATTGCTTATGTTGCTTGTGCTAAAAAATAAATTATTTAAAATACTTTAATCGTACTATTAATAGGTTTTAACTTAACTTTTACATAATAATATAATGTAAAATCTATTTATAAAAACAAGCCCCCCAAAAAAGAAGAGCTTGCTTATTAATTAACTACTTATATTCTAGTAAAATACTTTCTTCTACTTTCATAACTTTTCCAATATGAGAGTTTAAGACTTCATGTTCATTGGAGTTCGTGATGATAAGCATCGTAATATCATCTATTGATTTTTCTTTTAGTGACTCCTTGTTAAACTCTAGAAGAAGGTCTCCCTTTTTTACTCGTTTTTCTTCTTCACAGTGCAAAATGAATCCTTCCCCTTTTAAATGTACTGTATCAAGTCCAACATGTATGAGAATTTCCATATTATCATCTGTTTTAATTCCTATTGCATGCTTACTTTCTTTCATTATCGTAACTATATCTCCATCACATGGTGAAAAAATTTTATTGTCATTGGGCTTAATTGCTATACCATCCCCCATCATCTTCTGTGAAAATACTTCATCCTTTACATCTTTTAAATCTACACTTACACCATTAGCAAATGCATACAACCTTTTATTCTTTTTTTTACTAAATATATTAAACATACATTCTCCTATTTTAAATCTGGCCAATATTCTTTATTAGCCTCAATCATATCATCTAAAATCTGTTTTGCTACAAATGCAGATGGAATTGTTTTGTTCATAGTAAATGCCATAAGTGCTTTTTCATATGAGCCTTCAATAGCCGCCTCAACTACCAGTTTTTCTGATGCTTCTTGTTGTTCAATTATTCCTTTATAGAAAGTTGGTATTTCTCCTACACGTATTGGTTCTGGTCCATCTTTAGTTATATATGCAGGTACTTCTACCATAGCATCGTCAGGTAAGTTTTTTATTGCCCCATTGTTTTCTACCATAACTAAATGTCTCTTTCTTGAATCAAAAGCTAAGCTCATAGCAACTTCAACGATAAATTCTCCATGCACTCCAGTAAAGAATTGTGTAAGATCAATTTGCCCTGTAGCATTATATTGATCTACAGCATCAAATATCTTCTTCTCTCTTCCTTCCATTACTTCATTAGCTCTAGTATGATTTTTATCTGCTTCTTTTACAATTCTATCTCCTAAAAGATAATATTGCATATACGTATTTGGAAGATATTTAGGGAACATTTGCATTATATGTTTAGCATTCTCAAATGTATGAAGCCATGATGCATCATTATGTCTTACTTCACTTCTTGAATCTGGAGGAATATAACCATATTCCTTTACATATGCTTTTAATTCCTCAGTTTTATCTTCACCACTAACTCTAATTTTTGTAAACCACCCAAAGTGATTTAATCCAAAATAATCTGCCTCTATATCATGTCTATCACAATCTAAGATATTAGCCATATTTCTCATAATTGCAACTGGCATATCACAGATATTTAAAATCCTTGCATTTGGTCTTAACTTATACATAGCTTTTGCTACAATAGCTGCTGGATTAGAATAATTAACAATCCAATAATTTTTATTTGCATATTTTTCACAAAAATCTATCATTTCCACCATGGGATATATTGTTCTTAATCCATACGCTAGTCCTCCAGGACCACATGTTTCTTGACCAACCACATCATATTTTAGTGGAATTTTTTCGTCTTGTTCTCTCATTTTATATAATCCAACACGCATTTGAGCAAAAACAAAATCTGCATCTTTAAATCCTTCTTCTGGATCAGTTGTAAGAACAAGTTTTACCTCTGGATCAAACATTTCTACTACTTTCTTTACTATCACTCCTACTTTATTTTGACGTTCCGCATTTATATCATATAATCTTAATTCTGATATTTTAAACTCCTCTTTCTTTGAAAGTAAACTCTTTACAATCCCTGGTGTATATGTGCTTCCTCCACCTACTATTACTAATTTAAATTTTTTCATTTTAATGATTCCTCCTTGATTTTATTCTACTCTGTCTAATGCTTCATCTACTATTGTTCTAATTTTATTAATTGAAAGGCCATATACAACTTGTATATTATTTCCTTTTTTCACAACACCTGCTGCACCTGTTCCTTTTAAAGCTTCTTCATCAATTAGGCTATTATCTACAACATCTACTCTAAGCCTTGAAAAACAATTTTCTACTGTTACTATATTTGCTTTTCCACCTAATGCTTTAATTATTGTTAGTGCTTTTTCATCATCGTTATTAGCTTTACTATTATTTTTATTTTCCGATTTCATATCTTGCTTAACTTTTGCTGCATTTTCATTTAAATCAATTACAGCATCTGTACCATTCTCTTCTCTTCCAGGTGTTCTTAAATTCATCTTCTCAATCATAAATTTGAACACTAGGAAAATCACAACTATTTCAACTAATCCCACTAATATATACACAGGCCAATGAGTTTTGCCTATACCCGCTGGCAAGTTTATTACTAGAAAATCTAATATTCCATTAGTTGCACATACTCTTACATTTAATAGGTATACAAACATTTGGAATAATCCATCAATCACTGAATAAACAAACCATAATAATGGTGCCGCAAAAATAAATGTAAATTCTAATGGTTCTGTAATACCTGCAATTACTGCTGTTAATGTTGATGGTATTAATTGTGCTTTTAAATTACTACGCTTTGCTTTTTTAGCAGTGAAGTAAAATGCTAAGGCAACTCCAATTACACCAAAAGTTTTAACTAATCCGTATGTTAAAAATCTTGCTGAATCAGGCATAATAGAGATTGTTGAATCATTAAGCAATGCTAGAAAAACTGGCTTTGCTCCAATTACATTTTGGCCATTTATTATCATCTGATCACCAACTGCTGAATATAGGAATGGAGACCAAATTAAATGATGTAAGCCTGTTGGAACTAAGAATCTATTTAGAAATCCATAAACAAATACTCCAGCTGCCCCTGCAGAACTCATAAATCCAGTAAGAGCTGTAATTCCAGCAGCTATTGTAGGCCAGATATATGTAGTACCAATGCTTAATATCGCTACTACCGGAATCATGATAACGAATACAAATTTACTATTACCATATGGAGCCATAGCACCACGAAACTCCTTATCTATATATTTATTATGCACTACAGCTACTAGCACTCCTAGAATCATCCCTAGAAATACTCCCATATCTGTCACATGAAATCCTAGTTGGATTGTTTGTCCTGTTCCATATAAAGCTGATGCTGTATCACCTTTAATTATTTTTCCAGATAGCTCTAACCACTTACTATTCGCACCTAAAAATAGAATATATGACATAATAGAAATGAATGCTGCTTCCGCTTTTTTCTTCTTTGACATCCCCATCGCTATTCCGACACAAAACAAAATACTCAAGTTCCCCATAATCGGTGATAACATTCCATTAAAGAATTTTCCTGTTACCCAAATTACTCCACCTTCCGTTACGAATGTTTTATTAGTAAAAACTGCTGTCAGTGCAATCAACATACCAACAATAGGTAAGAATAAGACCGGTCCAATCATAGCTTTGGCAAATTTCTGCATACTATTTAAAATCTTATCTTTCATTTAAATATTCCCCTTCACTATTTATAATTTTCTTTGGTAATTACCTGTGAGAATAGAATATCATTATTAATAGCTATTGTTAATAGTTTTAGACGTTTCAGCAACATGTTGACTCAAAAGTAAACATGTTTACCTTTACATCAAAAAGAGCTATCTCACTAGTTAACCTTGAGATAGCTTTCTACATATTTTATAAATTACTCATTACCTTGTCTAGCAAATATTCCATTACAATCATTACCCTAGCATAAAAATAGTTTGCAGTAAGATTTCTATCATCTAATTCTTTATCATCTAATATCATAAAATTTAAGGTTGCTTTCTTAGCCATATGATTCTCTGACTTGCCAGTAAATGTTATAATATCTAGTTCATTTTTTGATGCATAATCAATCACTTTTGTTATACTTTCTGTTTCTCCACTTTTAGATATTCCAATAACTAAGGCCCCTCCTATTTGATTGCTGTCATATACTCCATAGGAATTTGTTTTGATGCATTTAAATCCAAGCACTAACATCTTTCTCCAAAAGAAATCTGCAATTGAATCAGAGAATCCAGTGGCCGTTATTAAAATTATATCTTCTCTATGTTTAATTAGCATAGAAATGAAATCTTCTATTTTCTTATTCTCAATTTCCGATATAAAGCTAGTTATATCGGAGGTATGTTCTTGATTATTCTCATGATTTTTTATTATAAAGTTTAAGCGATATATCATATCCACATAACCTGTATAACCTAGCTTCTTTGATAGCTTTATTATTGTTGCTGCCGATGTATAGTTAATTGTGGCAACATCTCTTACCCCTTTAGTTAAAACAGAATCGATATTAGTCAATATGTATTGCAAGACCTGTCTCTCTGTTTCTGAGAGCTTATAATTATCAGCAATTTTATAAATATCAAACTTCATATTATACCTCCACAATTATAAAGCTATTTTAATATGCTTATTCTTGATATTTTAATTCAATTTATTACAAATAATCATGATAGAATTAATAATTATTATACCTACCTTATTATAAAAATTTTTTTAACCAAAATAAGCCTCACCTAAACATGGACTTGCATATTAATTGGTCATATAAAAATTAAATTCATTCTTTATTTTACTTACTCCATAAATTTTATATAAATATATGAGGTTGAATTGATAAATTCATTTTGATTATATCTGAAAATAACTATGCTTCTCTATAACTTATAAAAATATTCTTTAATTCTTTAGTTGCCTCAGTAATATCTCTTTGGGCTATAATTGCTGAAACTATTGCAAGACCATCGATTCCCATATTTTCAAAATCTCTAACTCTATCTTTATTTATTCCACCTATCACTACTATAGGAATGGATATGTTTTCTCTTATTTTCTTTAATTCTTCCATACTAGTTGGGTTAGCATCTTTCTTTGTTCCTGTTGCATACATAGCTCCAACCCCTATATAATCTGCCCCATCTTCTTGTGCTTTTAGCGCTTGTTCTAATGATCCTGTTGAAACTCCAATTATCTTATCTTCACCTATAATTTTTCTTACAATAGTCGCTGGCATATCACTTTGACCAACATGGACTCCTGCAGCATCTACTGCAAGTGCAATATCTAGTCTATCATTTATTATTAGTGGCACATTGTACTTATCAGTAATTTCTTTTACTCTTACAGCTGTAATATAAAAATCAAGAGATGAACAATCTTTTTCCCTTAATTGAACTAATGTACATCCTCCAAGTATAGCTTGTTCTATGGCTTCTTCTAAAGTTTCTGTACTCATTAAATCTCTATCCGTTACAAGATAAATACTATAATCTATTTTAGTTTTCATAAAAATTTCCTCCAGTTTTTTTATATTTCTGTAGCCTTAGCCATATTCTTAATTACTTCTGAAGTTAAATTACTTATAGCATCTATAATTGCTATATGAAAGCTTCCCGTTCCAATTTGCCCTGCTTTTTCAAATGCAATTTCCCCTGCTATTCCCATGGACGTAATGCCTGAAACTGCTCCAAGGAAATAATCTGACCCTGCACCACAGAATGCTCCAATTAATGAAGTTGTCATGCAGCCTGTTCCTGTAACATTTGATAGCATTTTAGTCCCGTTTTCAAGTATAGCAACTCTTTCTCCATCAGATACAATGTCTGTTGCGCCTGTAATAGCTACAGTACAATTAAGCTTATTAGATAGATTCTTTGCAACATCAATTCCTTCATCACTACCTGTTTTTACATCGCTTTCAGATGCATCTACGCCTTTAGTTGAAGATTCTAGTCCACTTATAAATTTAATTTCAGACATATTTCCACGTAACACACTTATCTTAACTTCATCCAATATTCTCTTAGTAGTTGCATTTCTAAATTCTGATGCACCTGCTCCCACTGGATCAAAAACAACTGGCATATTTAATTCATTTGCTTTTTTTCCTGATACAATCATCGATTCAATAGTTCTTTCATTTAATGTGCCAATATTTATTACAAGTGCAGATGAAATTTTAGTAATATCTGCTGCTTCCTTAATATCATCAGCCATAATTGGTGATGCTCCTATTGCAAGCAAAATATTCGCGCAATCATTAACCGTAACATAATTTGTTATATTATGTACAAGTGGTTTCTTATTCCTAACCTCATCTAGTAGATTTCCTATTTTAATTGATATTTCATTATTATTCATAAATACCTTTTAGTAAGAATTTAGCTTTTAATCATTCTTACCAAAATACCTCCTTTCAAAATAAACATCAAATTTTATCAAAACAAAACTTGTATACTTTCATCTAAAAGCTTACAACAAATTCTAGAAAAATTAAACACATTTTAATATTCACATTGGCATTCTTTGTTAATAAATAGCTCCTCTAAACTATATAAATTATGCAATACCCTTTTATATTTGATATATAACCAAACGATACTTATATGTATACCCAAACAAAGAAATTAGATACATATTAGTGAAATAGGCATATAAAAATAAGCTGCCGAATGTTCTTAATAGAAGGTTGTTCCATTTTTGCTTGTCTTAATGAATATTAGGAGCATGCATAAATGGATGCAACCTTCTATTTAGAACATTCCAGCGAAATTTTTATTAGTCCTATGCAACTAATATGTATCTAATTTCGGTTTATTGGCCGTATATCATTGATTTTATTTTTTATCAAAAAGTTCTACTTTATCACCATTTAAGATTCTATTAGTAGTTCTTACTGCGCACATTTTTCCACACATAGAACAGCTATGCATATCTTCTGGCGGTACACTTTCAAAATATTCTCTAGCTTTCTTTCCATCAATAGCAATCTTAAACATCTCTTCCCAATCAAGTTTTTGACGCGCATCTGCCATAGCATTATCTCTATCTCTTGCTCCTGGAAGTCCATTAGCTATATCTGCTGCGTGTGCTGCAATTTTTGATGCAATAATTCCCTCTCTAACATCCGATAAATCTGGAAGTCTTAAATGCTCAGCTGGTGTTACATAGCAAAGGAAATTAGCCCCATGTGTTGCAGCAATAGCTCCACCTATAGCTGAAGTAATATGGTCATATCCTGGTGCAATATCTGTGACAAGAGGTCCAAGTACATAGAAAGGTGCGCCATGGCATAATCTTTTTTCAATTTGCATATTAGCTGCTATTTCATTCATAGCCATATGTCCTGGTCCTTCTATCATAACTTGTACATCTTTCGACCAAGCTCTCTTTGTTAACAAACCTAATTCTATAAGTTCAGTAATTTGTCCAGCGTCAGTTGAATCATCCAGACATCCTGGTCTCATTGCATCTCCAAGACTTATTGTTACATCGTATTCTCTAAGGATATCAAGTAACTCATCATAATATTCGTAGAATGGGTTTTCATTGCCTGTCATTTCCATCCAAGCAAATAATAAAGACCCTCCTCTAGATACTATATTTAATCTTCTTTTATCTTCTTTAAATAATGCAACAGTTCTCTTATTAATTCCGGCGTGAATAGTAACAAAATCAACTCCAGCCTTTGCATGAGCTAAAACTACATCAAGAAAATCCTTTGCTTTTATATCTAATAGATCTTTTTCAAGATATCCAATTGCATCATACATTGGAACTGTACCTATCATAGCTGGAGAATAATCAATAAGTTTTTCTCTAAACTCTTGAGTCTTTCCGTAGTTACTTAAATCCATTATCGCTTCAGCCCCGAAGTCGATTGCCATTTTCACTTTTTCCATTTCTCTGCAATAATCAACTGAATCTCCTGAAATCCCTAAGTTTACATTTATTTTTGTTCTTAATCCATCACCAATACCTTCTGGACTAAGAGATTTATGATTAATATTTGCTGGTATAGCAACCTTACCTTCTGCAACGAGTTTCATTAACTTCTCTTCTGAAATTCTTTCTTTTTCAGCTACTATTTTCATTTCCTTAGTGACAATACCTTTTTTTGCTGCTTCCATTTGTGTTTTATAACTCATTTCTTTTCTCTCCTTAAATAATAATAAATTAATTTCTGATGTATATTTTTAAGTCTCGAATATTTAAGTCATCATAATTCTTATGGATATTTGCTAATAAATGTTTTATATTTTTTACTTAGTATCAATTCCTGCTTTCTTATAAAGTTCATAAAAATGATGGGTAGGACCCACACCTTTTCCAAGCTCAAATCCATGTTCAATTGCACATGTTATATACTTTTTACCACACCTAACAGCTTCTTCAACTGTCATATTTTTAGCTAAATTTGCGGCTATAGTAGATGATAAAGTACAACCTGTTCCATGAGTATGTTTAGTATCAATTCTTTCTTGCTTCAAAATTACAAAGTCTTTTCCATCAAATAATAAATCCGTTGCTTCACCTTCTAGGTGTCCGCCCTTAACCAAAACAGCTTTTGGCCCTAGCTCTTTAAGTTTTAAAGCTGCTTCTTTCATCTCTTCTAAAGTTTCTATTTTTATCCCTAAAATTTCTTCTGCTTCTGGTAAATTTGGAGTGATTAGTGTTGCAAGTGGAAATAATTCCTTAACCAAAGTATCCTTTGCATCTCTAGATAATAAGTTAAATCCACTTTTAGAGATCATAACAGGATCTAAAACAATTACTGGTAAATCTTTAACTTTTCTTAATGCTTTAGATATAGCTTGTATAGACTCAATTTTAGAAACCATCCCTATCTTAATTACGTCTACCCTTATATCCTCAAAAATAACATTTATTTGTGCTTCAATCATATCAGGATTTATATCTTGAATTCCAAACACACCCATTGTATTCTGCGCAGTTACAGCTGTAATTACACTCATACCATAAACTCCGTTAGCTGAAAATGCCTTTAAGTCTGCTTGAATACCTGCTCCTCCACATGAATCTGAACCTGCAATAGTTAATGCTCTAAACATAAAATCACCCTTTCGTCTTATTCTACAGTTAAATTATTTCTGTATATTTATCACTAAACTTTGTGTATGTTTTTTAAATCATTGTCATATGTTGATACTTCATTATCTATTAGTATTTTACTTATCACCGGAACTTTTACAAAGAAATAAGCTATAACAGATCCTACACTACAGCTAGATATAAATGGAGTCACATATGCAAAAAGTGCTGCCTTTTTACCTAAAAGCAGTACAGCTATAGGATAGGCCAATAATGCTCCTAATATTCCAGTTCCAATTAATTCTCCAATTACAGCTATACTTGGCTTCCTAAATTTCTTATAAAGAATACCTGCAAGCAGTGCTCCTACCATACTTCCTGGAAATGCCAGCAAAGTACCAGTTCCCATAATATTTCTAATTAGTGATGCAATAAGCGCATTTAAAAGTGCATAAATTGGACCTAATGTTATTGCCCCAACTACATTTACAAAGTGTTGTATCGGAGAAATTTTAGCGCCTAAAATTGGTATTGAAAAAGTTCCAAAAATTACTGAAATACCAATTAAAACACCGCTTAATGCAATTTTTTGTGCTTTACTTTTTTCTTTCATTAAAAAACCTCCTTAAATCAATAAATTAATAAAACTTTGTGAAATAAAATTTTATTAAACCACATCTTACTGTGATTAAATGATTAACTTTGAAAGAAGTTAATTATTTTTAAGCAAAAAAAATGTATCCAAAGGGATACATTAATAAACATGTGCACAAAAAATATCAATATACTTCCCTACGTTGGTATTAACCAAATCAGGTTATAAGAGTCTAGGAAATCAATCTTTCCAATCTCAGCCAAAATATTAGCTCCCCTAGTTATTCAATTATAAAATTATCTTTCACAAGATAAAGATTATACCATTAATTGCAAATCGTCAAGTATATAATAACTTATTATTTAAAATTCGATATAGATATTTAATACAAAGCTTAGACTTATGCGATAATCCACCGAAAGTAGAAACATTTTGTTTTTAGTTTTTCTTTGGAATCATTACCATCAAAATTCCTAGAAACCAAAACACAATATGTTACTTATTTGGGTAAGTTACACATAAATCTAAATCTTAAATTTGATATCTATGATAATGTAGAAGGCAAATTCTTCATGTGAGATTTTCACTCACTTGAATATTATTTATTTTTAACTTGTACATAGTATTTACCATATCTTTTAACTGGTTTTATTACCTCAAAACCATTAACAAATTCTCCTATGACTTGATCTTTTGCAACTTCAATTAATATGGTTTTCTTCTTCTCTTTAACTCGTTTTGTTGGTACAAAAGTAGTTTTTTTAACTGCATTATTTCTGCTTTTAGTTGGCATTTTATCTCATACTCCTGCTAATATTATAATCTTGAAATTATTATATTAACTTTTTTCTCTAAATGTGTTACTCTGAACCTATAAATTTAATTCTATATAGTGTCATAAAAAAATTTCTATTTATTACTCTAATTTCTCATTTTTCAATTCTAGTACTTTAAATACTAAAACAAACTACAGATTATATACAACTTAAGATAAATTAGACTATTTTAATTATTTTGCTTGAGTCAAAGCATTTGCTACGGCACTCATAATCCCTTTTGAGCTATAAGTTGCACCTGAAATTGTATCTACTGAGGTTGATTGTTTTGAAATTATGCTCTTTATTATAGTTCCTTCTACTCTTTTATAAAACTTTGGAGTATCTTGATTAGATATAGTTTTTATATTTGATATTTTTCCATCTAATACAGTAACAGAAACCTTAGTGGTTCCTCCTCTATAACCAGTTCCACTTCCTGTGTATGTACCATCTTTATATTCACTTGTAGTATTTTGAGCTGCATTTGAAATTGCAGTTGTTCCATCTTTATAAGTTTGTGAAGAACTATTTTCTAAATTTTCACTACTTGAAATTGTATTGCTATTAACTGAAATTCCTGATTTAGTTACTGCATTTCCAGCGAAGCTAGTAAGTCCATATACACCTAAAAATGTAGCCATTGCCACTGATCCTGTTAACTTAGCATCTAAATCTCTACTAGCTACATTTACATTAGCATTATTTCTATAACATACTTCAGTACATTTTAAGCAGTTAATACAATCGCCACCCTTGACACAATCTACATTATAAAGTGGTAACCCCATCGAACAATTCATTGTGCATGCTCTACATTTACCGCAATCAGCTTTGGGCTTATTAATCTTAACTATTCCAATTTTAGAAGTAATGGAGAATATTGCACCTAAAGGACATAGGTATCTACAGAAAAATCTCTCAATAAATGCTGATCCTATTGTGATTAATATTAAAAATATCAATCCAATAAGTAAGCTTGAAAAAATAGTAGATATATCAGTTATTTGACCAAAAGCATCCCAAGGACTTGTGCTTTCTAGTATACTGCTTCCCATAGTCCATGAAATAGCTATTATAAAAACTAATACTATGTACTTAACGTACTTAAGTACATAATCAACTTTTTCATCTACTCTAAATTTTATCTTGAATACTTTTCTTGATATAAAATATATTAAATCATTATACGCACCAAATGCACATATCCATCCACAGAACCATCTCCCTAATACTATTGTCAAAAGCATAATAGCTATAAATTCCATTAAACTTGGTAATGCTGTAAAAAAGTTAAAATTGCCATTGATAATCATTTGATATACTGTTTTTACTTCACTAAATGTCATTGAATAAAGACCTGGTAACAGAATAAATGAAATCAATTGTACAACATGCCTTATGATCTGCGATCTTTTTATCTTACTTGCCATATTTCCTTCTCCTTTTCTAGCTCTATATCTTTAGCGATAATGAATTTTTATGTTAATTACCATTAATCAAATTTTTACGATTAAGTTTTAATAGAAATATTATTTTCACTTCATTATCTTCTATATTTTAATTTCTTCATTAATTGAATTATAGCAACACAACCTTAATACTCCCTTAATCCAAACTGAGAATTGACTGAGAATTAGCTATCAAAGCTACTATATCAGTGAAGATAAAAGCCAACGAAAAAGATAGTACATGTTGAATTTATCCTTGTTAAGTAATTTATATATCTACTTAACGAGGTTTAGTTCAAACTGTACTATCTCTTTTTATTATTTTGCTTGACTTAAAGCATTTCTTATTGCCTCAATTATACCGTTACTGCTATATGTTGCGCCAGACACGGTGTCTACAGAAGCTGACTGCTTTGAAATCACACTGTTTGTTATTGTTCCTATAGCTCTATTATAATATCTTGAAGTATCTTCATTTGATATAGTACTTATACTTACTATCTTTCCGTTAGTTATAGCAACAGAAATTTTAGTTGTTCCTCCAAAGCCTGATCCACTACCTGCATAAGTTCCATCTTTATATTTCCCCTTACTAGTTGTTCCTCCACTAGTACTTCCACTTGAACCTGTGACTCCTTGGCTTGCTGTTGAGTTAGAAGATGTACCCTTTTGATTTACCACTGGCGGTGGTGTTGCACGTGTTTGCTCTGAAACTGGCGGTGGAGTACTTTTTGAGTTTGCCACTGGTGGTGTTGGTGGTCCGCCCTTAGACGTATTATCGCTAGAAACAGCACTACTAGCATTGCTGCCTGAATCAGGAACACCTGCTTGATTCAATGCATTTTTAACTGCATCTATAATTCCCCTTGAACTAAAAGTGGCCCCCGAAACTGTATTTACAACTGTTGATTGACTTGAAAGCATTTTATTTATTAGAACACCTGAAGCCTTTTGATAAAACTCTGGAGTGTCCCCATAAGATGAAGTTTTAATACTATTCATTTTTCCATTAGCTATAGTAACGGATATTTTAGTTGTTGCACCTTCAAATCCTGTTCCAGTTCCTATATATGTTCCATCTTTAAATTTCGAAGCGGTTACCTTAACACTATCTCCTGTATCTAAGATTTTATCTTTCGAGCTTGCTTCTGGAGCTGGAACTGAAGCTGCTGCTTGATCTTTAGTTTCATTACTATTGTTTGAAGCATCACTGTCTGAATCAGTACCAGATGCTTTTCCTAACGCGTCCTTAACTGCACTTAGGATTCCTTTAGAACTATAAGTCGCTCCTGATACTACATCAACATCTGTTGATTGCTTTGATAGTATTTCTTTTGTTATTATTCCTGATGCTCTCTCAAAATATTGATGATCATCCCCATTTGATAAAATATCGATCTTCGATATTTTTCCATCAGCTATTGTGATGGAAACTTTAGTTGTTCCTCCATTAAACCCTTGACCACTTCCAGTATATATCCCATCTTTATACTTTTGTGAATCATTAGCTAAAGTTGGATTACTTGAATATTCACTACTAGAAACTGCACTATCACTAGAAATTATCCCTGCCTTAGTTAAAGCGTCAACTCCGAAGTTTGTAAATCCATAAACACCTAACATTGCAGCCATTGCCACAGAACCAGTTAATGCAGCATTCAGATCTTGTCCTAGTATATTCGCATTAGCATTATTTCTAGGGCAAACCTCTGTACACTTTAGGCAGTTTATGCAATCTCCACCTTTAACTTTATCAACCTTATAAAGTTGTAATCCCATTGAACAATTCATTGTACACGCTCTACATTTACCACAATCAGCTTTTGGCTTATTAATTTTTGTTATTCCAACCTTAGAAATTATTGAAAATACAGCACCTAAAGGACATAAATATCTGCAGAAAAATCTTTCAATAAAAAATGCTCCTATAGTAATTAAAACTAATAATACAAGTCCAATAAGCAAATTAGAAAGAACAGTTGATATATTAGTTATTTGTCCAAATACATCCCAAGGACTTGTGCTTTCTAAAATATTACTTCCTATTGTCCATGAAATAATTATTATGAATATTAATACCACATATTTTACATATTTAAGTATAGAATCAACTTTTTCATTTACTTTAAATTTACCTTTAAATATCTTTTTTGATATAAAGTATATTAAATCATTATAAGCCCCAAAAGCACACATCCAGCCACAAAACCATCTTCCTGCTATTATGGTTAAAAACATTACTGCCACAAATTCTACTAAGCTTGGTAATGCTTGAAGGAAATTAAAGTTCCCTTTAATAATCATTTCATATACTGTTCTTAATTCACTAAAAGTCATTGCATATAAACCTGGTAATAATAAAAATAATATTAATTGAACACAATATCTTAAAACCTGGGATTTCTTTATTTTCTTAGCCATACTTATTACTCCTTCTCTTATGCTATAGTTCTTCAAAAAATTCGCTATCTGTTAATGTAAAAATACTTTCATCAATGCCTGATGTTTTATATACTTTCTTATCTTCTGTAATAAATATAGCGTCAATCCCCTCTATAGTCTCTATAATCTTCATAGCTTTATCAATGCCAATTATATAAACACCAGTTGATAAGCCATCTCCGTCAATTGAATTATCAGATATAATAGTTGCACTTATGATTTTGCTTTCAGATGGATATCCTGTTTTAGGATCAATTATATGATGAAATCTCTTTCTATCTTTCATAAAATATCTTTCATAATTACCTGAGGTAACTATTGATTTATTCTTTACACTTAATATTCCCACATATTCTCCCCTAGATTTAAATGGGCTTTGAATTCCAACCTTCCAATCTGAACCATCCTCCTTACTTCCGAGAGCAAAAATGTTTCCACCTAAATCAATTAATGCACTTTTAATATTATGCTGGTAAAAAATATCTCTTACTTCATCAGCTGCAAATCCTTTTGCTATTCCCCCAACATCTAAAGCCTGATTATTATTTTTTAGCATTATTGAATTATTTTCTTCATCAAAAATAACATCATTATAGTTTACAAGTTTTAACGTCTTCTCTATTTGCGACTTTTCCGGAATTTTTTCTTCTTTTGTACCTATGCTCCATAACGTTACTAATGGTCTTATTGTTGGATCAAAAGTACCTTCTAAAATTTCACTGTACTCTATAGCCTTTTTAACTACAAAATAAGTATCACTATTTACTTTCTCTGCCATAGTTCCTGCACTCAAATTTACTTTTGATATGTCACTACTTTCTTTAAAAGCTGACATTCTATCATCAATTTCGTTTAGCCTTTCTGTCGCTTTATCTATTGCCATTTGAGCTTTATTTCCACTTGCTCTTAAATTAATCAAAGTTCCAAGAGCATAACTACTATTAGCTACTTCATGTTTTTCATATTTACCCGTCACAAATACAAAAAATAAAATAGCTATTATTATTCCAATCATCACTATGAAAATACTTACTATACTTATAATACTCACCTACCTAAACTATATATGAATCTCCTCATTGTTGAAATTATAACAAAAGAGTCTTAATGTATCCTTAGTGCAAGCTTAGAATTTGCTGAGAATTATATAAAATTCCAGACCCAGATTTTCCTTGACAACGTCTTAATCTAGAGATGCGTTGATATTTTAATCAATAGAATAACTAAATATACTAAAAAAGATGTTGCAAAATAATATAATAAACTTATTTTGTAACATCCTTTCTAAATTTTAGACACAATCAAAAAATATTAAATATATCTGCCTTATTTTGTAATCTTAAATATATTGAAAATGTTGTCCCAACTCCAAGCTCGCTTTCTACGCTGATTTCCCCACGATTGCTATCAATTATTGATTTTACTATAGAAAGCCCTAACCCATATCCTCCTTGTTCCCTAGATCTGTGAGAATCACTTCTGAAAAATCTATCATATATTTTATCTAAATGCTCTTTAGGTATACCAGTCCCATTATCGGATATCTTTAAAACTGCGAAGGTTTTATTTTTGTAATTTTCAATATCTGTAGAAATTGTTATAACACCTTTTTCTTTATCAGTATGAATCACAGCATTTTGGGTTATGTTGAATATGACCTGTTTAATTTGATTTTTATTTATATATACATATATATCGTCCTTCAATTTTAAGTTTAAAGTTCGATCTTTAGAAAGTATCTGGAGTTGAGGGATTATTTCATTTATAATATCATTTAAATTTTCCTTGTTTATTTCAACAACTGGCTGTTGATCTAACTTTGTTAACACCAAAAGATCATTTACCAATTTTGCAAGCCTTTCGCTTTCCATCAATATACTGTTTAGAGCTAAATCTAGTTTTTCCTGATTTTTTGCTGCTCCTCTTAACAATACTTCAACAAAGCCATGAATTGAGGTTAGTGGCGTACGTAATTCATGTGATGCATCAGATACAAAACGTCTCATTTTTTCCTTTATAAACTGTTCTTTTTCAAATGATATCTCTATTCTTTCCAGCATAATATTAAAAGATTTTGATAATCTATCAATTTCTAGTTGACCATTTTCTTCAGCAAGTCTTGTATGTAGATCAGTTACACTTATTCCTTCCACAGTCTCAGTTATCTTATATAACGGCTTCAATGTTCGATTAAAAATAGTAATTCCAAGTATTGTTCCCATTATAAGAATCATGATGGAAAGACTAATGTGTACATACTCCTGTCTGTCTAAAATACTTGTAATATCCTCTATTGGTGTACTCAATTGTATTAGTCCTGAAGATGAATTCAAATCCCCAACCTTCCTAAATGCAACTAATTGCAACTTATTATTAGGATCTTTTACAACTCTGTATGTATGTTCTAAATTTCCACTTTCGTTAGAAATACTAATATAATCTTTTGGAGAAAGTACTGGTACTGGTATTTCTACTATTTTCTTGTCAAGTAAATCTTTATAATCATCGTCTTTGCTATCATCATCGCCATCATCATCATCTTCAGAAATTGAAGAATGGATAATATCTGTGTTTCTAATTTTCAAAAATGGTTCTCCACTCTTATTTATTAGCGCTATGCTCATGTGTTTATCTTCTAACCTCTTTAAAACTTCTTCTGGATTATCTTCAACTATATCTTCTATATCTTCCTCTGATAAATTCTTTAAATCTAATTCATGAAATTTTTGCTGTAAAAGTTGAAGTTTACTCCCATATAAGTATTCTCTCATGCTTATATACTGGAAAATCCCCATTACACTTAATAAAATTAATAATATAATGAGGAAACGAAATAGCAATTGCCATTTCAAACTTTTTATTTTCAGTTTATTTCTTACTTTCTTCATTGTGCCACCATTTTATACCCTACGCCACGCACCGTCCTTATAATATTATGCTCCTTATCATCTATCTTATCTCTTAAGTATCTAATATATACTTCAACAATGTTCTCTTCTCCATTAAAGTCATATCCCCATACCTTTTCAAGTATTAATGATTTACTTAAAGCCATTCCATTATTCATAATCAAAAACTTCAATAAATTATATTGTGTTGGGGGTAGTTCTAAGATTCTTCCGCAATAAGTCATTTCATGAGCCTTATCATCTATAGTAAAATTCCCAACACTTGTAATACTATTTAACTCAGGAAAACTATTCCTTATTCTTGCATTAATACGTGCTAGAAGTTCCTTAAAGCTAAAAGGCTTTGCCATATAATCATCAGCCCCAATATCTAATCCTTTTACCTTATCATCTACTTCATCTAAAGCTGTAAGCATAATGATCGATGCTTTTGTAGACCTTTTTATAATAGAACATACTTCATATCCATCCATTCCTGGTAACATGACATCTAATATAACGATATTAGGATTTACTTTATTAGCTAGTTCAATTGCATCATTTCCATTTAAGGCTGTGTACACTATGTATCCCTCTGATTCTAATCCCATTTGTATAAAATCAATTATACTTTTTTCATCGTCTACTACAAGAATAGTAATTTGCTCTCTTCCCATCAAATTCATATTAACTCCTCTTCTAAAAATATTATGGCTTATATACTGAATAAAATCGGCAATTTTATAGTTAATTATATACAAATTAAGATACCTAAACAATAATTAGTTACTTTATGACTTAATATAATGCTAATTAATCTATGGTCATTATTCCATATATTAGTTACACAAATTGTTATCAAATGATATACTAAACTATATAAAAAAATAGAAATGGGGAAATTACTATGATAAAAATAGTAGCAAAGAGTGTTATTAAAACTGAAGAAAAAGACAACTACCTTCAATTAGCGAAAGATTTAATTGATAAAAGTAGACAAGAATCTGGCTGTATCTCTTATAGCCTATTTCAAGATATAAATGATGAATCCGTATTTACCTTCATAGAAGAATGGCAAGATCAGAAAGCAATCGAGTTACATAATAGTAGTGAACATTTTAAAAGAATAGTTCCTTTATTAGCTAAATTTCGTGTAGGTAGCGGAGAAGTAAATCTATATAAGGAAATATAGAATCCCAATCGCTATAATACACATCTTAAAGGTATTGTGTAGCACCGAAATATAAAAATACTTGCAGTAAGAGATTAATTTAAGTTTACTGCTGAACAACCGAAAGTGGATATATGTGTTTACTCCGGTTCCTTGAAGATTTTGCTGGATGATTCTAAGAATATAAGTTGTGCCCAAAGTGCTTGCTTCAAGGACTACGCCTTGAACAAGCACATTTGGAACAACTTATATTCTAAGAATCATAGCCAGTAAAATCTTCTGATGAACACTGCGTAAAAACATATATCCACTTTCTTTGTTTAATAGTAAGCTTAAATAGCGATATATTTATACAAGTATTTTTACATTTTTCTGATTACAGTACCTTTAATGAATATTCAAGTCTTTTCATACAGTCTATATATTTATAATACAATACTCATATATTCTTTAGTATGTATATGTGAAATAATAAAAGTGGTAGCAAAACAAAGAAATAGAATACATATATGTGGAGTCAGGCATTGAAAAATAAGCTGCTAGAATATCTTAATGGGAAGTTGTTCCACTTTTGCTTGTCCTGTGCTTGTCACAGGAACACGCAGATGTGGTGCAACTTTCCATTTAGATATTCACAGTGAAATTTTTCACAGTCCTGCGGAACATATATGTATTCTATTTCGTTTGTTCATTGCTTCACTTTAAGTGCTTCACAATACCTTTAGTCTATGTATTATTTTTCTTTTCCAAAAACTTGCTCTTTCAATTTTAGGCCTTCTTTAGTTATAGCTATTCCACCTAAAGCCGTTTCTCTAAGAGATTCTGGCAAGCTCTTTCCAACTTTATACATTGCGCTCACTGTATCATCAAATGGTATTTTGGATGCTACTCCTGCCATCACCATATCCGCCATGCATAATGCTGTTATAGCTCCTTGGGCATTTCTCTTAGCACAAGGAATTTCAACAAGTCCTGCTACTGGATCACAGACAAGGCCTAGAACATTCTTTATTACTATAGCGGCTGCGTTTAAACTCATTTCCGGAGTTCCACCCATCATTTCTACTACAGCGGCTGCTCCCATGGCAGATGCTGATCCACATTCTGCTTGGCATCCACCTTCTGCACCTGCTAATGTTGCGTTTAATGCTATTATCATTCCAACTGATGTAGCTGCAAATAAACCATTTATAAGCCCATCTTCATCTAAACCAAGCTTATTGCCCGCACTTAAAATCACTGCGGGCAATATCCCGCAGGACCCTGCTGTTGGACATGCAACAATTTTTCCCATTGACGCATTAACTTCTGAGGATGAGAGCGCCATAGCCATGGCCATATTAGTTACATCTCCAGTTAGAGCGCCACCTTTTTTAATGTAGTTATGTATTTTAAAAGCGTCTCCACCAATAAGTCCGCTTACTGAATAAACTTCTTTCTCCATACCTTCATTAGCTGCTGAAATCATAACTTTTAAGTTTTTTCTCATTTTCTCAACTACTTCTTCTCTTGTTAATCCTTTTTCCTCTATCTCAAATCTCAATGCATATTCACCTAATGAAATATTATATTTATTACATATCTCTAATAATTCTTCTCCTGTTTTTGCGATCATTATTACTCCACTTCCTTTGCCGGGCTTATTGAAATCACCTTATGTACTAACTCAATATTTTCAATTTGTTTTATTACGTTATCACTTACTTTGTTATCCATCTCAAAAATCATTATAGCCTCTTCACCTCTTTGGTGTCTAAAGACTCTCATAAAAGCTACATTTATGTTTTCACAATAAAGTATACTTGTCACTTTATTAATTGCTCCTGGTGCATCTTTATGGGCTATAATCAAAGTCTCATACATTCCAGTAAAATCTACTTCATTATCATTCACTCTAGTAATTTTAATATTCCCTCCACCTATAGATGATCCCATAACCTCACAATATTTATCATTTGTAGTACGCATAATAAATTTCACTGTATTAGGGTGTACATCCCCTAAATCCATTTCTTTAAATAAGAAATTAATGTTCTTTTCTTTTGCTATATCAATTGAATATCTAAGCTTTTCATCACTTGGTTCCATTCCTAGAATACCTGCAACTAATGCCCTATCTGTTCCATGCCCTTTATATGTCTTGGCAAAAGAACCATGTAATAAAAACGTTACCTCTGCTATGTCTCCACCAGCAATACTCCTAGCTATTTTCCCAAGTCTTGCAGCTCCTGCTGTATGTGAACTTGATGGTCCTATCATTATTGGCCCTAATATATCAAAAACTCCTACGTTTTTCATTAACTTACTACTCCCTTTTCTTTTCTAGGTATATTCTATCTTTAGTTTGGGTGATTTTACATTTATTAAATCACAAATTAAAGGTATTGTGAAGCACTTAAAGTGAAGCAATGAACAACAGAAATAGAATACATATATGTATTCTATTTCTATGTATTGCGATTACTTTAAGAGTTTCACAGATACCTTTTGTGATTTCAGATGTTTCTTGTATTTCAAGCATATCAATTATATTCAATATTGTAAATATCATCCATCAAGGATATTGATAATCGAAGAAAAATAAAAATACTTGCATGAATATAGTCTTAATTTAAGTTTACTGCAAGTATTTTTATATTTTGCTAATACACAATACCTTTAATACTCGTAGAAAACTGATCCACCTATAAATTCTCTTAAAAGAGAATTCTTTGGCACCTCATCAACATTAATTTCTTTAAAGAAACTTAGGAAAGACTTCAATCTTATTGCCTCTGAATATACAGAACTTTCTTCACCTATTTTATTTAATTCTTCTAATGCATAAGGCTTCAACACCCCAAGTTCATAAACTAACGTAGAATTAAAGGCAACATCGGCTTCCTCTTGATAAACAAATATATTATTTTTTTCGCCTCTTTTTATAGATTTCCACATCTTTAATGTATCTTCTGCTTTATATCCCCTTGATAAGGAATCCCTAACGATTCTCCTAACCTTTCTTACATCTGTCGTTGAAATTCTATTATGGTTATCTATATTTAATTGAGTTAGTGCAGATATATATATTTTAAAAACCTTACTATTTAAATTGTTTGAAATTAATGCTGGATTTAATCCATGAATTCCTTCAAGAATTAATACACCATTTTTAGGAACTTTAACTTTATAGTCTTTCCATTCCTTTTCTCCAGTTTTAAAATTATAAATAGGAAGATCTACATCTTCCCCTCTCATTAATCCTTCTAGGTTCTTATTTAGTAGTTCTAAATCTAAAGCATCAATTGATTCGTAATCATATTCACCATTTTCATCCTTAGGAGTATCCACTCGGTTAACAAAGTAATTATCCAAAGATAATGGTATAGGTATTAGGCCATTTACCTTGAGCTGTATGCTCAATCTATTTGCAAAAGTAGTTTTCCCCGAAGAGGATGGTCCGGCAATAAATATAATTTTTACATCTTTTCGATTTAATATTTCATCAGCAATATTGGCAATCTTCTTTTCATGTAGCCCTTCTGAAATCATTATTATATCTCTTAATTCATTATTTTTGACTTTTTCATTTAAAGTTCCGACATCTTCTATTCCTAATATATTTAACCATCTTTGTGTTTCTATGAAAATCTTCGTTAGGCTTTTCTCTTCTCTAAACTCAGCAAGTTCACTTAAATTTTTTCTTTCTGGTATTTGCAGAATGAAGCCTGATTCGTATTTAAATACATCAAAAATATTTATTATTCCTGTAGAATAGCCCATAGGACCATAAAAATAGTCATACCTTCCCTCCAGTTCATAAAGATGAACATATTGTATGTCATGATATTTTAAAAGTTTAACTTTATCCTCCATTTTATATCCTGTAAAAATATTTATCGCTTCTTCCTTAGAAGTCCTAAAGCTTTTTATTGGAATATCCTTATTTATTATTTCCTGCATTTTTACTTTTATTTTGTCTATATCACCTTTACTTAACATCTTCTCTTTATGGACTTCTCCATAAACAGCATCACTTATAGCATGGTCAATAGTTATTTTTGATCCCGGGAATAAATCTAAGGCTACTTTTATAAAAATAAATTGTAGTGTCCTAGTATAAATTTTCATTCCTAGTTCAGTTTCAAATCCTATTAGCTCTACATCTCCATCATCTTCTATCACTTCAGTTAATTCATGATATTTCCCGTTTAGCTTACATATAGCTACGTCTTTGGCTATACCTTTATAGCTATCAATAATTAACTCATAAAATGTTAATCCTTTTTTGGCTTTAATATTCAAATCTTTTAGTTCAATCCCTTTATCAATCATATTATCCAAACCTTTCCTTTCAACAAATTAATTTTATGAGTACCTAATTAATTTAATTTTCTTCACTAAAATATATGTTACTCTCAATTATTAATTTTAAATTCTTAATTTTTTTAAGTTTTCAGCACCAAATTAATGGTTTCAAATATATTATATACATTTTTAATAAAAAGGATAAACTTTTTTATTAGGTCTATGTAAGAGACTAGCAATTCAAAACTTACCAAGAAATATTCTTGTATGTAATATAGCTGCTTTTTTATAGGTGAAATAATCCTGATTGCAGCATGGCTGCTTTTCTCATAGGTAGAATGATCCTAATTGCAACATAGCTGCTCTTTTTATAGGTGAGATGATCCTGATTGCAGCATAGCTGCTTTTTCTAAGGCGAAATGATCCGAATTGCAGCATAGCTGCTCTTTTCTAAGGTGTGTATATTAATTTATTTTTTGCAGATATTATTTTCGAGGTGATTTTTTAATGTTTGTGGTATCAATTAGAACTGCGATTTTATACTTGCTAGTTGTAGTAACGATGCGATTAATGGGTAAACGACAGATAGGCGAACTTCAACCATATGAGTTCGTAATAACAATTATGATTTCAGATTTAGCATCCTTGCCTATGCAAGATACGAGATTGCCATTATTACTAGGAATTATCCCTATCATAACTTTATTGTTTTTAAAAACAATTCTGACTCAGCTGGGATTGAAATTTCAAAGTACAAGAAAACTTGTTGATGGTGAGCCATGCATCTTAATAAACAAAGGGAAAATCAATTATCAAACCCTTAAGAAGCAGCAATTAAACATAGATGAATTATTAGAAGAATTACGCCTTTTAAATTATTTTAATCTTGATGAAATTCAATACGCAATACTAGAAAACGATGGACAAATATCGATACTTCCCATGGATTATAATTCTTCTAAAAAATCCAACTCAACTTCTGGAAATAACTCTAAAAATTCTGAAGTTAAATTACCTAGAATATTAATTTCTGATGGTAAAATACATAAAAACTCTATTATTTCTATGAATAAAGATGAAAAATGGATAAATGTTTTATTAAAAAAATATAATATTTCTTCAATAAAACATGTACTTATTGCTTCATATGATACTGAAGGCAATTTTAAATACCAACTTTTTGATGAATATGAGAAGGAGGCTAAAAAATGAGAAATGCAATATTATCAATCCTTATATTTATCTTAACAATTACCTGTGTTTATTTTTTAAATAATTCAATTCTCAAATTATGTGATAATATCAGCTCACAAGCTGAAGATATAGAATCTAAAATCACCAGTGATAAAATGGAAGAAGCTTATTCTCAATCTCTTGAATTATTAAACTTTATTGAAGAAAATAATAATATAACTTCTATTTATCTTAGTCATCAAGAGTTTGATAATTTATTAGATGAATCTGTAAGATTATGTACATACCTAGTTCATGAAAATGCAACAGATGCGCATACATCTTTACATTTAGTAAAACACAGTATCGAGCATATAAAGAAGCTGCAAATGCCAAACTTCGAGAATATACTTTAAATTGGTGTTTTTATAATTTTATCCGAAATTAATTTAAAGAATATATTCCTATATAAATATGCAGTTTCTGCATATCCTTATGCACGATTTAATTTCATGCATAAAAATTAAAATTTTATGCATATTTTTTATTCATTATGCATTGTATTTATTTTATTATGTATATTTTTAATGTTTTTATGAATATTTTTTCTTTTTTCACTTGATTATTTTTTCATAAAACTGTATAATTATAAACATCAAATGAGATTAGAAAATTATATTAATTTATCCAGGTGTATTCCAAAAATAACAGCCCAGCATGTTTGTATATTTGGGGGACTGTTATTTTATCTTATATGCCTGATATTTTCTATTATATTGAGGAGGGCTTTTAAAATGACAAAGTATAACAAAGTAGTTTTAGCTTATTCAGGAGGCTTAGATACATCTATTATTATTCCATGGCTTAAAGAAAATTACGGATGCGAAGTTATAGCAGTATGCGGTAATGTAGGTCAAAAGGATGAATTGGACGGATTAGAAGAAAAAGCAATAAAAACAGGGGCATCAAAATTATATATAGAAGATTTAACTCAAGAATTTGTTGATGATTATATCTTCCCTACAATTCAAGCTGGTGCTATATATGAAGGAAAATACCTTCTTGGAACTTCATTCGCTAGACCAATAATAGGAAAAAGGTTAGTTGAAATTGCTAAAGCAGAAGGAGCAGATGCAATTTGCCACGGATGCACAGGTAAAGGAAATGACCAAGTAAGATTTGAAATGGCAGTTAAAGCATTTGCTCCAGAAATGCCAATAATAGCTCCATGGAGAATTTGGGACATTAAATCAAGAGAAGATGAAATTGAATATGCAGAAGCTAAAAATGTTCCATTAAAAATAAATCGTGAAACAAACTATAGTAAAGATAAAAACATCTGGCATTTAAGCCATGAAGGTTTAGATTTAGAGTTTCCTGAAAATGAACCACAATATGAAAAGATTTTAGAACTTTGTAAGTCATTAGAAGCTGCTCCAAACGAAGCAACTTATATTACATTGTCTTTTGAAAAAGGAATTGCAGTTAGCTTAAATGGTAAAAAAATGAACAGTGTTGAATTACTAGATGAATTAAACAAAATTGGTGGAGAAAATGCTATTGGTATTACTGACATGGTAGAAAACAGACTTGTTGGTATGAAATCAAGAGGTGTTTATGAAACTCCAGGTGGAACTATTCTTTACAAAGCTCACAAAGACTTAGAAGAACTTTGCCTAGATAGAGAAACTGCTCATTATAAAGAGCAAATAGCTCTGAAATTTGCTGATTTAGTGTATAACGGTCAATGGTTTACTCCTCTTAGAGAAGCATTAACTGAATTCATTAATAAAACTCAAGAAACAGTTACAGGAGAAATTAAATTAAAATTATATAAAGGAAATATTGTCAATGCCGGAATGACTTCACCTTATTCATTATATAGTGAAGAATATGCAACTTTTGGAGAAGATGGAGTATACGATCAAAAGGATTCTGCTGGATTCATAAATCTATATGGTCTTCCAACAGTTGTAAGAGCTAAAATGCAAGAAAAAATTAAGAAAGAGGAAATGTAATGAAGCTTTGGGGCGGACGATTCAAAAAAGGCACTGACAAATTAGTTAATGATTTTAATTCTTCTATAAATGTTGATAGCAGAATGTATAAAGAAGATATTGAAGGAAGTCTTGCTCATGCTTCGATGCTTGGGAATCAAAATATAATTTCTAAAGAAGCTAGTGATAGGATTACTTCTGGTCTTCTAGAAATATTAAAAAGAATGGATAATGGAGTTATAGAAATTGATGAAACTTCGGAAGATATCCATAGCTTTGTTGAAGGTACTTTAACATATTACATTGGTGAATATGGAAAAATGCTTCATACTGGCAGAAGTAGAAACGACCAAGTAACTTTAGATTTAAGATTATATTTAAAGAAAGCTATAAAGTCATTAAACCAAGATATCATAGCTTTGGAAGAAGTTCTTTTGGAAAAAGCTACGGAAAACATAGGTACAATAATGCCTGGATATACTCATATGCAAAAGGCTCAGCCAATTACATTTGCTCATCATCTTTTAGCTTATGCTGAAATGTTTAAAAGAGATCTAGGAAGGCTTTCTGATTGCTATAAACGTGTTGATGAGATGCCGCTTGGATCTGGCGCACTAGCAACATCTACATACCCTATTGATAGAGAAGCTGTTGCTCGTGATCTTGGTTTTTCAAAAGTTACACTAAACAGTTTAGATTCTGTATCTGATAGAGATTACGCTATTGAAACACTTTCATGTCTTTCAATGATAATGATGCATTTATCAAGATTTTCAGAGGAAATAATTCTTTGGTGTACTAATGAGTTTAGCTTTATCGAACTTGATGATGGTTATAGTACTGGAAGTAGCATTATGCCTCAAAAGAAGAATCCTGATGTTGCAGAATTAGTTAGAGGTAAGACTGGTAGAGTTTACGGAGATCTTATGACTTTACTTACTGTTATGAAAGGAATTCCTCTTGCTTATAATAAAGATATGCAAGAAGATAAAGAAGCTCTATTTGATGGATTAGATACAGTTGTTCTTTCACTTAAAACTTTCTGCGGAATGATTAAAACAATGAAAGTTAAGAAAGAAAATATGAGAAAAGGTGCTGGTCTTGGATTTACTAATGCTACTGACGTAGCTGACTACCTAGTAAAAAAAGGTATGGCATTTAGAAACGCTCATGAAATCGTTGGGGAAATAGTTCTACAATGCATAAAAGATAATAAGATGATTGAAGAACTAACTATGGAAGAATTTAAAAACTTCTCTCCTATCTTTGAAGAAGATATCTATCATGCTATAGATTTACTAACTTGTGTAGAAGAACGTAAAGTTATCGGAGGTCCTTCTACAGAATCAGTAAAAATGCAAATTACTGCATTAGAAAATTTTATAGCTGAACATAAAGAAGTTTAATAAATATGATTACTTATTAAAGAAGAAATTTATTTAAGGTTTCTTCTTTAATAAGAACTTTCAATTGTCTATGAAATTTCTAACATGAAATTTTATAGACAATTGAAATATTATTGTTAAAAATTAAGATGCAGAAAAATAATATACTATTATTCACTCTGTAATTTAATAAAAAGGGGGCTATTTAAAAGTGATTAAAATCGGAATAATTGGTGCTACAGGATATGTAGGTGCTGAACTTTTAAGATTATTATTATCTCACCCAAAGGTTGAAGTTGCAGCTTTAAGCTCAGTTTCCTTTGAGGGTCAAGAGATTAGCAATATATATAAAAATTTCTTAAGTAAAACAAATTTAATTTGTGAATCTGCTGATGATGTTGTTGAAAAGTGCGATGTGATCTTCACTGCCCTACCTCATGGATTAAGTGAAGATATTGCTAAAAAAGCACTAGATAATAAAAAAATCTGTATTGATATGGGTGCCGATTTCAGATTATCCAGCGAAGAAGAATACGAAAAATGGTATGGAAAAAAATTCACACAACCTGAAATACATTCAGACAGTGTTTATGGCCTTCCAGAATTAAATAGAGATAAGATCAAGGAATGTTCTTTAGTTGCTAATCCTGGTTGCTATCCAACAACTATAGAATTAGGATTAATGCCATTACTTAAGAACTCATTAATAAAATTAGATAACATTATTTGTGATTCTAAATCTGGAACTACAGGTGCTGGAAGAGGCTTAACCTTAAATACTCACTTTCCAGAAGAAAATGAAACTTTTGCACCTTATAAAGTAGGAGCTCATAGACATACACCTGAAATTGAAGAAACATTATCTGCTATGGCAGAAGATAAAGTGAATATAACATTTACTCCTCACCTACTTCCAATTAATAGAGGCATAGTTTCAACGATTTATTGCATTCCAAAAGATAAAGTAAATCTTGAAGAAATTCATAAATTATATACAGAGTTTTATAAAGATGAACCTTTCGTAAATGTACTTCCACTTGGTGATACAGCTTCAATAAAAAATGTACGATTAACAAATGATTGTCATATATCTCTACACTTAAATCATAGGGAAGATCAAATCATTGTTATTAGTACAATAGATAATATGGTTAAAGGCGCTTCCGGACAAGCAATTCAAAACATGAATATAATTTTAGGTTTTGATGAAGCAGAAGGATTAAATCTAATTGCACCGGCATTTTAGTCAATTAAAGGGGGTTATAAATTTGGATATAAAATATATAGATGGTGGAGTTACAGCTCCTAACGGTTTCTTAGCTTCTGGTATACACTGTGGATTAAAGCCAGGAAGCTTAAAAAAGGATTTAGCTCTGATTTATTCAGAAATCCCTGCTGCTGCAGCAGGAATGTATACTAAAAATAAAGTTAAAGGTGCTCCTATTTATATTACAAAAGAGCATTTATCAAACAAAAAGGCGCAAGCAATAATAATAAATAGTGGTAATGCAAACACTTGTAATGGTGATGATGGATTACATAAAGCTAAGAAGATGACATCTCTACAAGCTAAAGAATTAAACTTAAAAACAGATGAAGTTTTAGTTGCATCTACAGGGGTAATTGGGGTTCCTTTAAATATAGATGCTATTAAAAATGGTATTCCAATGCTTACTAAAAATCTATCTAAAGATGGATCTAATGATGCATCTTTAGCTATAATGACAACAGATACTTTTCAAAAGCAATTAGCTTTAGAATTTTATTTAGGAGATAAAAAAATCACTATTGGTTCAATGGCAAAAGGCTCTGGTATGATTGAGCCAAATATGGGAACAATGCTTTCTTTTATTACAACTGATCTTTCTATCGCTCCAGAATTGCTGCATGAAGCGCTCCAATCAAGTGTTGGTTTAACTTATAACAGAGTCAGCGTTGATGGAGATACAAGTACTAATGATATGGTATTAATTTTAGCTAATGGTTTAGCTGAAAATCCTACTATAACTGAAAAAGATGAAAGCTATAATACTTTCTTAAGTGCCCTTACTGAATTAAATACAATTATGGCTAAAAATATAGCTAAAGATGGTGAAGGTGCTACAAAACTATTAGAATGTCAAATAATCGGTGCAAAGAATGAAAAAGATGCTGTTGTTCTAGGTAAAAGTGTTATCAATTCTAGTTTAGTAAAGACTGCAATGTTTGGTAGTGATGCAAACTGGGGAAGAATTCTTTGTGCACTTGGATATGCAAATATTGATTTCGATCCTGAAAAAGTTGATGTTGCCTTCGAAAGTACGGCTGGCTCAATAAAAGTTTGCGAAGCAGGTAGCTCTTTACCTTTCGATGAAGATATTGCAAAGAAAGTTCTTAGTGAAAATGAAGTAATTATTAAAATTAACTTATCATTAGGTGGTTACAGCGCTTATGTTTGGGGTTGCGATCTAAGCTATGAATATGTGAAAATAAATGGCGACTATAGGAGTTAATCCTAAATTATAGATTAATAAATTTTAGATTTATTTTAATGTACAGTTCATAATTTTTTAATTATGAACTGTACATTCTAAATTGACTGGGGGTATTAACTTGAATCAGACAGAAAGAGCTGAGGTCTTAGTTCACGCACTACCTTATATTCAACGCTACCGTGGAAAAATAATAGTAGTGAAATACGGTGGAAATGCAATGATAAGTGATGAACTTAGAGAAACAGTAATAAACGATATTATATTAATGAAATGTGTTGGAATTGAACCAATCGTAGTGCACGGTGGCGGTCCTGATATTTCAGATTTATTAAATAGATTAAATCACAAAAGTGAATTTATTAATGGATTAAGATATACTGATGATATCACCATTGAAGTAGTTCAAATGGTTTTAGGCGGAAAAGTAAACAAAAATTTAGTTTCTTTAATAGAAAAATTTGGCGGAAAAGCTATTGGCTTATGTGGAATGGATGGCTCTCTTTTAAAAGCTAAAAAAATAGAATCAGAAAATGACTTAGGTTATGTAGGTGAAATAACTAAAGTTAACGCGGAAATATTAAAAACTACTATTAGTTCAGGATATATACCCGTTGTTGGAAGTGTAGCTTTAGGTGAAGATGATAATAAAGCATATAATATAAATGCTGATACTTGCGCAGCAAAAATTGCATCTGCATTAAAAGCTGAAAGATTGATACTACTTACTGATGTGCCAGGAGTTATGAAAGATCCAAAAGATATTTCTACTCTAATTAGTACGTTACGATTACATCAAATACCTAAATTATGCCTTGAAGGTATAATAAAAGGTGGAATGATTCCTAAAATTGATTGTTGTGTTGAAGCAATTAGAATGGGTGTTGAAAAAGCAACTATCCTTGATGGACGTGTACCTCATTCTATTCTTTTAGAGTTATTCTCTAATGAAGGGATCGGAACAATGATTTATTAATAATTAACAATTGACAATGTATATTGATGCTAATTCTTTGCATCCTGTGAACAATTAAGAATGAAACTCACGGTCCAAATTCCCAAAAAGAGTTTCTTTCTTAACTGCTCATTGTTAATTATAAATTGTCAACTGATTTTATATTGGGAGGTAATTTTATGTCATACGATTTTAATGAAGCAAAAGAACATGTTGTAAATAGTTATGGACGTTTAGATCTAATACTTACTCATGGTGAAGGTGTTTACCTTTACGATCAGGATGAAAATAAATATTTAGATTTTACTAGCGGTATTGGCGTTAGCAGCTTAGGATATGGACATGAAAAATGGGTTAAAGCTACTAGTACTCAATTAAACACTGTTGCTCATACTTCAAACATTTTCCATACTGAACCAAGTTTAAAATTAGCTAAAGAATTAACCGAAAAAGCTAACATGAGCAAAGTATTTTTTGCTAACTCTGGTGCTGAAGCTAATGAAGGTTCAATAAAACTCGCAAGAAAGTATAGTTATGAAAAATATGGGGCTGATAGAAATAAAATTCTTACATTAATAGATTCTTTTCATGGAAGAACTATTACAACTTTAAAAGCTACAGGACAAGAAAAGTTCCACAAATACTTCTTCCCTTTCACAGAAGGCTTTGATTATGTAAAAGCAAATGATTTAGAAGATTTTAAAGCAAAACTTACAAATGATGTTTGTGCCATAATGCTTGAAGCTATCCAAGGTGAAGGTGGAGTTATTCCACTTAATAAGGACTTTGTTCAAGAAGTAGTTAAAATATGTAATGAAAAAGATGTACTTGTTATCTTCGATGAAGTTCAATGCGGTATAGGTAGAACAGGTAAAATGTTCGGATATAATAATTTCGATGTAGAAGCTGATATAGTTTCTGTAGCTAAAGGCCTTGGTGCTGGACTTCCTATTGGTGGAATACTTTGTTCATCAAAAGTTGCAGATGTATTTCAGCCTGGTGATCATGGTTCAACTTTTGGAGCTAATCCAGTTTCATGCTCTGGTGCTTTAGTTGTTCTTGAAGAAATATGCAACGAAGAATATTTAGAAAAGATATCTAAAAGAGGTGCTTATGTAAAAGAGCTTGTAGATGAAGCTCAGAATCCTCAAGTTGTAGATGTACGTGGTATGGGATTAATGCTTGGAATAAAAGTTAAATGTGATCCAGGATTAGTTCAAAAGGAAGCCATAAAAAAGGGGTTATTAGTATTAACAGCTGGAAAAGATGTAGTAAGACTTCTCCCACCACTTGTTATAACTGAGAAAGAATTAAAGACTGGTATAGATATTATTCTTGAGATTTTATCTAATATTGTAGAATAGAGTTTATTAATGAACGACGAACATTTATAGAGTAACCTTTTAAGATTAAATATTTCTTTGGAAATTTCTCATTAATTGTTCGTTGTTTATTTTTATTGTTTGGAGGCATATGTATGAAAAAAGATTTATTAAAAATGGATGATCTTTCTAAAGAAGAAATTTTAGATATTTTGAACTTAGCGGATCAATTAAAATATGAACAAAAACATGGCATAGAACATCCTCATTTAAAAGGTAAAAGTTTAGGAATGATATTTGAAAAATCATCTACTAGAACTAGAGTTTCTTTTGAAACAGGTATGTATCAATTAGGTGGAAATTCACTTTTTTTAACTGATAGAGATTTACAAATTGGTCGTGGCGAACCAATCGAAGATACAGCAAGAGTTCTCTCTAGATTCATACAAGGAATAATGATTAGAACTTTCTCTCAAGACGAAGTTGAAAAATTAGCTAAATACGCATCAATTCCAATTATAAACGGATTAACAGATGAAGAACACCCATGCCAAGTATTAGCTGATTTAATGACAATAAGGGAGAACAAAAACATACTTGAAGGTTTGAAAGTTGCATTCATTGGTGATGGTCATAATATGGCAAACTCTTTGATGATTGGATGTCTAAAAGTTGGAATGAACTTCGCAATCGCATCTCCAAAAAACTACACAGCCTCTGAAAAATACTTAAGCAGAGCTAAGGAAATTGCAGAAAAAGAAGGAGTTCAATTTACAATAACTACTTCCCCGTCTGAAGCTGCTAAAAATGCTGATGTAGTGATTACTGATGTCTGGGCTAGTATGGGAAGAGAAGATGAATCTGCTGAAAGACTTAAAGCCTTTGAAGGCTTCCAAGTTAATAAGGAACTAATGGAAGTTGCTGATAAAAGTGCCATGGTACTTCACTGTCTTCCAGCCCATAGAGGTGAAGAAATATCAGCTGAAGTTTTAGAGGAACATGCGAATTCAATCTTTGATGAATCAGAAAATAGATTACATGCTCAAAAAGCTGTACTTGTTAAATTAATGAAATAACTTAGTTTATATCTATAACTTACCGAAATTATAAGTATTTTTGTTCCGAAAAGCTATGAAAATATTTATAATTTCTAGTAAAGATATAAACCTAAAGTTTTAGCATATTCGGAACAACTTCTAGCCGAGAATCATTACCATCAAAATTCCAATGAAACACTGCAAACAATATGTTACTTATTTCTAGTATAGAGATATAATCAAAAATATCTTTATCACATTCTGTATATAGATATCCAAACTATTAATTTGATCTATGCTTTGAAATACTTTCCAGACCAGAAAGAGAAGGTACTCTTTTTCGTAGTGTTGCATTGAAAAAATAGCTGTAGGTATTTCTTCAGTAAAAGTTGTTCCAGTCCTGCTTGTCATTAGCTTGCCTAAGGAACAAGCAGGACTGGTGCAACTTTTACTGATAGAAATCCACAGTTATCTTTTCTAGCAACCGAGAAACAGAGTACCTTCTCTTTCGGTTGGCTATATCATAAATCTAAGTTTTGTATTGGATATCTATGCACATTTATCGTTATTTAACTGTCCCCAAATCCTTAATTGGGTAAAATCTAAACTGAACTTTTCCTTCTATATCAGAACCATCTATATATGGCTTTTCCCAACGTCTTGAATCTATTGAATCTGGTCTATTATCTCCTAAGAAAAAGTATTCTCCCTTAGGTACTTCAAAAGTTCCATTGTATTTATCTTTATTTTTCAAATAATTCTCTTTAAGTTGTTCACCATTTCTAAATACAATACCATCTTTTATTTCTATTTTATCTCCCGGAAGTCCTATTAACCTCTTTACTAACCTTTCCTTATACTCATCTGAATAAAATACAATAATATCGCCTTCTTTTAGATTCTGCTTATCATACACTTTTGTTACAATCAACTTATCATCAATATTCAAAGTTGGTATCATTGACCCACTGGGGATATATACATTAAAATATATAAATTTATTTATTAGCAACGCAAGTGTAAGCGCAGAAACTGTTGGTAATACCCATTCCCTAAAAAAATTACTATTAGATGCTCTTACTCTTGCCTTTTTTCTAGAGTTATTATTTAATGATTTTCTTAACTCTAAAGTCCTATTAGTACTCCTTCTCACCGTTTCACCTCTACTATTCTCCTTAATTATTTTCATATATACCTTCTAAAAAACAGTATTATTTTATTGCTTGTCCCTTATAAGATCTATATAAGGTTAAGATTATCACAAGCTACATTTTCCAAAGGATAGTTTACTCCATATCAAATCCATTTATTTACAATTAATAATAATTATAGTATATTTTTACTTTTTGTCAAATTAGACATCTGCTTAGATCATATATTATTACATAATTTAATGGTAATAAAATTTATTATTAATTAGATATATACCATGATAAAATATAGTAACTAAATAATTTCTCTATATTAGTTTTTAGGAGTGTATAATATGAATTTAAAAGAGAAAGTAAAAGAACTTCCTTCTAGCCCTGGTGTATATCTAATGAAAGATTCTCTTAATAACATTATTTATGTTGGTAAGTCAAAAAACTTAAAGAATAGAGTTGGATCATATTTCATAAACTCGAAATCTCATTCTCCTAAAATTATAAAGTTAGTTCAAAATCTTAAGGATTTCGAGTATAGAACCACTGATACAGAATTTGAGGCTTTCTTACTTGAATGTGAATTAATAAAAGAAATTAAGCCTGCTTATAATAGGTTAATGAAAAATCCAAAATCTTACTCTTATATTAAAATAATTCTAAACGAAAATTTTCCGAGTATTGAAACCTCTCATGAATCTAGTAAAACTGATGGAAATATTTATTTTGGACCATATTCAAGAAGAAACCTCGTTGAAAGAGGAATTTATGGATTAAAAGAATATTTCAAAATACTTTGTAATAACAATTCAAAAAATTCATCCTCTTGCATCAATCATTCTTTAGGCTTATGTATAGGGATGTGTTTTAACCACTCAGCTTTAGAGGAATACTTAAATATATTAAATAAAATAGTTAAACTCCTCAGTGGAACAGATAACAGTATTCTTGACGAAATGGAATGCATTATGAAGAATTCATCAGAAAAATTTGATTTTGAAAATGCTGCTAAATATAGAGATTATATAAATGCAGTAAATTATCTAATTGATAGAATTAATGTTGTTAAATTTACTGAAAACAACGCAAATATTGCTTTGCTCGAATATTTAGATAATAATAGCTTTAAATTTTTTCTCATTAAAGGAAATAACATGCTTTTTAAAAAGAAGTATTTTATAAAGGATGCTGATTCAAAAGACTTGAAATCACTCTTAATAAACGAAGTTGTTCGTTGCTTTAATCATGAAAACATTAATTATCCTATCGATATTGGGAAAGAAGAGATTGATCAATCTCAGATAATATATACATATCTTAAAAGTAAAACTAATGACTGCAATTATGCTGTAATTTCAGATAAGTTGTTAAATTCACCAGGCAATATTGATAATGTAATAGCAAATTTATTATCCTTTCATTAAGATTATAAACCTGAGAAAATATGAATATTACAACATTCACAAATATTTTATATATTTCTCAAAAGTGACGAACACGCTTTATATGAGAAATACTAAGCTAACTCTCATTTAAGGATAGAATCATACATTAAGTTGAGTTCTATCTTTTTCTATTACATTATTGTATATTATTAATAATAAGTATTTATAAATATATAATTATAATGAGGTGTAAGAAAATGAAAGTATTATTAATTAATGGAAGTCCAAAAGCTAAAGGATGTACTTATACTGCTTTATGTGAAATAGCAAATGAATTAGAAAAAGAAAATATCGAAACAGAGATTTTCCAAATTGGAAATAAACCTATCAGTGGATGCATTGGCTGTGGCGGATGTCATAAAAGTGGCGCTGGCAAGTGTGTATATAGTGATGATATTGTAAATGTAGCTTTAGAAAAAGCTAAAGAGGTTGATGGTTTGATCTTTGGTTCCCCTGTACATTATGCAGCACCTTCAGGTTCAATCACTTCTTTCTTAGATAGACTCTTTTATGCTAGTGCAGGTTCTTTGGCATATAAACCTGGAGCTGCAATTGTGAGTTGTCGTCGTGGTGGTTCAACAGCTGCTTTTGATCAGCTAAACAAATATTTCACTATTTCAAACATGCCAGTTGTATCTTCTCAATATTGGAACATGGTTCACGGAAATACTCCTGAAGAAGTAAAACAGGATTTAGAAGGGATGCAAACAATGAGACTGCTTGGAAAAAATATGGCATGGCTTTTAAAATCTATACAAGCAGGTAAAAATTCTGGATTGTCATTGCCTTATAGAGAACCAAGGGTTGCTACTAACTTCATTAGATAGCAGTTATAATTAAGTTTGACTTAGTTTTATACATTAATTCCACTCATCATTATTTCGTAAATAATAGATGAGGCAAGCACTTAGTAATTTTAATTAAAATAAATATGATAAAGAGACCTGATATAATGTTTTTACTTTATATCAGGTCTCTTACTTATTTATAAATTAAAATTAGTCATTATACGCTCTCTACAATCAGCCTTTTTTAACAGATCCTATAAATAATACATTTAAACCTTCAATCCCCGTCAATTTTTGTTGCACTTGTTACATTGATTTTCACAAGATTTATCCTTTTCTTGTTTCGTACTCTCACTAGTCAACTCTTCTGAGAATTCTGTTGATAACCTAGATTTATATAATTTGGTATTCACATTTGTGTATCTATTCTTATTATTTTCTGAACTTCTAAAAAACCTCATTCCTAAATATATTAGTGAAAATAATGCTACCATTATCAACCCTACTATAAGACCTGGTGCCTGATCAGAGATAAGAGGCATACTAAAAATAACAACAATCATGCTTATCAGACCGATCCAAGATGTGTATGGATATCCACGCATCTGACATTTTCCGTTTGGAGGACATCCATTTTCTTTACGAAATCGTATATGTGTAGCCATAATTACTGCATAAGTAAAAAGTAATGCAAATCCACTGGAAGTAACTAAAAACAGATAAATTCTAGGAAATAATAATCCAAAACCTAGTCCTAGAAGCATAGACAAACCCGAAAATACTATAGCCTTATAAGGAATATCATTTTTATCTTTTAGCCATTTAGGCGCATCACCCTCATCTGCAAGAGATCTTAACATTCTTGCAATACCAAACATAGATGCAAGAGATGCTGAAAGTATAGCTGTAATTAGTACTAAGTTTATAATATTACCAACCCATGTAATTCCTATTCTATCAAGTGCCGCAACCATTGGACTTATATTTTCACTTAACTCAGATGTTGGAATTAATGGAAGTAATGCGAGAAGGGAAAGTATATATAAACCTACAAGTCCTATAACAGTATAGTTAATTGCTTTTGGAATTGTTTCTGTAGGATTATGTGCTTCTGAAGCTGCTAATCCAATTATCTCAAAACCTGCATAAGCAAATACTACTATAAGCATCCCTCCAGCAATACCACTTACTCCACGCGGCATAAAAGGCTCTCTAATTAATTCTCCAGCCCCTATAGCTGCTCTCCCTGGAATTATTCCGATAATTAATAAAAAGGATATGATTATAAATGAAACTATTGCCAGTAACTTTATAGCTGAAAGACCACTAGTCAACTTGCTTAATTTATCAGCTCCTAAAAGATTAAGTAAAGTTACACTTACTATAATTATAGTTCCACCTATAGCTATAGATATATTAGGAATCCATTCATTTAATAAAATTGATACAGCAGTGGCTTCACTAGACATTGAAAGAACCATTCCAACCCAATAAACCCATCCAACAACAAATCCAGCCCCTGGCCCAAAAGCTTGTGTTGCAAAAGTTCTAAAAGATCCAGAATGAGGATTTGCAACAGTCATTTCTGATAAAGCATAAAGTATAAAATATACCATTACTCCTGCCAATATGTACGATATTAAAATCGATGGTCCTGCCGCATTAATGGCTACAGCTGAACCAAGAAAAAATGACCCTCCTATTATGCTTCCCAGCGCCATCATTGCAATCTGCCATGCAGATAATCCTTTGTTTTTTTTCTTCATAATATTCTCCTCCGTACTGAAACATCTATAGAAAAAATTAAAAATATTAATATATTCTCTTAATGATGTCTTAAATAACTTCTTGAATATTATTCCTCAAAATTCAAAATACATTCTTCAATATTTCATAAATTAAATAAATCAATTTTACATGCAGTGTATCTCCACATCTAATATTTTATATTGTCTCATTTATTGACCTTTTTATCCATATTATACTATAATTTACTGTATATACTTTTATATTCTATTTGGAGGTTACATTTTATATGAAAAATGAAGATTTTATAAAAATAGCATTAAACTCAAAATTCTATCAAAATAAATTTTATGGATTAAATTTAAATGATTGGAGTGGTATTCCAATTACTACTAAAGAAGAACTTCGGAAATGTGATGCTTACGATTTAATAGGAACAGATTTTAAGAAGATAGCTACTTATCATGAAACAAGTGGAACTACAGGCACTCCTACTTCAAGCTGGTACAGTTTCAAAGATTCTGATCAAGAAGCAAAAGTTATTATTAATTCTCATATTAATCTTTCATCTAACGACTTATTGTTAAATAGATTTCCATTCGCAATAGCATTGCCACCATTTATTCTTTTTTGGGCGTGTCAAAAAGTTAATGCAGGACATATTGCCGTAGATAAAGCTTCTTCTATTACTCCCATTGCCAGAGTTATTGAGATAATTCAACGATCTAATCCTTCTATTATCGCTCTCCCACCTGCTGAAGCTGAAATTCTTGCAGAATCAGCATTTCGAAAAGGTATTACATTACCAACTCCAAACTTAAGAGCTTTGATTATAGCTGGAGATTTATCTACTTCCACTAGACGAAAATATTTAGAGAAACTTTGGGGCGTTCAAGTTTTTGATCTCTTTGGATCTACAGAAACTGGAGGTTTATTTATGACCTGCAAAAATGGACAACACCATATAAATCATCCTAACTTGAAAGTAGAAGTTGTAGACTCCAATTTTAAACCACTAGGTCATAACCTAAAAGGTCATTGCATACTTTCTTCTGCAAGAGAGGGAATGCCTTTACTAAAATATTTTAATCACGATATAGTTGAGATTAAGGACAATTTTAATTGTGATTGCGGAGATAATTCACCTATTCTTATTCATTATGGCAGGGATGATAATGTACTAAATATTAAAGGCATGGAATTTACTCTTGCAGATATACAAGATATAGTTTACTCTATGCCAATAGTCCCATTTATATGGAAAATTCATGTTTATGATGATAACTTAATTTTTGAATATCAATTGAGCCGAAAGCATTCATCATTAAATTTTGCTAAAGAAGATATCGATAAATATCTATATGATAAATTAAGGGTTCCTGTATACTCTAAGCCTTGTCAATTAATTACTGATGACGATTTAACTTCAAAACCAATTTTTTCAAAGTTTGGCCATATAGTCAAACACTAAAGTTACACATTTCAATTATAATTACATAATAAAAAGTTATTGTATTTTTTAACCTCTTAGCCTTACTTAGAAAGTTTTAAAAATACAATAACTCTTGAATTAATACTCATTATAGAGATAATTTCAAAATAAACATTGCTCAGAAAATATAAGTATACTTTCATTTTAATAATTTAACTTTATAATCTAATAGATTATACTACTTTTCTATATAATTAATTACATTCTTTACTATTAGGTTTATTGTTCCATCGCCATTTCTTTGGATCTCAAATTTACTTAAATCATGGTAAGTATCTTCATTAATATATAGATCAATCTGCTTATCGATATTAAGTCTAACTCTTTTTAATTTTTTCTCTACCCAAGTTTTATCAACTGCTACCTCTTCATCTAATCCTTGCTGCTTTATATAATTAGAAAAGTCTTCCTTTACATGTGGCTGTTCCGTGAATAGTTCTGCTGAGAAATTATCGATATTTATAGTATCTTCCTTTTTTAACTTGGTCTTAATAGCAGTTCTAATTTCTTCTGCTTTTTCTGCATTTTCCGTGATATTCTTTCTAGTCCAGTTTTCAGCTGCTTTCACGAATGTTCTTGTCATATCTCTCTCATTTGTAATTATACTTGCTCCCAAGAAAGTATTTATAAAATAATTGGCTCCATATTCATCTTCTTTGCTACTTTTTTGTTTATCTAAAATCATTAGATTATATTTTTCATCTTCTATAATAGGTTTTATAAAAGCGGCCTTTTGTATTTTTTGACCACTACCTGGAAGACCAGCTATCTGAGGTACTATGCCTATTCCAATTTTGTCATCTTTAAATTGTACTTCATGGGTAAAGTTTTTAACATAATCCATCTTAAGTATAGCTATCATAGGGCCTTGATCCGTAGTTATTGATGCTATGATTAGATCTCCAGATGGAATATTCACATTGCTCTTCATTATAATAAACAGTTGTCTTGCTAGTTCCTTAGATAAGTTCACTAAATTATTATCTACTCCGTTCAAATAATCTTGCGCAATTTCCTTAACTATATTTCTTTCTAAATTAAATCTTCCATACTTTAGCTCTTCATCTTTTAAACATTTTTCTAGATGCTTATATAAAAAAGCGTAGATATCTTCATCTAATTCCAAACTATATTCATTTAAAATAGGTTCTTCTCCATTACTATCTAATATATGAATAACTGCCTCGTTTATATTAATATCATTTATATACTCCATATGTTTTCACCATCCACTTATATTTGTACATTAGATATTATAAACTTTAATGAAATCAAAAAAAAGACTTTAAACTTAGAAACTAGAATTGTAATTTAATCAACCGAAAGGGAAGGTATTCTTTTGCTCGGTTGCTTGAGAAGATAGCTGCGAATTTCTAGCAGTAAAAGTTGCACCCATTCATGCTTGCTCCTGAGCTAAAACTCAGGACAAGCGTGAACGGAACAACTTTTAATTAAGAAATATCTGCAGCTGTCTTCTCAATGCAACACTCCGCAAAAGAATACCTTCCCTTTCTAGTGTCTAAATATACATTCTAGTTTAGTATGCTTGCCTATAAATATATTTAATACTTAATATGAGGTTTATACAAAAAAGCACTCTATTGCTCAGTTTTTAGAGAATATCTCTGTAACTCAATACTTTGCAATGGAGTGCCCTTTTTCTTGTTAGGTTTAATGAGTATAAAATTTAAATTGTTGTATATAAATTGGAATTGTGAGGCTTAGTTTCTATTTGCATAATTTTTTGAATTCATCTGCTACAAATTGTACTTGTGTTCCTACAACAACTTGTAAGCTTGTTTTTCCAGGTCTTATTACTCCTGATACACCTGCAGATTTAATAACTTTTTCATCTACAACTGCTTGGTCTTTAATTTCTAAACGTAATCTAGTTACACAGTTATCAATTGAAACTACGTTTCCTTTTCCTCCAACACCTTTTAAGATGATAGCTGCTACTTGTGTATAATCATTATTTGCTAGTTTTACATTGATTTCTTCACTATCTTCATCTTCTCTACCTGGAGTCTTTAAGTTGAATTTAGTTATTGCAAAACGGAATACTACATAATAGATTACACCAAATGCCAATCCTATTGGAATTATCATAAGTGGATTTTCAGCCATTGGCGCTTTAAAACTTAAGAACCAGTCTACAAAACCTGCACTAAAGTTAAATCCAGATCTCACTGGTAGTAATGTACATACAACCGCTGAAATTCCTGTTAATCCAGCGTGGATTAAGTATAAGCTAGGAGCTAAGAACATGAATGCAAATTCTAATGGTTCTGTAACACCTGTGAAGAAAGAAGATATTGCTGCTGCTAATAATAGACCATAAACTGCTTTCTTTCTCTTATCTTTAGCTGTATGATACATAGCTAATGCACCTGCTGGTAATCCAAACATCATTACTGGGAAGAATCCAGTCATGTACATACCTGTAGTTCCAAGTGTTCCTTTACCTGACCAGAAGTTACCAAGATCATTGATTCCAGCTACATCAAACCAGAATACTGAGTTAAGTGCGTGGTGAAGTCCAAATGGTATTAATAATCTATTAAAGAATGCATAAATACCTGAACCGATAGCACCTGTAGATACAATTGATTCACCAAAAGCTACTAAAGCTCCATAAACAACAGGCCATATAAAGAATAATATAAGTGCTGCGAAAATTGATGCTGCTGCTGTTACTATTGCAACACATCTTTTACCACTAAAGAAGCCTAATGCATCTGGTAATTTAGTACCTTTAAATCTGTTATAACATGCTGCTCCGATTAAACCTGATAAAATACCGATAAATTGTGTTTGAATATGACCAAAAGCGGCTGGAACTTCTTTAACATCAATGCCTTTAAACATTGCGACAGCTCCTGGTGCTAATAAAGTTGTAATCATAAGCCATGAAACAAGTCCAGCAAGTCCAGATGTTCCATCATTATCATCTGACATACCAACACCAACACCAATTGCGAATAAAATTGGCATATTATCAATTAGTGCACCACCTGCCTTTAATAGGAACGCTGAAACTACATTGTTAGCTCCCCAGCCAGTAGGGTCAATCCAATAACCTATCCCCATTAAAATACTTGCAACAGGTAGACAAGCTACTGGGAGCATTAAAGATTTCCCTAGTTTTTGTAGATACTTCATCATAATAAAGTTCTCCCTCCATATTATTAATTTATTTTAAGGATATTTTAATCCTTAAATACACTATAAGTTTATTAAGAAAACATATAATTAATCATTGTTTTTAGCAAATAAAAAAGCTGAAAAGGATAAATTAATAATTATCCTTTTCAGCTAATGCCCAAATCTAATCGGTTACACGCCAAACAACGTATCTTATACCATCATATTATTCTACTTTTATCCTTTAGTCAATACCTATTTAAATTTTTTTATTATTGACACCAATAATTTAAAATAATATAATTAACTCATAAATGTGTAACTGTTAAATCAGGCATGAGTTTACGTCGTACGGAAAACTTATGCTTTTTTCTGTTGTAAATATAAATATTAGAATGAAAGGATGTGACCATTCCTGACTGCTCAGGAATATAAATATGTTTAATTTTTTTAAAAAGAATTTAATCACGGAAATAAAACTTCTTGCCCCTATAACTGGTAAAACAATAGATTTATCTGAGGTACCCGACAAAGTATTTGCCGAAAAATTAGCTGGTGATGGAATTGCTATAGATCCAGTTGGTGATATTGTAGTTGCACCTGCTGATGGAGAATTAACACTAGTATTTAATACAAAACATGCTTTTGCAATAACTTTGAGCAATGGAGTTGAATTATTGGTTCATATAGGAATTGATACAGTTTCTTTAGATGGCGAGGGATTTGAGCAGCTAATTGAAGCTGGAACTAAAGTTAAAGCTGGAACACCGATAATAAAAATAGATAGAGAATTTATTCTAAATAAAGGTTTTTCACTAGTTACTCCTGTTTTGATTACTAATATGGATTTAGTAAAAGGATTAAATACTGCTGTTGGTAAAAATGTTACAGCAGGACAGGATGAAGTAATTAACTTTACTATATAAACAACAAGAGCTGTCACAAGAAAGAATATTTTAATGCAATGTATTAATTTTCAATTTAGTCCCTTAATTAATATACCGTATCAATTTCTTTTATGCGACAGCTCTCATATTTATTAAAAAACTTTAACTTTCTAAAGTGGCCCTTCTAAATCTTTCTATATGCATTGCTAAGTAAGCTATTTCATCGTCGACAACGTCTTTTTCTAACTTTTCAACCAATATTTTTGATACACCTTTAGCTATCTTATAAGATATTTTATATTTAGATTTTATTTCTTTAATAAAATCATTCTTTATAGATATGTTTGTTGATATTCTTTTTATAGCAAATTTCAGATGTGTTAAAAATCTAGCATAATCTAGTGATGTTTTGTCAATTTTTATTGACATCTTTTCCTCTATATACTCAATTATTGAGTTTATCATATATGTGTTCTTTATAGAGTTAGATATTACTCCTGAGTTCCTAGCCGAATGAATATGCAAAGCAATAAAGCCGATTTCACCTAATGGTATATTTATATTTATCTCATCTTGCAGTTTTTTTGCAACTCTTTCTGCTAATGAATATTCTGTTGAATATAAAGCTTTAATCTCAATAAGAAATGGATTTTCTATTTCTTCACTATCAGCGATTCTCTTGACAGCAAAATTCAAGTGATCTACTAGTGCAACGTGGATCCTCTCATCTAATTTTTCTTGTAATTCATCTGCAATAAAAGATATCATCCTTTCACATAATTCAAAAAACTCTTCATCAACATTTTCAATAACTTGCTTAAAATTTCTTAAGTTATCTTCATTTTCGATAAGGAATACCTTTTCAACTTCGGTGCCTTTTTCAATCTTATCTCCAGTTTTTTTTCCAAATCCAATACCTTTTGCAAAAAGTATTCTTTCTTGTCCGTTCATTTCCACAGAGACTATATTGTTATTATAAGACTTTATTACGACTGCCGAATCCATGGTTATACTCATATTATCACCCTTTTACTTTCAATTAAAATCATATCTTATAGAGAAAGTCATACTCGTTATTCATGAGTCACTTTATCTTATTTATAGTACATCAATATATTTTATTTATATTATCCGAATTTATTATACTAATTTTAACTTAATATATTATTTATTGTAAAGCCCAGATTTAAGAATAAATTAAATTATAAGCCATTTAAAATTTATAGATATCCAATACGTAACTAAAACTTAAGCTACAATCAACCGAAAATAGACACATTGTTGTTTCGCAGGCCATGAAAATTCCTACTTCACAAAAATGCATCTAATTTCCGTAATTGTATTCATTTCGAAGAATATGTGAAACTTACAATAGAATAACTATCCACACTTGTTAACTTTGATTGTATCACTTTAATAGAAATAAGTAACATATTGTTTGCAGTTTCAGTTTGTTTATCTATATTTATTAGTCATTTGATATTTGCTTACCTGCTATAGCTACAAATGGAAGATATATTATTACACTTACAATTAAACATATAAGAGCTGTAACTCCACCCATAATTGAATTTGTAGATATAATTGCACCTAAGATTGGTGGTGTAGTCCACGCTGCAAGTATTGATACTTTTGGTACGAATCCTATAACAGTTAATGTATATGCTATTAATAATGACGCTATTGGAGCTAGTATAAATGGAATAAAATAAATTGGATTTAAAACTATTGGCATACCGAATATTATTGGTTCATTTATATTGAAACATCCTGGGGCTATTCCTAAGCTCGCAATTACCTTTTGCTGAGCACCTGATTTTTTACCTAAAATAAATATTGCAATCAATAAAGCAATTGTGGTTCCTGCTCCTCCCATGTTTACATATGAATCTAAAAATTGACTGTTTAATATATATTCAGGTGCTAGCCCATTTTTTACTGCATCTGTATTAGCTAGAAGCAATGGTAGTAATAATGCATTTATAACTGGTGCAAGTATATTTGAACCATGTAAACCAAAGAACCATAATAATTGTACTAAAAAAACTATTACAAGTACTCCACCTAAACTTCCTGCAATACCTTGTAGTGGTTTTTGTAATGTAAAGAATAAAGCTTGATGTATATCAGGTACACTCATAAACATAAATAATTCCTTAATTCCTGCTGCTAATGCTAGAACTATAATCGATGGTAATAAAGCTGCGAAAGATTTTGAAACTGCTGGTGGTACTCCATTAGGCATTTTTATTACAAGTCTAGGATTACCTATTAATTTCACAAAAATTTCGGTAGCTATCAACGCTACTATTAATGAAATAAATAGACCTTGCGCGCCTAAAAATGTCATTGGTAATGCTCCATCCTGAGTTGTTGAATATAATATAATTGATGCTGCAACTGATACTATTCCTGCTGCTAATCCATCCTTATTATAAGACCTCGCTAAATGATATGATATGGTGAAAACAACCAATACTGACATAATTGCAAATGATCCAGTCCAAATAGCTCCTCCCCAGTTTTTCCAAGAGGCTGGGAGCAGCCAATTCATAAAATTTTGATACCACTCAAAACCCAAATTGTTAAATAAAACTGCAAAAGCTCCTGCCATAATAATAGGCATAATTGTAGCAAATCCATCACGAATTGCTACTAAGTGTCTTTGTGATCCAATCCTCGATGCGATTGGTACAAAATGTTCTTCCATCCATTCAAAAAACTTATTCATTATTAAATTTTCCCCCTTTTATTAGAAATATTTAAATTAAAACCAAAGCTCATCCATGGCTCTATATAGTCGAGTAAAAACATTTCTTCATCGACTATCTTGCCTACTACATTTGTTTTGCCAGTGTTCTTCATATCTTTCAGAGCAACTTGAAGCTCACCTGCATACCTAGTATACAAATCCGAATCTATTAATATATCACCTCTTTTAATATCTGGAGTATTAACTGCTGGGAAGCTTTCACCTTTATACTTAACCCTACTTTGAGTTGATCTTAGCATATATTCTGAAACATCTCCCCTATTGTAGTGGAACTCTTCCAGAATAATTTTCTTATCTAATTTAGATGAACTTTCAGCCAATTCCATCTTAAAGGTTATCTTTTCTTTATTTAATTCACTTAATAATCTAAGCTCATCCTCAGACGCAAATTGATTTGCTATTATTACATCATCAATTAATCCTGTTATTAATAAATGCTTAGCTTGTACATCTATAGGCAGATTTCTATGCATTTCTAGGGTGCATAAACCTTCTGAAACGGGCCAAGGACCATACTCTGCTCTTTGTGAATTTATAAAGGCTGCAGTATTTAATCCCAGTTCTCTAAATTGTTTTGAACATTTAATAAAATGTTCAAGTGAAAGACCTGTATATATGTGAGGATAGAAATTATGGCATCCATACAAATTATTAATATTGGCTTTATAAGACAAAATATTATTAATGTACTTAGTTCCATTACTCATGTTTAGTTCTACTTTTAGTCCATATTCATTAAAACTCATAATAGCTTCTTCTTGCCCGCTAAAACCAATATCAAGCCTTATTCCATCGAGTCCAATTTCTTTAAATATCTTTAGGTGATATATTGATGCATTTAGTTTCTTAAATACTGTAGGGTCCAAATCTGCTATAACTTCCATATTTTCTTCTTTTGCTGCTTCCGTAACTTTTTTAAAGTCATTTACTATATCATCTAAATCTCTATCTCCAACTGAAATCAAGCATGTAAATATTCTTCTAAATCCATATCTTCCAGCTAGATGTATATATTCAATTATTTCTTCTATGTTATTCTCATTTGGATAAACTGAAATCCCTAATCTTTTCATATCCTTCTACACCTCACTTTCATCCTTAATCTTATTCATATAGTAAGCTCCTATTGTCGGTGAAATTTCCTCATCTACGAACTCTTCGACAACTATTTTTTCTTTGATATAATCTTCAAAGGCCTTTCTAACTACTTTTGCCTTTTTAATAACGCCTCCAACTAGCGCAATAGAACAGCTTTTAAAGCCTAATTTTTTATACACATTGCTGACTGTCTTCGCCAGTTCTATTCCCTCATTAGTTAGTATTTCATATGCTATCTCATTCCCTGACTCACCTAGCCTTGCAACTATTTCTGCTAATGATGCAATTTTATCTTTAGTAGATGAGTATACAAATCTTGTTATTTCATCAACTGAACTAATCTGCAATTCATTCATAATTTCTCTACTTAATTCAGATGGAGACAAATCATTTTCTTCTTCAAATATCATTCTCTTTATAGCGTCTATCGCAATTTTATATCCGCTGCCTTCATCTCCTAACAGGTTTCCCCATCCCCCGCATCTTGCAGTTAAATTATTATTAACTCCAAATGCTACCGAACCAGTACCCGCTATAACTAATATTCCATCTTTCCCTTTGAGCATAGCCTTAAGGGCTATTTCAGAATCATGCATAACTACACTTTCAATTCCTAACCTATCTTTTATATTTTCTCTTATTATTGCTGCATTATTTCCAACTTCTGATCCTGAGATGCCTAGATATACGCCACAAAGCTCATGATTTTCTAATTCATCTATTATTTCTTTTATAGCAGTTATTATATTTTCTAAAGCCTTTTCCTTATTATTTAATAAGTTAGCAAAGCCTTTTATTGATGTCCTTATAGCTTTTCCATCTGAATCATAAGCTGTAGCTTCCGTTTTTGTTCCTCCACCATCAACACCTATAATGTATTTCATCTCATAACCACCTTCTTATCAAAATTGAGAAATACATAAACTCTATCTTTTACGTAATTCTTCATGTATCTCTATAATTTCAGATGCGAGATATTTTAATGTCATACTTGTCATTAAATGATCTTGTGCATGCACCATAAGCAATGAAATCTCCGTTTTTTCTCCAGATGCTTCTTTTTGAATTAAGCTTGTTTGAACATTATGTGCCTCAGAAAGCTCAGTCGAAGCTTTTTCTATTAGTTCTTTGGCTTCATCAATCTCTCCCTTTTTCGCACATTGAATTGCTTCCATAGAATAACTTCTAACTTCCCCACTATGCACTATAAGATTCATTATTATTTCTTCCATTATGTTTTGCTCCTTTTAACTACTTATTTTTTTATTAACTCCAAAGCTCTTTCTAAAACTTTTTCCCCATTCATTGTTCCATAGTGAACTGTATTTATAACTTCTACTTCTATGTTTTTATCCACTAGACTCTTTTTGAACTTTGTAAGTAAAAATCTAACTTGTGGCCCTAATAATAAAACATCAGCATTATCTATATAATCTTTCACTTCTGATTCTCCAACAGCCTGTATATTACACTCTATTCCTTTTTCATCTGCTGCCTTCTGCATTTTTGAAACTAGTAAGCTTGTAGACATTCCAGCCGAGCAAACTAATAATATATTTTTCATGAAAAACCTCCTCTACCATCTCATCTATTTTTATTTTCTTTACACAAATATATTAAGCAATTGTCATGCCAACACTTTTCCATCACATAAAGAAATTTAAATGGCTCTATTTCTATAACATAGTTCTGTTTAATTGTGCAAATTTATAAAAAAAGTGTGCAATTCATTCTGCACACTTTTTTATCATTACACACTAAACTATATTTTCTTTAACCATTCTAACTATATATGCTACCTCATCATCTCCTACTTTTATATCATAAGCTTCTTCAAAAGCTTTCAATGCCTTTTTTATTTCTGCAAATTCTTTACTATTCTCTTCCTTGTACCCCTTCAAATTTTTAAATAGAATTTCTTTTCCTCCATTTTTCAGCCTATCTACAAGAAAACTCATATGAATTAACATTCCTACTTGAGCATCATGTTGAACTTTAATTTCTAAACTTTCTTGAATTTTTTCTATTACCCCTCTAATGCAAGATACTAATTTTATGCAATTCAAATTCTTTATCTCATTTATTAGTGCTTTCTGTACTTTTAGAAAATCATATTCACAATTAATTAACTGATCTAAATAACCTATTCCTTGCTCCACAAATATATCTTGTGCTGATATAAACGGTACTTCTTCTATAAAAATATTCATTGTTCCTACAACCGCTAATATTATATATCTTTCCTTTAATTTACTTACTTTAGCTAAAAAATCTTCCTTATCTAGGATATCTAATGGTACGATCTTCACCTTTTCAATATTTTTTAAATTAAAACTTAATCTTTCTTTTATCCTTTCTGCTGCACCTTCTCCTGTAAAGCATGTGGTAATTATAATAAGATCCTTATCCTCCTTATAATCTTCTTTAGCCATCTGTATAGATGCTCTTCCTATATCTCTGCATGAGCTATATATTGAATCTAAATTTCTTCCATTTAATGCTTTACTTCCTGCTTCAATAACAGTTAATGTTGTTATCATATCAATAGTTTTAATTTTAATTCCTAATTCATTGCTAATAATATTTCCAAAATTAATTAATGAGCCCATATCTACTAATAACAATATGCCTTTTTCATTGCTCATTTCTTTAACTTTTTCTTTAGCTTTATCTAGCATACTCTCTGCCTTCATTGTCAAAGGCATATCCAGTGCTTGTACATATTCTTCCCCTATAAGAGAATTAGCTACTTCAGCCATGCTACTAGCCGTACTAATTCCATGCATCATTACTAATATGCCGACTTTTTCTTCTAACTGCTCATTATTATCATCATCACATGCCGATAAAAACATAGTTATATAACCTATTTCATCTAAGGGAACATCTAAATTAAATTCCTTTTCAACTAGCTTAACTATCTCCATCGCCACACTAAATTCTTCTCTGTACTGAACTCTTATAACACTAAGCTTCGGATGATATATTTTTTTCCCTAAAGAGATTCTTTCGATACTTCCCTGTAAGTGTAGAGATAATCCAAAGAAAACTTTTTGTTCAAATTCTCTATGTAGTTTTTCAGATGCTATTGCTAACATATTTTCAACAACAGTTGCAACTTTTAAATCAACAACTTTAGCAATCTCATCCTTTTTAAAACTTTTTGATATTGTACTAATATATTTTCTAAAATATTTTTCTAAATCAATATTTAAAATATCGTTAATTCTTGATTGATCAATTCCTTTATTTTTTAGATCCTCCATCTTACTTTCTACAAGGGAATAAAAACTTTTGCTTTCAGATGTTTCTTCTTGATTTACCTCGAATTCAAGCTTTTTTAATAGTTTATCCTCATTAGAAAATCTTAAAATATCCGTCATGTTTTTAGCTATATTATCTATCTCTTTTCTATATTCACGAATTTTCATTAATCCCTTTTGAACTCTAGGCTGTAAATCGGCCTGATCAACTAGAATATAATTCTCCTTGTTTACTTTATAATTTAGAAATGCTTTTGCACAAGAAAGCTGAATATCGCTTTTTAATTGACCTATGTTATTAGGACAATCATATAATAGAAATGATATTACTGCATTTTTGCTTATATATATGCTCTGTCCGAGTCTCAATGATTCTGCTATTATAAATTCATTTAAAAGATAGTATCGTTCCTCTAACTTCCTTTCACGTAAAGGTGGTAGAACGATTGTCATTGGAATTCTTCTTGTGAAGGTTTTTAATAAAAATGATTGAGGTTGTTCTGTAGTTGCAGCTATAATTTGTACTTCAGCTTTAATTTTCTTTTCCGTATCTCCTAGCTGTCTAAAATATCCTTTATCTATAAAAGTGAATAACATTTCTTGTCCTTGTGGAGATAATCTATGTATTTCATCTAAGAAAAAGATCCCACCATCAGCTTTCTTTAATAATCCTTCTTTCTCACTATCTGCTCCTGTAAAAGCTCCCTTTTTTACTCCAAATATCTGTGCTACAACCAATTGTGGATTATCTGCATAATCAGCGCAATTAAATCTAACAAAAGGCGCATTCTGATATATCATATTTGACTCTTTTGCAAAACGATACATCGCCTCAGCAAACAATGATTTTCCCACACCAGTTTCTCCTAGTATAAGAGTATGAAGCCCTCTTGGAGGGTATAATATTGCTGCTTTAGCCTGTTGTATTGGTAACTTTAATGATTGTTCCGAACCTACCAGAACCTCTAAGCTATCATTATTATTTCTTATACCATCTTGTTTATCTTTATTTAAACTTTTCTCTTGCTTTTCATCTTTAATACTGCTAAATGCAACTGGTCTTCCTTCTTTCCTAGTTACTCTATTTTCTTTATATAGCTTATTCAAATATCTGCTTATATTAGTGCGATCTAATCCCATAAATGAACCTAATTCAGCTGCTGTTATACCTCTTTTATTTTTTATTTCTAATTCAATTAGACATTTTATAACCTCATCTTCCCTTGTTGACCCTTCCATAAAATTTTCCCCCAATCATAAAATGATCTTTATTCAAATTCATTAAAAGCATAAACATAAGACACTAATATAATGTTTCTACTGACATTTATACAGACTATCAACTGGACATTACCAATTTTGTTTTTATTATATATTAATACTACCAATTTCTGCAAGTATATTTATTTTATTTAAATTTTTCCTTATTTCTCACTTCATTATGTAATTAATCTAGCGTAATCCTGATCTGCTATATTATAATATTATATGAATTTGTATATAGTATTAATGAATTTTATATGTAGACAACTCAAATAAAGTTCATTGTAATATAAATCATAATTTATAAGAAGGAGATAATCATTATGCAAGAACTAGAAACTAGAATTGTTGATATTGATGTTGAAAATACAAGAAAAACTTTACTATCAAATGGTGCTCAAAAAGTTAAAGTTGAGGATCAAATAAACGACATATATGATTTTGAAGACGGAAGACTTTTAGCAAAGAAAGGTTATGCACGTATAAGGACTGTAAATGATATGCTGAATAATAAGGTTGTTTATTTCATGACTACAAAAAAAATGTTGTCTCAAGAAAGATTTAAAGTTATGGAAGAAAATGAAGTTATAATTGACAATAAACAAATGGGAGAAGGTATATTTAAATCACTCGGACTAATACTTAAAGAGTCCAATAAAAAATATAGAGAAAGCTATAAATTGCATGATTGTTTAATTGAAATAGATATTAATGATAAAATTTTTTGTCCTTTCCCTTATTTAGAGATTGAAACTGATTCTGAAGAAAAATTAGAAAACATAGTAAAGTTACTTGGTTATACTTTAGAAGATACTACTTCTCAAACTATTTATGATATTTTATCTGAAAGAGGATTACTAAATAATACTCCTAAAGGAATATAGCATACTAGATATCTGATATTTAGTCTAGTTTATAGCCTACAGTTTATAATTACATTAATTGTAAATTCTTCATTGTTTTATAGTATTCTTAATAAATATAATGTAGAATATATATAGAGATAGGATATACTTTTAAAGATTAAAAATGTTTAGTTTATTAAATCTAAACATTTTTATTTATAAAAGGAGGACCTCATGGAGAATTATGATGAGAGCATAAAATATTTGAAATTATTAGCTAAGCAATACCCTACTATAGCAGCCGCCTCTACTGAAATAATAAATTTAGAGGCAATCTTAAACTTACCTAAAGGTACTGAGCATTTTTTAGCTGACCTTCACGGCGAATACGAACCTTTCGTCCATGTATTAAAAAATGGTTCTGGTGCTGTAAAAATAAAGATTCAAGATGTTTTTGGGAACTCTTTGATGGATTGCGAGAAAAAAAGTCTGGCTACATTAGTATACTACCCTGAACAAAAACTAGAAATTGTTCAAAAGGAAGAGAAAGATATAAACGATTGGTATAGGATTAATTTGTATAGGCTAATTGAATTATGCAGACATGTATCTTCAAAATATACAAGATCTAAAGTGAGAAAAGCTCTTCCTAAAGATTTTAGTTATATTATTGAGGAATTACTACACGAAGAATCCGAAAATCATGACAAACAAGGTTATTATGATGGAATTATAAATACTATCATAGAGATTGAAAGAGCACCCGAGTTTATAGTGGCCTTATCAAATTTAATTCAAAGATTGGTAATAGATAGATTGCACATAATTGGAGATATCTATGATAGAGGTCCAAGACCTGATATCATAATTGATACGCTTATTGATTATCACTCAGTGGATATACAATGGGGTAATCATGATATTCTATGGATGGGAGCTGCCGCGGGAAATGCTACATGTATAGCAAATGTTTTGAGAATTGCAGCTAGATATTCAAATTTAGATGTTATTGAAGATATTTATGGAATAAATTTATTACCTCTTGCAACCTTTGCCCTTAAACATTACAAGGATGATAATTGTAATGCTTTTATCCCTAAGAATAATGATGAAGCAAGCGTCTATGGAACTTCTGAAATAGAGCTAATTTCAAAAATGCATAAAGCAATAACTATTATTCAGTTTAAACTTGAGTATGAAATAATAAAAAGAAGACCTGAATTCAATATGAATCATAGATTACTCCTTGACAAAATTAACTATAGCGATGAAACTATAACCTTAAATAATGTTACTTATGAACTCAATGATATAAATTTCCCTACAATTAACACTAATAAACCTTTTGAGCTTACCTGCGACGAAAGAAAATTAATGGATAAGCTGAAAAGTTCATTTGTAAATAGCGATAAGCTGCAAAAGCATGTTTTGTTCCTATTTAATAAAGGACGAATCTATCTAACTTATAACTCTAATCTTTTATTTCATGGATGCATTCCTTTAAATAAAGATAAGACCTTTAAAAGTATGATAATAAATGGTGAAGAATATAGAGGAAAAAGGCTTCTCGATAAATTCGACTCTTTAGCTAGAGAGGGATATTTTAATAATAGAGGCAGTGAAGAAAAGTTATATGGTATGGACATAATGTGGTACTTATGGACTGGCGCCTGCTCCTCTTTATTTGGAAAAGAAGACATGACTACATTTGAAAGATATTTTATTAAAGATAAAAGCACTCATAAGGAAAAGAAAAATCCTTATTACGACTTTAGAGACTCTGAGGAAATGTGTAATTTGATTTTTAAAGAATTTGGTTTAGAGCCAACTGAATCGAAGATAATAAATGGACATGTACCAGTAAAAAATAAGTTTGGTGAAAATCCAATAAAATGCAATGGAAAATTAATTGTAATTGATGGCGGCTTTGCAAAAGCTTATAGAAGTCAAACAGGCTTAGCTGGCTATACTTTAACTTACAATTCCTATGGTTTGCAGCTTATATCTCACCAACCATTTAAATCACTTGAAGATGCATTCAGTAAAGAAACAGATATTTTATCCTCAAGGCAAATTGTTGAAAAGACAGATAGAAAAAAAGTTGGGGATACCGATATTGGTAAAGAACTTAAAAATCAAATTAAAGATTTAAAATTATTACTCAGAGCTTACAGAAAAGGCTTAATAAACGAGGAACAATAAATACGGTATGGTGAAGAACTTAAAGTAATGCGATGAACAACCGAAAGAGAATACATATATGTTCCGCAGGGCTGTGAAAAATTTCGCTGAGCATATCTAAATAAAAAGTTGCACCACTCCTGCATGCTCCTGTGCCAAGCACAGGACAAGCAAGAGTGGAACAACTTTCTATTAAGATATGCAGCAGCTTATTTTTCAATGCCTGCTTCACATATATGTATTCTCTTTCTTTGTATCGCTATTACTTTAAGTATCTTGCATATAGAACCCAAAGAAATATATAAATACTTGCTTAAGTATGCTGTGATCTAAAATTACACTAAACAAAGAAATGGAATATATGTTTTTGCGAAGTGTTCATTAGAAGATTTTGCTGGTCGTGATTCTTAGAATATAAGTTGTTCCAAATATGCTAGTTCAAATCTTGTATTTGAGGCTAGCATTTTGGGCACAACTTATATTCTTAGAATCTCCCGGCAAAATCTTCAAGTAACCGGAGCAAACACATATATTCCATTTCGGTTATTTAGTATAATCCAAAAATCTATTTAATGCTTACAGTTCTAAATTCAATTCTATCGCTTCTATGGTGTGCTTTTGAGTATTCAAAAGGCTGACCATTGTCTAAGAATCCTACTTGTTCAACCTCTAATATTGGGAAATTACTATCTATCTCTAGCCATTTTTGTTCTAATTCACTAGGTAAAATTGCCCTAATTAATCTATGTGCACTCTTTATTTTAAACCCGAGATCGTTCTCAATATAACCGTAAATTGACTTTAATAAAACATCCTTCTTCATTCCTGGTACAAGACCTATCGGCATATATGTATAATCTATTACATACGGTTCATCATCTGCAAATCTAGCCCTCACTACATAGTAAACAAAGTCATCACATGTAATTTTCAATTTCGTTGCAATTTCTTCTGTTGGGTGAACCACCTCAAATTGTATAATTTCAGATGTTACCTTTCTTTCTTTATGTGTTTCAGAAAAACCTTCAAATTGTCTTGCTAAGCTTAATTCTTGAACATCGTTATCATCAAGTGCCTTTACAAAAGTTCCTGATCCTCTTCTTTTTATTACTAACCCTTGAAATACAAGTTCATCGACAGCTTTCTTTATTGTAATTCTACTAACTCCATAATGTTCGCACATTTCTTTTTCTAATGGTAGCTGCTCATTAGGATTATATTTACCGCTTAATATTCCGTTCCTTATGTCCCCAGCAATTTCTTCATATTTTGCCATTATACTTTCCGCCTCTCCTCACAACATACCTTATTTATACATTGATTATATCATTTATATCCCTTATTATATACATAAATCTACTTATTTTTCAACTTCATAAGTTTTGTATGTAATCACTTAACTAGCTAACTTATTTTTTATTATAATCCAATAAAAATAACTTCTCTAATAAATGTTATGTATAATAAAAAAGCTATATCATAATAATTTAATATTTTGATACAACTTTTGAATTTTATCTTCTGATGTAATTTAATTATAAGCTTTTTTTATTTAATTGCATTCGCCATTTCTTCATCAATTATTACAGTTACATCTTTATGCATTTGTAGTACTGATGCAGGATTATGTGTTGTTATATTTCCATTTAATAATCCTTTTACGGCATCAGCTTTGTCCTGGCCCTTTACTAATAATAATATTTTCTTTGATTTCATTATTTGTCCAATTCCCATAGATAAAGCCTTTGTAGGCACTTCATCTTTTGAATTGAAGAATCTAGCGTTTGCTTCAATAGTACTTTCAGCTAAATTAGTTACATGAGTGCCTTCAATTAAAAAGTCACTTGGCTCATTGAATGCAATATGCCCATTTCCGCCAATACCAAGAATTTGTATATCAATTCCACCTAATTCTTCTATTTTTTTATCATAGCTTTTAGCTTCCTCATCTAAATCTTTTGCTAAACCATTTGGAACAAAAGTATTAGACTTGTTTATATTTATATGATTAAATAGGTGCTCATTCATAAAATATCTATAACTTTGAGTATCCTCTTCTCCAAGTCCAACATACTCATCTAAATTTACAGTCTTCACATTAGAGAAATCTATTTCATCATTTTTATTCATTTCTATAAGTTCCTTATATAATCCAACAGGGGTGCTTCCTGTCGCAAGTCCTAAGATAGCATTTGATTTTTCAGTAATAACATCTTTAAATATCTTTGCTGCAACTTCGCTCATTTCTTCATAATTTTTAACTACTAGTAACTTCATTGTTAATACTCCCCTTTATCTTTAATTTTTCAAACAAACTCTATATCTATATTTATCTCCTCTAGCAATTGTAATTGTATATTCAATAATATCAGTCTGTTCATATGCTATTCTTTCAAATTTAAGTCCCGCTTGTCCTTGTGGAACCTCAAGGTAGACACTTTCAAGTTTATTTATCAGAACACTTTCTATTACTTCCTCAGCAGACGTAATATATGCATCGAAAGAACTTTTAAATATCTCATATAAAGGATTCCCCTCAATCATTTCTTTTGCAAGACCTTTGAATCTTTCATACGGTAAATACGTAATTTCATATATCATTGGTATATCATCGGCAATTCTTATTCTTGATATTTTAAATACAAGTTCATTCTCTTCTATTTTTAGTTTTCCAGCTATTTTGGTGCTGGCTTCTATAACCTCAAAATTTAATAACCTAGAAGTAGGATTCTTTCCATGCTTCTTCATCTCCTCTGTAAAAGAAGAGACCTTAATCAAATCTTGCTCAACTACCTTAGGAGAAATAAAATTTCCCTTTCCTTGAACTTTATAAATATATTTGTTTTTTTCTAATTCGTCTAAGGCTTCTCTTACAGTTGTTCTACTAAGGCCATATTTTTTACAAATTTCTCTTTCTGAATCTAATTTGTCATTTTCTTTCATATGATTTTCTATTTGATCAATAAGAATATTCATTAATTGAATATATAAAGGAGTATTAGAATTTTTGTTTATTGTATTCATAAGTGCACCTCTTTTAGTTCTAGCAGTTTATTACCAATTATACTATTTCTCTGTACAAAAGAAAATATAAATAAGCTAATATATGATACAAATCAACACTCCTGCATATAAATTCAAAATAACAAATTCATTTAGTGGTAACTACCACTTTAACAAAAGTATAATTTATTCTTTTAAATATGTCAATATACACTTGAAAAATTCTTTAATAATGCATTATACTAGATATAAGAAACTGATAATATCCACTTGTATATTATAATTTTTTTAGGAGAGCGATAATATGTTAATAAAAAACTGTAATATTATTTATTTAGATAAAATAGAAACTGGCTCTATACTTATTGAAAATGGCTGTATAAAGGAGATTAATCCTACCAATTGTTCTGATGAAAATATACTTGATGCAAAAGGCTTATATATTTCACCTGGATTTATTGATGTGCATATACATGGTGCAGGAGGCTGCGACACAATGGACGGTACCAGTGAATCAATCAATACCATTTCTAAAACTATAGTTGAACATGGAACAACTTCTTTCACTCCTACAACCATGACTGTTTCTATAGACGATATAAGAAAATCTCTGGATGCAATTAAAAATGTTAAGGAAAAAGGCGAAGGGGGAGCTCATGTCCTTGGAGTTCATTTAGAAGGTCCATTTGTAAGTCCAAAAGCAATTGGGGCGCAAAACCCAAATTATATTTTAACTCCATCTATTTCAACATATAATGAAATAGTTAAAGACTATGAAGATATTATTGTATCAATAACACTAGCTCCAGAAGTTGAAGGTGCAAAAGAACTTATTAAGTATCTGTCTTCAAAGGGTATAGTTTGCTCACTGGGTCATACCAGCGCGACTTATGAAGAGGCTATAGAAGCTATTGAATGTGGTGCTTGTCACTCTACTCACCTTTTTAATGCTATGACACCTTTAAATCACAGAAACCCTGGTGTAGTTGGTGCTATATTTGATAGTAATATAACAACTGAAACAATTTCAGATGGAGTTCATATTTCTTATCCAGTTTTAAGAATTGCGTATAAACAAAAAGGTACTGATAATGTTTTATTAATATCTGATGCAATGATGGCTTGCTGCATGCCTAATGGCGACTATTCACTAGGAGGTCAGGATGTTGTTGTAAATAATGGTGAAGCACGCCTAAGGAATGGTGCTTTAGCTGGTTCCGTCCTTACTCTTGATAAAGCAATTAGAAATGTATATAAAAATTCTGATCTTCCACTTTATGAAGTAATAAAAATGGCTTCTTATAATGGTGCTAAACACTGTAAAGTTCATGATCATAAAGGACAGATTAAGGAAGGTTATGATGCAGATTTGATTTTGTTTGATGATGATATAAATATCAAGAAAGTATTTATCTTAGGAAAAGAAGTATATTCTAAGTAATAAAATATCATGCATTTGTTCTTGCTATAAAGGTATTGTGAAGCACTTAAAGTGAAGCAATGAACAACCGAAATAGAATACATATATGTTCCTCAGGACTGTGAAAAATTTCACTAGGAATATCTAAATGGAAAGTTGCACCACTTCTGCGTGTTCCTGTGACAAGCACAGGACAAGCAAAAGTGGAACAACTTCCCATTAAGATACTCCAGCAGCTTATTTTTCAATGCCTGACTCCACATATATGTATTCTATTTCTTTGTATCGCTATAACTTTAAGTATCTCACATATACCCGTCTAAAAATTATTCGTATATTGTATTAAAGATTGTAAATATTCTTTAATACAGATATTGCTAACCAGAGAAATATAAAAATACTTGCATTAATATAAACCTTATTTTAAGCTTACTGCTAGACTAGAAAGGGAATATATGTTTTTGCGCAGTGTTCATTAGAAGATTTTGCTGGCTGTGATTCTAGATTATAAGTTGTTCCAAAGGTGCTTGTTCAAGGCGTAGTCCTTGAAGCAAGCACTTTGGGTACAACTTATAATCTTAGAATCACCCAGCAAAATCTTCAAAGAACCGAAGCAAACACATCTATTCCATTTCGTTTTTTTGCCAGTAAACTTAAAGTATCATCACGCAGCAAGTATTTTTATATTTCAGTGATACACAATACCTTTATATCTCACAATTTGCTATTGCTTTTCTCTTTGAAGATAGTTATATAAAGCGCCTAATTTATTAGCATCATTTCCATATTTACATGTTTTTAGAACAGGTTTTATAGTTCCTTCTAAACCATTATTCATCATAATGTCTATTCTTTTATTTATTTCATCAACATACCCTTCTCTTTCGCTTATTGCTCCTCCTAGGATAATAACTTCTGGATCATAAGTATATTGAATATTGTATATTCCTGCCGCCATAGTGAAATAATATTTATTCACTTCCTTAATTGAGACTTCATCACCTTCACTACATAGCTCAAATACTTTAACGCCATCAAGGCTGTTTTCTTCTAATCCTTTTAATTTAGCAACTTTTCTAGCGAGTGCTGCAGTAGACCCTGCTTTACTCCAGCTAATAAATTTAGGTTCACCATCTAAACTATAACTTGCTGCGCAGTATCCAAATTCGCCTCCATGTTTATGTACTCCAACGTGTATTTTTTTATCTTTTACTATTGCTCCTCCTATTCCTGACCCGCATACTACAAATGCTAAATCATTGCTCTCTTTTCCCGCTCCTAACCAGCATTCTCCAAGGGCCGCGCAATTTGCATCGTTTTCAATTTCTGTATCCAAACTTGTAGATTTCTTTAAAATCTCTTTAAAATTTGGTCCATGTATATATGGTATAGCACTTACCCCTTCAATTACTCCTATGTTACTATCAACGGCTCCTGGAGCACTTATTGCAATTCCACTAACGTCATGCTTATTCTTCATTCCTTCTGTTATCTCGATTAATTTACCAAAAAACTCATCAGCATTACTCGGACAGGCAAATTTATTACTTTCTTTAAACTCCCCTTCTTCTGTAATTACTGACCACTTTGTAGAACTCCCCCCAATATCAAAAACCATGAAATTTCTCATTTTTAAAACCTCCTAATTTTACTATTTTCTAAAATATTTGCATAATTGAAACAGAAGCTATAATAAAATAAATTTTAAGTATAATATATTGATTAATTAACCATTTTATCAATCAATATATTATACTACTCCTTTATTTTCGGCTCAGTCCCTCTTAATAAAGTTAATTAAAATCCGTTATTTTCTACAACCTCTTTAATCCATCTTCCTGATTTCTTAATAGTTTTCCTTTGAGTATCTAAATCCACAGCAATAAATCCATATCTATTTTTATATGCATTACTCCATGACCAGCAATCAATAGGAGTCCATGTATGGTAACCAAAACAGTTGGATCCTTCGCTTATACCTTTATGAAGATACTCTAAATGCTCTTTATAGAAATCTATTCTATAGTCATCTTCTATTATGCCATCAGCATTTATATATTTTTCTTCGCCTTCGACACCCATACCATTTTCAGAGATATACCAAGGAATATTGTTATAATTATCTCTTATATTTATGGCAATGTCATACATACACTCCGGATATATCTCCCATCCTCTGTATGGATTCATTCTTCTTCCTGGCATTTCGTAATTATCAAAGTATTTATCTGGCATCCAGCCTTTTGATTCATCTATTTCTGATTCTTTCGCTTTAACTCTTCTAGGTTGATAATAGTTTACTCCTAAGAAATCAATTGTATTGTTTTTAATTATCTCTAATTCTTCTTCTGTTGATTTCCACATTACATTATCTTTCTCTAATATTTCAATAAGTATTTCTGGAAAATGTCCTTTAATTGCAGGGTCTAAGAATGAAGTATTAAAGAAACTATCCCCTATTTGAGCTGCTCTTACATCTTCTTCACCGTTTGATCTTGGATATGCAGGTGTTAAATTAAGAACTATTCCTATTTTCCCCCCATCCTTATCACACCCCATAGCTCTAAAAACTTCTATAACTTTTGCTGATGCTAAATTTAAATTATACAATACTTGTACAGCCTTTTTACCATCAACTAATTTGGGGTAGTGAAATTGATATAAATATTCTCCTTCAACTACAACTATGGGTTCATTAAATGTAGTCCAATACTTAACTCTATCACCAAATAACTCAAAGCATTTTTTTACAAATACTACAAATAAATCTACCACGTGTTTAGATTCCCATCCACCATATTGATGATATAATTCAACTGGTAAATCAAAATGATGTAAATTCATGACTGGAAGAAGTCCATTTTCAATACATTCATCAATTACTTCATTGTAAAATCTAACTCCATCTTCATCAACTTCACCAGTTTCAAAATCTTTTATAAGCCTTGTCCATTGAATTGATGTTCTAAAACTATTTAATCCTATTTCTTTAACTAATGCTAAATCTTCTTTATGGCTATTATAGAAATTTGATGCTACATTAGGACCAACACCATCAAAAAATGCTTCTGGCTCTATGTCGAACCAATGATCAAATACGCTATCATGTTTTTTATTAAATCTTCCTTCACTTTGAGGACCTGATGTTGCTGATCCCCACCAAAAATTTTCTAGGAACTTAAATTGTATACTCATATTATACCTCCCAGATTTCTTTATTTTAATTATGTTGTTTTTACAACATGATTGAATATGTTTAGAATAAAGTAATATTTTATTTATATAAATTTATCTATTCACTTAAGTTTTTTAAAGTACTTTAGTTGTTAAATAAATAGAAATTACTATACAATTTTGTTAGCTATCAGTTTAT
>NZ_MZGT01000021.1 GCF_002029255.1 Clostridium chromiireducens
CATATATTATATAATATTTATATGGCAGGAATAAAAATGCAAATATAAGAGTAAACACCTCATATGTTAAAATAATTAATAATTAAATAACCATAAAAAAGATTAAAAGGAAAGTTGTGGGAGAAAATGAGCAATATTATATTTCTTAATTCAAGTAAAGTAAATTTTGATAACAAACTTGATTTTTCATTACTAGATAAATTAGGCCAAGTTACTACATACGAAGATAGTAGTAATGATGAAATTTTAGAACGAGTTAAAGACCAAGAAATAGTAATTACAAAAGAGATGACAATTGGGAGAGATTTAATTGAAAAATTTCCGCCTTGTGTTAAATTAATCTGTGAAGCTGGTACGGGATATAATAATATTGATATTGAAGCTGCAAAAGAAAAAAATATATCTGTGTGTAATGTGCCAGGTTATAGCAGTGAAGCAGTAGCTCAGTTAGTTGTTACATTTATATTAAACTTAACTTCATCATTATCAGAGCAGCAAAGGATGATTGAAAATAAAAATTATGATAACTTTACTAAGTATCTTCAAGTCCCTCACTTTGAAATACAAAACAAAACTCTTGGAGTTATTGGTGCTGGAGCTATTGGTCAGCAGGTAATAAAAGTAGCTAAAGCCTTAGGAATGAACATACTTGTATACAGCAGAACTCCAAAAGATTTAGGAGATTCAGCTATTAAATTTGTTAGTCTTGAGGAGCTTCTCAAGGAGAGTGATTTCGTTACTTTGCATTGTCCTCTGACAAGTGACACAAAGCATCTCATTAATAAGTCTAAATTAGAACTTATGAAACCAGAAGCTTGTATTATAAATACTTCAAGAGGTGCAATTATAAATGAAATGGATTTAATTGAAGCACTTAAAAATAGAGAAATTGCAGGAGCAGCACTTGATGTTCAGGAACAAGAACCTCCAGAATTAAATAATCCACTTTTTGACATGAAGAATGTTATTCTTACTCCACATATAGGATGGAGATGCCTTGAATCAAGACAAAGACTTGTAAACTTATTGGCTGATAACATTGAAGCATTTATTAAGGGAAGTCCTATTAATACTGTTTACTAATATTTGAAATATTTTTGAGGAAATGTGTTATAAATTGTTTATTGAAAGGAATTGCTAATTTTAAGCAGTTTCTTTTTTTATCTTAATTATTGGTAAATATCATGAAATATAAGATTAAAATGTTAATCGTTGATATAAAAAAGCAAAAAAATGAAATTGATAATTTAGGAATTGAAATTAAAATGGTAAGGAAATATATTTAGAGATTGGAATATTTTAATACATTCCTTTTACTGTATTAGGCGAAACTTCCTAGTTTTACGTACCTATAAATTAGATAAAACAGGAATGTAAACTATTTAATAATAATATATATTATAAGAGTAAGATTTCTAAAAAGAAAAAAGTAGTATCAAGGTATAAGTCTCTTTTAACAATTCATAGTATATAATGAAAATTTGGGGGTGTACAAAAAATGGCAGAGATTAAGACAGTGCAAGAAGCGGTAGAAAATATTAAAGACGGGATGAAAGTTATGACAGCAGGCTTTTTAGGAGTAGGTGCTCCATTAAAGATGATAGACGCATTAGCAGAAACAGATGTTAAGAACCTTACACTTATTCAAGCCGTATCAGCTCATCCGGGAGAAACACATGATATTGGTAAGCTTGTAGCAAATAAACAAATAAAAAAATTTGTAGGCGCACATATTGGAACTTGTCCTGAAATACAAGAACAATACAATGCAAGAGAACTTGAAGTGGAATTTATACCTATGGGAACTATAGTAGAATGTATAAGAGCTGGAGGAGCTGGGCTTGGTGCAGTTATAACTCCAACTGGTCTTGGAACTGAAATTGAAAAGGGAAGAGATAAACTTACTGTAGAAGGAAAGGAATATTTAGTATTTCCAGCAATAAAGGCAGATGTTGCCCTAATTAAGGGTTTTAAAGCTGATAAACTTGGGAATATCGTATATAGAGGGACAACTAAAGGAACAAATACAATTATGGCGCTTGCTGCTGATTTAGTTATAGCTGAGGTAGATGAAATTGTAGAAGTCGGCGAAATTCCCCCTGACAGTGTTGGAACACCGGCTATATTAGTAGATATAATTGTTCAAGGTGATTCTATTGAGGATAGAACAAAGTATTTTGAAGATTTATGGATAAGAACTAAAAAAATGAAATAAGGGGGTAAAAGATGGATAGTAAAGAGATTATTGCAAGAAGAATCGCAAAAGAGTTTAAAGAAGGAATGGTTGCTAATTTAGGATTCGGGATACCTAATATGGCTGCAAACTATTTGCCAGAAGGAATAGATATAATATTACAATGTGAAAATGGAGCATTGAAGTTTGGAGAAACTCCAGCTATAGGCAAATCTGATCCGGACTTGGCTAATTCTGGTGGCGCTCCAATTACTTTATTACCAGGAGCCTCAACATTTGAAATGGATCTATCCTTTGCAATAATAAGAGGAGGACATGTTGATATAACTGCATTAGGTGCCTTAGAGGTAGATCAAGAAGGAAATATTGCTAACTGGAAGATACCTGGAGTTTTTGCACCAGGCATGGGAGGTGCAATGGATCTTTTAGTAGGAGCAAAATATGTAATAGCTGCTTTAAATCACAATGACAAAAAAGGTAATCCAAAGGTGCTAAAGAAATGTACATTATCTTTATCAGCTGCAAAGTGCGTTGATCTTATAATTACAGATAAAGCGGTTATGAAGGTTACAGATAAGGGATTGGTATTAATGGAAGTAGCACCAGATTTAACTGTTGATGAAGTATTAAAGATCACTGATGCTGATTTAATAATAGATAAAGATGTTAAAGAAATGGATATATAATAATCGTGGTTAAAAAAATCAAGTAAAATTTTATTATTTGTTGTATTGTAAATATAGAATTTTGAAGAGTCTAAGGCTAGACAAAATCTAGCTTTAGACTCTTCGTTATCTTAAGATGTAACTATAAAATTAAGAGGCATACAAATGAAAAAAGCTAAAATGAAAAAATATTTAATAATATTTATTTTTTTTGTCAGAAGATGATATTGAATTACGAATAGTATTAAGAAGGAAAAAAATATATTATTATGTTTAAATATGAAAGCAAGGAGTGTATTGGAAGATGAAAACTAAATTAATCAAAAAAATTATGATGTTAACAATTACAACAATCACTGCTATAGGAATGTTTTCTGTAGGTGCTTCAGCATCTTGGAGACAAAATACGCATGGTTGGTGGAATCAAAAAGGAAATGGATATTCAATGGGATGGGATCGAATCGGAAGTCAGTGGTTTTATTTTAATCCAGATGGATATATGAAAACTGGTTGGCTTAAAGATGGGGACAAGTGGTACTTCTTAAATTCAAATGGAGATATGAAGACTGGCTGGGTTCAAGATGCAGGAAAATGGTATTATTTAAATCCTAATGGAGATATGGCATATAATACAGCTGTTGATGGTTATATATTAGGTCCTGATGGTGCTTGGACAGTTGATATCAATGTTACTACTGGGGCAGCCGTTAATATTACCATAACTCCAACAACAGAGGCAGCAGTAACTTTACCGTTTAGCGGTAATGATGATAATAAGTATTTAGATAAATTCAACAAGGAAAAAGAAAAGGTTGAAAAGTTTTTGGATAAAACAAAGGAAAAATTAGATGAGCAAACTCAAAAAATGCAACAAAAATTAAACCAAGCTTGGTGGTACTTGCATAGATAAATATTATTATTAGTTTTTTATTAAAATCTATCTAAAATTATACTTAACACAAAATTAAAAGTTTTAAGGGCATAGAAGTTAATTCTCTATACCCTTTAATTTTTATGTGTATCGAGATTATTATAAAGATTCAAAAAGGTAACAATCCTAGAATATTAGCCTAAAATTAAAAAAAATAGAAGAGGTTATTTTGGAATATAACAATTGGATAAAGAAGAACAATAGAGAGGATAAAATAGAAAACAATGAGGATTTTTTACAAACAGAATAAGCTTTAAAAGATAGTAGACAGTAGAAATATTGTTTGCTATTTTTTATTTTTGTTAAGCTAATGTTAAGGAAACATTATTATAATAAGAATTGTTAAAAAAACTTTTTCATTAGTAACTCTTTAATTAAGCAGCCATTAATTTGGCTGTATTTTTTTATTTAAAATGAAAAAGGCAGTAACCAAAGTTACCATCAAGTACATTTGGCAATATAATTGTAATTTATGTACTAGTTATAAACCAATGAGTGGAGTTAGTATTTTTTTGAATAATAATGATTTTATTGTCGAATACTATTTTATGATTTATAGAATTACTATATAACAGAGGAGGAAATAGTATTGAATAAAAAATCGAAAAGGTTTATAACCTGGGTTATATTAATGACCATTGCTTTTTCATATATAATAAATGTAAATGTAATGGCCGAAATGACTAATGACAATGGTGTACATTTGGTTCTAGATGGGTTTAACAATAACAGTATCCTACCAAAACATTTTCGGAAAACTACTGATTTAACAGTTGTAAAAAACAATAAAGATTTGATTCTTAATGGCTTGGATAAATTAAATATTTCTGGAAGCCAACAATTTTCGGGAAATAACATCCAGCTATTAACAAAAGCTATTGATACTTCGTTGCCTATAACAGTAATAGATTTAAGGCAAGAATGTCATGGATTCATAAATGGATTTGCAGTAAGCTGGGCAGACGCAAAGAATAACGCAAATGTAGGGCTTACTAGAGATCAAGTTATAGCTAAAGAAAAAGAGGATTTAAAAAGTATCAAAATAAATGAACCCATAACTTTTTACAATAATTCTAAGGAAACTATGGTTGTTAAAACAGTTCAAAACGAAGAAGAACTTACTAAATCTAAAAATTTAGGATATCAAAGAATAACGGTTAGAGATGGTGGAATACCTACTGATGATATGGTTGATTATTTTATGGAAGTTATAAAAAATAAGCCAAAAGACTCTTGGCTCCATTTCCATTGTAAAGAAGGGATTGGAAGGACATCTACTTTCATGATAATGTATGATATGATTAACAATTATAAGGAAGTTAGTGCTGATGGAATAATTAAAAGACAATTAGCATTAGCAAATTTTGAAGATGTCACACTAAAGTCTTTTTATAATAATGAAAGAATAGGCTTTTTAAATAAATTTTATGATTATTGCAAAGCTAATGGTGATTCATTTAATACAAAATGGAGTAAATGGGAAAGTAAATCTTCGAGTATAGATAAAGCAGATAATTCTGATACTGCACAAGTAATGAATATGAATCCCGCTTATATAAAGAATAATATAATTCCTAAATCTTTATATGTTATTTCTTTAGATTCAATGCTACCTAGTGAAAGAACAATGATAACTAGCCTTCAGGGGCTAGTTAATAATCATTGTTCTTTTCAAATATATACGATTAATTCTTCTCAGCCAGATTATAAAATATGGTTGGAAGATTTAAAAAGTAATTACAAGGTATCCTATGAGATAATATCAGATCCGTGGCAGTTAGTAAGTATATACAAAGATTACATAAATGGATATGTGCTCTATAGCAGTAAGATGCCAAAAGATTCTTCAATAAATAATGCGTGTTCCTTGGCATCTTTAAATAAAGCTTTAGTTATTGATGAGACAATAGAGCCTAAAATAAAGGAGATGGGAATAGAACTTAAAGGAGATTGCAGGAATACAGATGAATGTTGGGCTTATAATAATTTATGGAATAAAGGATTAAATCATTCCATGGTAATAGAGCTCGCTCCCGATAGAATTGATGCATTAAGGGATTATGCGATAATGACTAAATCGTTAATATTTTATGAAAAAAGCATAGATAAAACAGTCCTTAGGGACAAGATATTTTCTTCAATGGAGGGTGATTCTACTTGCTTAGGTTGGGGACCAGATGAGTTTATTAATGTAAGTACTGCATCAAAACATGGTGTTAGTATGGTTGCAGCAGATTGGTCTTATAATTTAACTAGCTTAAGTGCTTTTAATAAGCCTCATCTCACTAAAAAATCTTCACTTACAGTTCCCAAAGAGGATAATGTGCATTATGTTACGTTTATAATGTCGGATGGAGATAATCAGCAGTGGAACCTTGGAACTAACTATGGATCTCCTAAATGGTTTGGGTATGAAAATAGAGATAAACTTGCTTTAGGCTGGTCTATAACTCCAGCATTATATTACTTAACTCCGACTGTGTTCAATTTATATTATAAAAGTATAAGTAATGAAAACCAGAAAAATAACTTTATTGTAGCGCCTTCTGGAAATGGATACATATATCCAAGCAAATTTCCTCGTAATAAATTAAGTGTATATGTTAATTCGTTAAATGATTATATGAAAAAAGTTAATGAAAATTATGTTGCAATAATAGATGATTCAGCCTTTAATGATATTGAGCTTTGGGATAATTTCACTAAGAAGTCAAATATTCAAGGATTATTTTATCTTGATTATCATAGACATGATAATTATAAAGGAAAAATTTTATGGTCTAATAATAAACCTATTGTATCCTGCAGAGATTTACTTTGGGATTCCCTTGAAAATGAGGAGGATTTAGTGAAAAAAATAAATGATAGGGTTAATTCAGGACAAATAAATGTTCACAATTCAGAAGCTTACACTTTTGTTTATGTTCATGTCTGGTCAAAAGAAGCAGGAAATGTCGAGGAGGTAATAAACATGTTAAGAGACAACAAAAGTGTAAGGGTAGTCCCTCCTGAAGTTTTCATGGAATTGATAAAGAAAAATGTTAAACCTGATAAGCAAGAAATGGGATTTGCTAGAATTTATTAAAAATTATAGCAGTAACATAGAATATGTAACTATATGAATTTGATTGGGATCGCATCCATAAAAAATTAGACAAAAATCAGACTTCGAAAGAAATTTTTGGTATAATGTATGCGGGGTGGTACTTTGAACGTAAATATGTATTTTAGTTTGATACTTCTTATATCATCAATCATAATGATCCATATAGGAATTTTTTCTTGGAAAAAAAATAAGAAAGACATAGCTATAGCTTTCATTCCTGTAGTAATATATGAAATGGGATATGCATTTGAAATATTGTGTACGAACATTGAAAATGTAGTGTTTTGGATAAGAGTTGAATATATAGGGATAGTATTTTTACCGGTGATGTGGTTGATCTTTTCAATTAATTTTAATGGACACAAAGATAAACTTAAAAAGAGTACATTAATATCATTATGTATTTTTTCTATTATTACATTAATAATCAATTATACAAATGATTTTCATCATTTATTTTATAAGAATATATATATGAACAATGATGGTTTATTTCCAATTGTAGAAATAGTAAAAGGACCATGGTATTGGGTGAATATTGCTTATACATATATTTTATTGATTATAGGATTTTTGATTTTTGTATCTGCTTATTTTAAGGCGGTATACATTGTTAGAAAACAGCTATTATTTTTAATAATAGCTTGGGTAATTCCTTGGATTTCAGATATTATCTATATGTTGGGCATACTGCCTTTTAATTTAGATTTATGTCCGCTGGCATTTTCTTTTTCAGGCATAATTTCAAGTTTTGCTATATTAAACTATAAACTTTTAAAACTTACACCAATAGCTTTAGAGAAAGTTTTTTCCAATATGTTAGATGGGGTTATAATACTTGATTATGAAAACAATATAGTTAATTTCAACAACTCTTCTAAAAACATTATCGAAGAATTGAAAGATATTGAAGTAGGCGAGAAAAAAATTGATGAGATATTTAAGGAGTATAAAGAATTACTAAAAGCTATAAACAATAATATTTCTGATGAACATTTACTGACCATAAAAAATGATGAGCAGTTAAGGTATTTTAAGATTAATATTAACAATATATATGAAAAAAATGGAGATGTCATTGGAAAAGTATTGATTTTTAATGATGTTACTGAAAGTGAGCAGCAACGAAAGAAGTTATCAGATAATTTAAATTTTCTTCAAACGTTAATGGATGCTATTCCTAACCCGATATTTTCTAAAAATGAAGAAGGCGTATATAATCATTGTAATGCTGCTCTTACAGAATTTTTAGGAATGAGGAGAGAAGACTTTATAGGGAAGACTGTGAATGAATTGTTTGAAAACAGTCTGGCACAAATTCATAGTGAATATGATAAGAATTTAACTGATAACAGAGGAACTCAAGTTTATGAATCAAAGCTTATTCATAATGATGGCACATATCATGATGTGATTTTTAGTAAATCAGTGGTTGAAAGTGACTATGAAAATAATAAAGGATTAGTTGGGGTAGTAATAGATATTACTGAAGAAAAAAGGAATAAAGAGAAAATAAATAAGTTATTAAAGTTAAAAGAAGCAATGTCTAAAATTGGATATTTAATTAATGAAATAACTGATATTAATGATTTGCTTCAAATAATATTAAATGAAGTTATTAATTGCATTGATGATAGAAGTTGTGGTTCAGTATTACTTTTAGATGAGGATAAAAATATGAAAATAGCTGTAGCTAAAGGTTATGATTCACAAGAAATTAAGACATTTTCACTTAAGCTTGAAGAACATCGCTTGAGATTTAATGATGGAGAAAAAATAAATAAAACTGTTATTTTTAATAATATTGATAAATTTGGAGATATAATAATGCTAGACACAATAGAAGGAGAAAAAATAAGATCTGCTATGAGTTCGCCTATTGTTATAAATGATGAATTATATGGTTTCCTAAATATTGATAGTATATATAATAATATTTTTAGTGAAAATGACTTGGAATTGATGGAATATATGAGAAATCAGGCTTCGATTGCTATTATTAAGCATAAGCTTATTGAAGAGACTAAATATTTGTATAGATACGACAAATTAACGAATGTGTATAATAGAAGTTATTTTGAACAGGTGATTAATAAAGATATTTATAGTGATAGTATAAATAAAAATGAATTTTTAGCAGTAGTTTTTGATTTAAATAATTTAAAATATGTTAATGACAATTATGGCCACTTAATTGGTGATAAATTAATTATGACTTTCTCAGAAGAATTAATAAAATTAGCTGGAGATTCTGATATTATAGGAAGATATGGAGGAGACGAATTTATAGGTATTTTCTTTGATGTAGAATATCAAACTCTAAGTAACAAATTTGAAAAACTCATTAAACACTTTAAGAGTAATCCAATAATATTTGAGGATCATAAAATTGTATGCAGCTATAGTTATGGAATTGCTAATTCTCCAAGGGATGGAGCAGAGTTTGCTGAATTGGTAAAGGTTGCTGATGGACGTATGTATGAATATAAGCGTAAAGAAAAAAATACAATCAAGTTAAATTAGTGGATAATCAGTAAATGTGTCTGAGGATGCTTATAATTTTACCTAAGGAAATGAAAACAACATATAAAGCCGAGCTTTTCTTATATTTAGGAAATCTCGGCTTTAATTAAATTTCAAGAGTAAAGAGAAACTGAAAACTTCCCGGTAAAAACTAGAAAATAATTTTATGTATTTGAGAGAAATTTAAAAGTAGCTTGATTTATATAATGGCTATGAGGGAGTAGGTAAAATATTTAAGGACTATCTGTCATAAACACTAACAGTGCGCTTGTAAATTACTTAAATCCAAAATCAATTGAAACAGAAGAGGCGTTTGATTTTGAAATATATCCTTAATGAAAAGAATGTAGATTATTATAACAATAATTTAATAGTTAAAAATGATAAGCAGAAGTTTAAATAAACTTCTGTTTTTTGTGGTAAAATATAACTAATAACTAGAATTTGTAATTAAAAGATATAATATGAAGTGAATTGGACAAAGTAATCATAAATGATTTAAAAAAATGCGAAAAATTGAATATAATTAACCTCTTGACTTTACCCTTAACTGGAAGGTTTATACTATGGTTGTCGGCAGAAAGGAGAATGGATTGTGTACACTATTGGTCAATTTTCAAAAATTGGGAGAGTTTCAACTAAGACACTTCGTTATTATGACGATATTGAGCTGTTAAAGCCAGCATACGTGGATAGAACTACTCAGTATAGATACTATTCATATGAGCAAGTTTTACAACTTCTTTCCATAACTGAATTAAAAGAATATGGCCTAAAATTAGAAGAAATTAAGGCTATTATGGATAAGCAGGATGTTGACTTACTTAAAAAGTTTCTAAATAATAAAATCACTGAGATTGATAAAGAAGTTCAAAATAGTCTGAAACTCAAACATTCTATTGAAAAAAAAATCAAAAAAATTGAGTCAGGAGGCAATATTATGGAAGCAAAGAAAGATTTAAAGGTTGAATTGAAGGAAAGACAGCCACTAGTTGTTATTAGTAGACGAACAATCACAAGTATGAGCAATATAAGCAGTGTTATAGGAAAGGTATTTGAGGATATTTTTAAGATGAATCTTAAGCCAGCAGGGTCTGTAATGACAGTTTATCATGATAAACAAGAATTTGATGTTGAAAATGCAGATTGTGAGATTTGCGTTCCAGTGAATAGTAATGCAAATATGGAGAAAACCGAAAAAATAAAGGAATTTGCAGGTGGACTAGTTGCGACTACAACCTTTGTAGGACCATATTCTAGGCTTGGAGAAGCTTATGCAAAAGTAACGAAATGGATTGAAGACAATGGATATAAGTATGCTGGGGCACCTTTTGATATTTATTTGAATGGACCTCAAAGTGTTAAAAGTCCAGAAGAGTTTGTGACAGAGGTTTGTTTTCCAATTAGTAAATAGTATATTGATGTGTAAGATCGAATTTTATATTTGTTGCTAAGCAACTATGCGCTTATATAATGAATAATGCATCCAATTTTTAAGAGTTAAATAGGCTGAGATTTTCATATATTTAGAAAATCTCAGCCTTTTTTTATACTGCTTATACCAGAGCGCTCATTTTTTAGGTGAATACTACTCAGGACAGAGAACATCATAGCTTAAATGTAATTATTAAACTTTTTTGAAAATAAAAGTCCTCAATATATAATATTGACTTTTGAGAATATTTGACTTAGTACAAAGTTATACTAAGTATAAAAATATACGAAGTGTAATCTTTAATATGGCTTAAAGTTGCATATCCTAGAGGGAATTATGATGATGAATAGAAGAGAACGTAAAAAAGAGTTAACTTAGATATATCAAAAGCCCAAATCATATAAAGGGGAAATCCTTGTAGCGCCTTTTACTGATCTAGGATGGGCGCCACTTTTTATAAATGCAGGTGGATTAGTAATGGAAGTAGGGGGACTTTTAACTTTATTATGATATTCATGTACTTAAATGAATAGTGCAAATCAATATATGAAAAAATAAAATAAAAATATATCTATAATATAGAGAGAAAAATGTGAGGATAAATCTTTATGAAAAAGTTTATATGTCTATTTTTTGTAGTGTTGCTAGCTTGTATTTTCATAGTGCCTGTTTCTAATTGTAATGCAGATACTATTACTACAAGCGAAGATAGCGATAATAAAATTTATGATTTGCAGCAGAATGAGTTTAAATACTATAAAATTACGCATAAAGGAGCTCTAGGAATTCCGATTTCAGGTTCATTTCCAGAGTCTGAGGTGGGGGATATTAGAAAATATACGGTAGAGCCTAAGTACTTTGAATCTATCAGTAATAATAAGGTTGAAATAACTATTTCACAAGTTAATATTACAGGATCGACTGATAACTTTGATACGATTTTGAAAGATAATAAGTATATAAAGGACATAAAATTAGAGCAACTTGAGAATAATACTGTAAAAGTTAATATTGAAACTTTTGGAAAAACTAATATTAAAGTAAGTCCAGTAAAAAGAAGATATTCATCCCTAGGAGACAATAAATATAAATTTACAACCTTTATAGATGTTACTTTTGAAGAAAAGATTAAGGATAATTCTAAAATAATAATTATTGATCCTGGCCATGGAGGCTCAGAGCTTGGAACAACAGCTAATTTTACTTATGAAAAGCAGTTGAATTTAGATATATCAAAAAGAATAAAAGAAAATCTTGAAAAAGCAGGATATCGCACATATATAACAAGAAATGATGATACCAATGTAGGGTTATTGGATAGAACAGATTGTGCAAATCTTTTAAATGCAGATTTATTTTTCTGCATACATAATAATTCACTTCCGCTAGATGTGACTATGCAGTGTGTTCATATGTTTAGAGGAACTACGGTGCTATATAATTCAACTGCACCAAAACCAGGAAGAGAATTTGCTACTATACTTATGCGGGAAGTATCTAGCACAATAAAAACTAATACATATCCACTTCAGGATAGACCAAATCTTGCAGTTTTATCTTCAGCATGGTGCCCGGCAGTACTTTTGGAAACTACCGTCGAGACTGATGATGGGGATGCAAAGATGATGATGCATAGAATTAACAGTCAGAAAGTTTCTGATGCATCACTTAGAGCTGTAAATAAATATTTTAACGAGTAAATATCCTAGGTATGTGGAAGAAAATAAAAGAACAATTATATAAGTATATTGGTCTATTACTTTTTGAAGGTGCCGTAGATAACTGAAGGAGGGGATATACATGCGGTTAACAAAGATTATTAGTGAATTTTTTTCAGTTATTATTATTCCAGCAATAATTCTTATATCATATAACAGCAGTGCAAAAGCTGATGAAGCATCTGGTGCGGATTTTGCCCATACAGATTTAGGCACTGTTTCAGGATTAGCAGTTGAAAAGCAAAGTCCATATGTTGAATATGCAGGAGTTGACCATTATCCAGTTATAAGTGGTGACACAGTTAAAATTAATATTAGTTCTAAATATGACGGAGATTATTCAGACTATGGTAGCTATGATCCAGTGCAGTATAAAGTGTTTATAGCTAAGTATAATGATAAGAGATATACAGAATTAACTAAGGGATATACAAAAGCCATACCAGCATACAATGATTTTATTATAGAAGATAATAAGCCGTTAACTGAAGGTAATTACAAAGTTATGATTTTTGTAAAGAGATCTTCATCTAAAGGAATAGCGCAGAACTCATATGGTGCATATGACAATTTATATAATTTTAATTTCACCTCATTTAGCAGTTTAAATGCTCCTAAAAACGATGATTCGAAGGTTTCAAATTCATCAGGTAATATTGTAAATGATGGAATGGCTGTGGAAGATAATGATTATATATATTATATAAACAGAGTGGGAGATGTTTATGGAGCGGCTCCTGATTATCTATATAAAATAAAGAAAAATGATATCCCTAGAAAAGATTTTTGTGATTTAAGTTATAATACAAAAGTAATTCCAAATAGAGTATGGAATCTTAATCTTGTTGATGACTGGATATATTATAGCAATTGGAAAGATCCTTTTCATCATAGTATAAATAAAGTTAAAAAGGATGGAACAGAAGACACATTGATTGCAAATGAGGCAACAGGTAATATGTTTGTAGAGGGAAATTGGATATATTATGTTAAAAGAACTAATTCTCATTCAATTGATTTAAATAATATATACAAGATGTCCTTAGATGGTACTTGTAGAATAAAGCTTAATTCTACTGCTACAGAAGATATGACCGTAAGTAATGAATGGATTTACTACACCAATATATCTGATGGATATAAAATCTACAGAATGAAATTAGATGGCAGTGATAATGTAAAAATCTGTGATGATGAAACTTTATTTATGACTGTATGCGAAGATACTGTATTCTATAGTAATAAGTCAGATGATGATAAGTTATATAAAATAAATGCAGATGGAACTCAGAAAGTGAAATTATCTAATAACAAAGTTACATTTATAAATGCAAGTAAAGATTATGTTTATTATGTAAATTACTCAGATAATGAAAATCTTTATAAAATTCCAGCTAGTGGAGGAAGATCTAAAAAAATCACTAATGAATATGGAACTAATATAACAATTCTAAATGATAAAATATATTTTGATGGCATGTTTTATAATAGTTGAGTTTTAACCACTACAAAAATGTAGTGGTTAAAATATTTGATGAAAATGAGTATTTATACGTCAATAGAAGTTAAAATCCTATTTATCAACGATAACTAAATATATATTATTTGAAATCATTTTTATTGCTATTTTTATTACTATTCTTTTTTTGAGCAGTTTTACTCTTATTGCTCTTATCATTGCTGTATTTGGAATCACTCATTGATATCACCACCTTTTTCACTTTTATTGCTATATTCTATAATTAGTATTTACATTTTAAATTAATTATATAGATATTATTCTCAAAATTAATAACTTAATACGTTGTGATTAAAAAGCACTTAAAGAAATATAATGTACATGAAAGTGAGAGCTCCAATTTTGCATTTGAACTCTCAAGTTTTCTCAGTGAATGAGGATAATAGACAAAATATAAATTGACATCATTTGCCGAAACAGTATAATATAAAATAAAAAGGAAGTGAATTTACAATGACTCTAACTATAGTAGTTAGCTCCATGCAAAGATTGTAGCATATGAAAAACTTTTGCTTGGAGCCAATATATAAATATTGAGTTTTTCATATTTTACTCTTCTTTGCATCTTCATTTATAAATTAAATGTTGATTGGAGCGAGGGTTTATGAAATATGAAAAAGCACAAAATATACTGCCACACGGTATAATTGAGACAATTCAAAATTATATTGATGGCGGATATATCTATATACCTAAAAAAAATGAAAATAAAAAGTCCTGGGGAGAAAATACTGAGACTAAAAGATATCTTAATGAAAGAGATAAGGAAATTTTCGATAAGTATTCCTCTGGAACGTCTGTTAAAATTCTAGCTGAAAAGTATTTCTTAACAGAAGGCAGTATTAGAAGAATAATCAGGAATCAAAAGAATTCTACTTAGATATAAAGGCATATTTTTCACAGTTGGTACTATGAAAAATATGCCTTGAATTTTTATCTCCATATATTTGTTTGAAGCTATTTTTTGGAGGTAGCTTTTTTAACTGTAGTTCATGCTGTATATTGCTTAGTATTAAGTTTAAAAAATATAATAAGATTTACATATTAAGTTTTAAAGTAAAAAGTTCAAGCATATCATAGATTGATTACTATGTTTGGATTATTTATGAAAGGTGTAAATCTATATGAAGAAAACTAATATGAAAAAGCTTTTTAAAATTGAATTTAATAAAAAAATTATTACTTTTATAGTATTAACTATAGTAGTATATTTGCTTATTTCGTTATATTTTGCTAGTCATTATTTTTTTAATACAGAAATAAATGGAATAAATATATCGTTAAAAGCACATAAGGATGTAGATAATGTGATTAATAGTTATATTAAAGATTATAAGCTAAAGTTAATTGAAAGAGAGGGGGAAACAGAAGAAATATTAGGGCAAGATATAGGACTGCAATACAATGAAAAAAATGACATTCCTAAAATTAATAAAATACAAAGTTCATTTAAATGGATAAGTTCCTTATTAATGGAGCAAGATTATTATGAAGAAGACTTATTACTCTATAATAAAGATAAGCTGGAGAACAAAATAAATGATTTAAATTGTTTGAATAAAGAGATTATAGATCCCCAAAATGTAACTTTCGTGTATTCAAATGGTTCTTATGAAGTGGTTAAAGAAGTATATGGAAACAAGATATACACAGATAAATTAAAAGAATCTATAAAGATTAGTATATCAAAAGGAAAAGCAAATTTAGATTTAAATGAAAATGCTTGCTACGAAAATCCAAAGTACACAATTGAATCAAATAAAACTATGGAAACTAAGAATTTATTAAATAAGTATGTGGGAGCAAAGATAAATTATACATTTGGAAATAAGAATGAAATAGTAGATGGAGATACAATAAATAAGTGGCTTAGCGTAGATGATAATTTAGAAGTATTGATAGATAAAAAAGCAGTTTATAGTTATATAAGCGAACTTAGTAAAAAATACAATACAGTTGGTATACCAAGAGAATTTAAAGCATCTACAAATAAAATAATAGAAATTAAAGGTGGATTCTATGGGTGGAAAATTAATTCTATTGGTGAAACAAAAGCATTATTAGAAAATATAGAGCGTGGGGAAATACTCCAAAAAGAACCTATATATACACAAAAGGCTTTATATAGGGAGGAAGATGATATAGGTAATACTTATGTTGAAATTAATATAACAAGACAGCATTTATGGTTTTATAAGGATGGGAAGCTTGTAACTCAAGGAGATGTAGTAACAGGTAATCCTAATAGAGGTAATTCTACTAAACTTGGAGTTTATATGCTTAATTATAAAGAAAAAGGTTCTACTTTAAATGGACCTGGTTATGAATCAGATGTAAGTTATTGGATGCCTTTTAATGGAAATATAGGAATACACGATGCAAGCTGGAGATATTCTTTTGGTGGTAATATATATAAGAATAATGGATCTCATGGATGCGTAAATGCTCCGATATATTTAGCTAAAAAGATTTATGATAATATAGAGCCTGGAACACCTATCATATGTTATGAAGAATAGAAGTTAAAACATCTATATAAGATTTACTTGAGCACAATATTGTTTTTAATAATGCCTTAATCGATTATAAACATTACAGAATCATTTATGAACTTGGACTTTGTTTTGCATAGTGATATTATTCCTTATGAGGACATAAGGAGAGGGATAATATGAGTATTTTAACTATTGAAAACATGAGCCATTCATTTGGTGATAGAGTATTATTTAACCATGCATCTTTTAGATTATTAAAAGGGGAACATATTGGTCTTATTGGTGCTAACGGCGAGGGGAAATCAACCTTTATGAACATTATTACAAATCAAATTTTATCTGATGAAGGTATCATTGAGTGGAATAGTAAGTTTAGTATTGGATATATGGATCAGCTGGTTGACTTAAAAGAAGGAATTACTGTACTAAATTTTCTAAAAGATGCATTTATAAATTTATTTAATATAGAAAATAGAATTAATGATTTATATGATAAGCTTGGCGATATGTATGAAGAGGAAATGAATAAAGCCTTAAACAAAATTGCCATTATGCAGGAAATTTTAGACAAGAGTGATTTTTATAGTATTAACTCAAGAATACAGGCAACTGCAGCTGGCCTTGGAATAAAGGAACTTTTAGATAGGGATGCTTCAGCTTTAAGCGGAGGGCAGAGAACAAAAGTTTTGCTGGCCAAATTGCTTTTACAGAAACCAGATATTTTATTATTAGATGAGCCAACTAATCATTTAGATGAAGAACATATAGAATGGCTTAAAGATTTTTTAATAAACTATGAAAGTGCGTTTATATTAATATCGCATGATAATTGGTTTTTAAATAGTGTAGTAAATGTAGTATATCATCTTGAGAATAAAGTCTTAACAAGATATGAAGGAAACTATGATTATTTTGTTAAACTATATGATGCACGAAAAGAGCAACGGTTAATTGAATATAAAGAGCAGCAAAACCAAATTGCAAAACTTGAAGATTATATAAGAAAAAATAAAGCAAGAGCCTCAACTTCAAAACAAGCTAAATCAAGAGAGAAGAAACTTGATAAAATAGAAAGAATAGAGATTAAAAAAGAAATTATAAAACCTCAATTCAATTTTAAAAGTATAAGAATGCCAGAAAGCATAATTTTTAAAACTAATGATTTAATAATTGGATATGATAAACCTTTAAGTAAACCACTAAATTTAAAAATGAAGAGAGGGCAAAAAATTGCAATAACTGGAGCTAATGGTTTAGGAAAAACCACTCTTCTTAAAAGTTTACTTGGATTGTTAAAGCCTATAAATGGTGAAATATCCATAAGCGACTATAAAAAGATAGGATATTTTGAACAGGAAACTGCAGAAAATAATACTATTTCTGTTTTATATGATGTTTGGAACTGCTTTCCAAGCTTAACTCAAACTGAAGTGAGGAGGTATCTTGCTAGATGTGGATTAACTAGCAAGCATATAGACAGTCCTATTAATATATTAAGTGGAGGAGAACAAGCTAAAGTTAGATTATGTAAGTTAATTAATGAACCTACCAATGTATTAATTTTAGATGAACCGACAAATCATTTGGATATTTATGCTAAAAATGAACTTGAGCGTGCCTTAAAAGAATATGACGGCAGTATAATTATAGTATGCCATGAACCAGAGTTTTATAAAAATATTACAACAGATGTATGGAATTGTGAAGAGTGGAGATGTTGCAATAATTAACTATGAAAGAAGAATGGCTGAATACTTGATTAATATTAAAGAAGAGTCCCAAGACAAGCTAACTAAGCTGTAAGGGGCTCTTATAAATTATGTGATTTTTTTTAATACCGAATGCTTTTTAGATGAATTATTTAGATACTTGTATTTCGTTTCCTATGTTATATCTATCTATTTGTTCTATATTCTCCCTAAAAATTAATTCTAATGCTTTATCTTTTTTTACATTATTAAATTCTACAATATATCCAAGAGCATCATTTGGATTTTTGTAGAAACTCATATATTTATCGCTATCATAATCAGTATAATTAGTCTGACCTTCAACAAATTGATAATATATACTCATACTACTTGCCATTAGGAGACTTGCTTTTTCTGAAGTTCCCTTGCAATATACCTTTACACTATTATCATTTCTTTCAATATTGGATATTTCTCCCTTGCTTCCATCAGAAAAGTCAAAAGATTTTAAATATCTTACGTTATTAATTGTTTCTTTACTTTCATATTCTTTTGTATTATTGTTTTCATGTGATTTTCTAAATTCGTCCCAAGTTATATCGCAAGATAATGGTATTATGCTTATATCTTTTTGATCTTTAAGTATATCATAAGTAGCGGCCTTTGATTCGTAAGTTCCTTTTATTCCTTGACTATCTGAAGAACTTCCAGAGGACCTCAATTTATACATTTTATCTCCAACTTTCAATATCATTGATGAATCCATATATCTATCCTCATGGTCTTTTGGAGGTTCTTTATAAGTAACTACTGTACCTAAAACGTCAGACTCTAATTTATTTAATGTACAATCAGATCCAGATATCTTTGTTGATATGTCTTTTTCAATTGTTTTCTTAAATGATTCAGAAAAATCTACACTCGCATCCATTCCTATATTAACTTTATAATTTGGAAATACTAGATCTAGTCTTAAGTCACCATTTTCAGGAAAATCTTCTTCGTTGTTATCTTGATCTATAGTAATTAATAAAGTTTTATCATCTATATAATTACTTGACATACCTTGTCCACCAAAATGATTTTCTCCATAAAGCAATTGAACTATTGAATTATCATTTTTAGTTTGATCAAAAGGTTGTGTGCTTTCTACCTTAATTACTGCATTTAATTTATGTTTTGTTGCTAATGCCTTTTCCAGTGTTATTTTTAATCCATTTTGTATAACGCTCTTATTCACATTTATTGAATAGTCTTTGTAAGTTTCAGCAGATGTTGTACTATTGATATAAGTAGAAGTAACTTGTACATTATCAGCAGCTAAAGCAGGCGATTCTAATACACCAATAGCTAACATAAACCCCATAACTCCAAGAATTGGTCCTAATACTTTGCTAATTTTTTTGTTTACCATTAATATTTTCCCCCTTAAGTGATAAGTGAGAGTCCAAATCTATGATTTGGTACCTCGAACTTAGTTAAGTCGCGTTAGTGGCTTAACTTCCTTTATTCTATTTGGAAAATCGAATTTAGATGATAATATTCGATTCAGCTAAGTTTGTTTTTATTTTACAATTAATTATATCCCTATAATGGAAAAACATCAATTAATTAACTTTTGTTTTGATAAGATCTTAAAATATTTATATTTAAATGAAATTATTAAAATTGGATTCAACGAGTTTTGAAAAAATAATAATGGTAAAGATATTTTTAAAAGCTAAGTTTATAAAAAATATCTTTGCAGAATCATTTTATATTGTATAATAATAGCAATACACAGGTTAAAACATACCTTGGAAGGAGACATGAAATGGATTTACTAATGACAATATTATTGCTAATGGTGTGCTTATTAATTTCAAATATAACTAGCCACTATATACCATCGATACCTACAGCTTTAACTCAAATAGTTTTGGGAATAGTTATCACATTTATTTTTAAACATAATTCTTTTGAGCTCGAAGAGGAATGGTTTTTTCTTTTATTTGTAGCACCGATTTTATATAATGATGGAAAATATTTTCCAAGAGAAGAACTATGGAAAATGAGGCGGTCTATATTTGGAAATTCTTTGATATTAGTTCTATTAACAACTATTGGAGGAGGATATTTTATTAATTGGATGATACCAGAAATTCCTTTGGCAGCTGCATTTGCGTTAGCAGCTATTTTATCACCAACTGATCCGGTGGCTGTAAGTGGAATAGCAAAGCGAATTCATATTCCTGAGAAAGTTCTAAATCTTGTTAAAGGAGAGTCTTTGATAAATGATGCATCAGGTATAGTAGCATTTAATTATGCTATAGCTGCTGTAGTAACCGGTTATTTTTCATTAAGAGATGCAATTTTTAATTTTTCATATGTATTCTTAGCCGGTGCAGTCTTAGGTTTGATTTTTGCTTTAATTTTAACACTAATAAGGTTTAATTTGCGTAAAGAGGGGATAAATGATGTTGTATTTCACTCGTTGTTACAGATACTAGCTCCCTTTGGGATTTTCATAATTACTGAAGAGCTTTTACATGCGTCAGGAGTAATTGCCGTAGTAGTTGCAGGTATCATTTATTCATTAATTATTAAGCGATTTGAAACTAGTATAGCTGAAGAACAAGTACTTACAGAAAATATATGGTCTATTATTTTATTTGTATTAAATGGAATCGTGTTTCTATTACTAGGATTAAATATTCCTCTATCAATGAGTGCAACCATAGCTGATCCTAATATAGGGAATTTAAAGGCTATTGGATATGTTATTGCTATTGGATTTGTTATTTTAGCAATTCGTTTTGTTTGGTCTTATATTTTTGCCTTTTATGAATATCGTTTTAATAAAGGCAAAGATATGGAAGTGCCGAGTGTAAAGATGGCGTTATTAACTAGTTTAACTGGAGTTAGAGGTACGGTTACAATGGCTGGAGTTTTATCGATTCCATTTTTTCTGAATAATGGAGAAGCATTTCCAGAAAGATCATTGATTCTTTTTTTAACTGCCGGTGTAATATTATTTACATTAATATCAGCAACTATCTTCCTGCCATTTTTATGTAAAGATGAATTAGAAGAAGATAGAAAAACTAATGATAACAACCTAATTGAGGCCAAAAATAAACTTTTACTAGCTGGTATTAAAGCTATTGAGTCAGAAATAAATGATAAAAATGAAGCAGTAGCTTATGAATTAATTCATGAATGTAAACATAGATCTCAAAATCTTAGATTTGAGCAAAATTCAAATGTAAGAGAGAAAAATTTTAATCAGCAAGAAATAGTTAAAATACAGTTAATAGCTTTAAAGGCAGAACGAAAATATATAAATATATTAATGGATAAAAATGAGATTGATGAACAAGTTTTTAAAGCACTTGATAAATCTTTAGATTATAGAGAAGAAGCGCTTCTAAGAAATCCTAGTCAAGATACTATGTTTCTTATGAGAAAATTATTAAGAGCTGTGAAAATTTTTTATGGAAAATACCGCAAGCGAAGAGAAATTAAGCTAAATAATTTGAGAGTGGTAAAAGATATTCAATTAAAATCCTTTCAAGCTGCAATTGAATCATTAGAGGAATATCTAAAAAGCCATGATGAATCAGATGCTGTACAAAACGTTATTTTATATTATAGGACTATGATGAATAGATTTAAAGGAAATAGAGCTACATATAATGGAGAAAGTATTAAACAAAAAGAGGAATTGAGAATAAAAGCTATGGATATAGAGCGTTCAGAGGTTCGTAAGATGTATGAATCAGGGGAAATTACTAGAGAAGAATCAAATGAATTAAGAAGGTATATAAATTATATTGAAAGTGCATTCTTATATAAGCATGTTGAATAATCTGATAATAATAGAGCTTTTAATTGTTACTGGATTGATAAAGAAACGCTTGTGAAAAAACCTTCTTTTAAGCTTATTTTTAGCAAGTTTTGGAGTTCTCTACTTTTTAAATAGTAGTTTCTTATGAATTTTGCATATGTATTACTTTATTGTATTAAGTGAGAATAATTTTTGTATTTAGCGATAACCTAACAGTGAATATATAATGTTCATTAATTAATTAAAGTGGAGGTAGCATCACAATGAAGATTTCAATAAAAATAACTACATTAATTTTGGCAATGGTGGCTATCTTTATGTTAACAAATATAATTCAAGTTACAACATTAGCTAGTTCAAGTTTAAATTTTAATAATGCTAGAGCAGCTAATGTTGCAGTCATATTTTTCAAAATGGATGATCCATATACCATGAGCGTTGTAGAAAGCTTAAAGAATCTGGAAAATGATAAGCAGAATAATGTTAAATTAACTTTCTTTGATCCCCAAAATAATATAGCTATACAAAATGCAATGTTAGATTCTGCTCTTCAAAGTGATTATGATTTATTTATATTATATTTGCCAGATAAAAAAGAAAGTACGGTAGAAGATGTTATTAATAGAGTTAAAACAAAAGGCACTCCATTAATATTAATGAATATTCCGTCCGAAGTAGTATCAAAAGTTTCTAAACTATATAATAAGGTTGCTTTTGTAACGCCGGATTCTAAGATGGCAGGTATTAATCAGGGGAAAATTATTGTTGATTTATGGAATAGCAATAAGAGCGCTATAGATAAAAATGGTGACAATGTATTACAATATGTTTTATTAAAAGGTCCACTTAATGATCCACAAGTAAATGATAGAACCCAATATGCAATCTCAACAATTAATGAGGCAGGAATAAAAACAGAAGAACTTGCTATGGTAAGTGCTAATTGGTTAAAGGATTTGGCTAAAACTTCCATTGATAGCTTGTTTTTGAAATTATATGGAAGGATTGAAGCAATTATTTCTAATAATGATGCAATGGCAATAGGTGCTATTGAATCACTACAAAATTATGGATACAATAAAGGCGATGAATCAAAAAATATAGCAGTTGTTGGGGTTGACGGACTACAAGAAGCGAAAGATTTAATTGATAAAGGATATATGACTGGAACTGTTATTCAAGATCCAGATGTTCAAGCTAAATTATTATATACTATCGGAATGAACTTAATTAATAATTTAAATCCTACAGAAAATACAAACTATAAGATTGTTGATGGATACGTTATAATTCCATTTCCATATGATACATATACAGGTAAAGCCAAATAATTCATAATTTGAATTATGAAGATAAGCTGTAGCAAATGAATCATATTGCTACAGTAATAGTATTGACCACGAAGCCATCCACTTCTATAAGTGCTGGTGTTCACGGACAATACCTTGAAATTTTTATACTGTATTAGACATTTGTAGCAATTGATACTCCCATATCAAAAGCTTTTTGACAATCAACAGGAAACTCATCAGCTTTATGTTTTGCTTTTTCTTCTTCTGAAAATTTAGAAGATTCGTATTTATCATAATCAGAGAATTGATAAGTATTATAACTATACAATGATTCTAGTGGTTTCCCTGTGGTTCTTGCAATCATATTTTCACGTAAAGTAAAACTTTGCTTAACTCCAAATTGATTAATTTGTTCTTCTGTTGCATTCATAGTATAAATAAATCCTGCTGGGATTGTCTTAGGATAAACAGTTGGTATTTCATCGCTATAGATGCTGTTTGAAAATAAGAAACGCTCGAGTAGTGCAGTCATTCCAGCTGTAATGTTCATGTAATAAATAGGAGAACCAAAAATAACTGCATCTGCTGTTTTTAATTTTTCAAGAATAGGGGTTAAATCATCTTTTATTGCACATTTACCATGCTCACCGTTTTTTCTTTTACAGGCAAAACAGCTTATACATCCATTATATTTTAAGTCATAAAGATTTATAAGTTCAGTTTCTGCGCCCTTTGACGCTGCTCCTTTAAGAGATTTCTTTAATAAAGTTGCTGTATTCCAATTCTTACGGGGACTCCCGTTAATAGCGATAATTTTCATAAATGTTCTGCTCCTTTTTGTTTATTGTAAAATATATTATGATATAATTATATTACTAAATCAAAAATATACTAGTACGCAACTTTTTTTGACTAGGTATATTAAAATTGACTAAAGGAGATTTTTATTATGGACGATAAAACAAAGGATAAATCTATAAATAACCATCTACAATATTTACTTCAAGTAATTGGTGGCAAATGGAAATTACCTATACTATGTATATTAACAAAAAAAGAAGTTGTACGTTTTAATGAATTAAAAAGAGAACTTAATGGAATTACTAATATGTCATTAAGTAACTGTCTGCAAGAATTAGAACAATATAAAATAATAAATCGTGTTCAATACCTAGAAATGCCTCCTCGTGTGGAATACTCATTAACTGAAAATAGCAAAAAATTAATTCCTTCATTAAAAGGTCTTAGTGATTGGGCAAAGGAACAAATGGAAATTGATGTATAATGTATTAAAAATATTAATAAAAAGGAGTTGCTAATCTTAAGCAATTCCTTTTTTGCATCTCATTTATAGATATCCAACTTTGAAATTAAACTTATGTGGTAGCTTACCGAAATTACATACATATTTGCTCCATCGGACTTATGAAATTTTCGCTAGAAGGTTCTAAGTGGAAGGTTGCACCCATTTCTGCATGTTCCTAAAGCAAGTTTAGGACAAGCATCAGATGGAACAACCTTCCACTAAGAACTATCATAACTCAATTTCAAATGCCCTTCCGCAAATATGTATATTACTGATTTCGGTGGATTATATCCATAAGTCTAAGTTATAGTTAGTTTATCTATATTAGGAATATTATTGCATTTTTATATGCAAAAGTTCTCCTTTTATAGAAAAGATTATTTTTATATAATAAAAACATAGGGGATAGGAGAGTGTAGTTCAAATGAGATTTAGTCAGATAATGAATGACTTCATAGACAATGAAGATTACTGTTCAATTGAATATTTTATTCACAAATACAAAGTATCTAAAAGAACAATTCAAAGTGACATTTCATATCTCATGAGAATATCAGCTAGTAAAGGATTTGAAATACATACCAAAAGGGGAGTGGGGTATTTATTAGAGATTAAGGACGATGAATTATTCGGGAAATTTCTTGAAACTTTAGATGAAAACATTGTTTTTAAGATAAAAGAAAGGCCATCTCAAATACTGGCATTTTTGTCAGTCCAAAATGAATACATTTCAATGGATAAAGTTGCAGACACTTTTCAAGTTTCTAAAACACTTATCAAGCATGATATTAAAGAGGTAGAGGAAATAGCTAAAGGTTATTATATGACTTTGGAAAAAAAGAGCCATCATGGAATCAAAATACTTTCTTCAGATAGATATCTTAAAAAATACCTATGCAAAGAATATCAAACTCAAAACGTATTTGTTCGAATGGCAGTTGATGGTGTTGTAATGGATTTTTCACATGTTGAGTCTCAATTGATAAGAGAGATGAACAGAGAAAAATTAAACATTAATTATAATGAGCTATTAAATATGATAGTTTTTCTAAAATCCATGGTATATATTTCACTAAAAGTAAATAAGCAGTCTGTCAAAGATTATGAATTTCATGAATCTAATCCTATTGAAAAAATAGCTGCATCATTAATTCATACAATGGAAAAGAAATATAAGGTATGCTTTGATAAGGATAGCGTTGAGGAATTGATAGAAGTTATGCAGAAAAATATCCATAGGAAAGATACCTATGTCTCTTTCACTGACAATTTGGTTGATGATATAGAAGTTTTTTTGAAAAAAACAGATGAAACCTATGATACTCACTTTTTTGAAGATCAGGAATTGAAACGGCTTCTACTTTCACATATGTCCCTGTTAGTAGACAGGCTTCACAATAAAATTTCATATAAAAATGCTCTGGCAAATGAGCTAAGTATCACATATCCCATGATATTTAATATTGCCATACAATTTTGTGATATTCTCCATGAAAAGTATAATGTAGAATTTACATTTGATGAGATAGGGTTTGTAGCTATGCATTTTGCAGCACATATGGTAAAGGAGAAACAGCTAAAGCTTCAATCTTACAATAAAATCTGTGTAGTATGCTCTTCTGGTGGCGGAAGCGCATATATGATTAAAATGCAGCTTGAATCCGTATTTCCAAAGGCAGAAGTCAAAACCTTCTCTTTTTTGCAGCAGGATGAGATGATCAGCTATAAACCCGATATTATTTTTACAGTTATACCAATATCTTATGATGCCCAAATACCTATCATTTATATAAAAGAGCTTTTGGATGACAAAGATCTATATAGAATTAGGCAGATTCTGCAGTGCGATGATTATGATCCCTATACATTGATTAATGAAAATCCAATATACTATTCATACTTCTCAAAGGAATTTTTCAATATAACAGAAGAAGTTAACTATGAACATCTCATTAGGGAGATGGCAGAAGATCTTGAAAAGAAAGGATATGGCAAGGAAGGATATGCAGACCTAGTTATGGAACGAGAGGCATTCATAAGTACCGTTTATTTAAATGGCGTATGCATACCTCATCCTATTGAAACAGATGCTTTAAGAAATGCAATATCAGTCAGTATATTAAAGAAGCCCTTTCTATGGCAGGAGAAAGAAGTAAGGATTGTTTTTATGATTTGTTTAAAAAAGGAACAGGTGGAGGTCTATAAAGACATTACTAAAAAGTTATATCAGCTTATGCAAGAGCCAAAATACTTGGAAAGAGTGATTCGTGTTAAATCTTTTGAAGAGCTTATGGCAGTGATGAAAGAGATGGGAGGTGTTAATTATGAATGATATTTTATTGAAAGCATTAAGTGATGCGGACAGTATAGCTTCAAATGAAAATGAAGTCAGAGAGATTTTATACAAGGAACTTGCAAAATATAGTGATGAGATTTTTTGCGATAATATTGGAAGCATTATATTTCATAAAAAAGGGAAGGATGAGAAGCCGCTAAAAATTATGTTCTGCGCCCATATGGATGAAGTGGGCTTTATGGTTCGCAGTATTTCTGATATCGGGTTTATTTATCTTATAGCTGTCGGAGGGGTGCAGGATAAAAGTAAAGAAATGCAGGTAGTTAGGTTAACAACCTTTACTGGCAAAAAAATAGAGGGACTGTTAAATGTTACGAAAGATAGTGAAGGAAATGTAAAAGATATGTACGTTGACATTGGATGCGACACTTTTGATGAAGTTAAATCATTGGGTGTAGAGATAGGAAATATGGTTTGTTTTGCTAGTGAAGCAAGACAATTATCAAATGAAAAGGTTTATATGGGAAAAGCAATGGATGACAGGGCTGGTTGCTATGTTATTGCCGAGGCCATGAAAAGGATGAAAGATGATTTGGAAAACGATATTTATTTCGTTGGGACAAGCAGTGAAGAGGTCGGAACTAGGGGAGGGAAAACTTCAGCTTATATAATCAATCCAGACATAATTTTTGCTTTAGATGTAGCAAATAATCCAGAACTTACAAAAAATTATACAAATCATCGTCTTATTGGAAAGGGACCAATGATTGTGCATTATGATAAGACAATGTCTCCGAATATAAAGCTCCTAAGGTATGTCATGAATATGGCCGATGAAAAAGGAATTCCATATCAATGCGATATGTTTAGTGGAGGAGGAACTGATTGTGGAAATGCCCATTTAGATCGGGCCGGAAAGCTGGCATTGGTCCTCGGAATACCACTACGATATTGCCATGGCTCATATTCTTTTGTTCATAGTGATGATTTGGAAAATTTAATTAAACTTGTATATGAGCTATGTTATCGTTTAAAGCGAGAAAATTACGAAAAATTTATGGATTTTTTAGGAGGATATGAAAATGACTGAAGTAGAACAAAACATTATTATGGAGATGATTTCTTCCGCAGGTGAAAGTAAGGTAAAATCTTTTGAAGCATTAAAAAAGGTAAAGACGAGAGAGTATGATGAGGCTCGTAAATTATTAAATGAAGCCAGGGAGGCAGATTTGGCTGCTCATCAAATTCAAACAAAGATTATAACTGCTGAATTATCAAATAGCGAAAATAAACCTGAAATTGGGTTATTAATGGTACATGCACAAGACCATTACATGACAGCTCAATTAGCTAGAGATCTAATTGAGGCGTTAATAAATGTATTTGAAGAAAGGGAGGAAAAGTAAAATGAAGATTGTATTATGTTGTGCAGGAGGCTTTTCAACGACTATGCTTATGGACAGTATGAAAAATACCATTAAAAAAAGTGAAAAACTTAAAGAGGAGGATTTTAAATTCATTGCAATTCCTGTAGATATTCTGGAAAGTGAAGTAGAAGGTTGTGATGCTGTTGTTGTAGGACCACAAATTGCACATAAGCTTGATTATATTAAATCAATTATTGATCCACATGAGATTCCTTACGTTGTTGTTGATAAGGAGACTTATGGCAAGATGGATGGAGCAACAGTATTAAAAAAAGTCCTTATAGAACGTAAAAAAGCTGATATGAAAAAATAAAGTAAGGAGGTTAAAAAATGTTTGATAAGTTTGAAGCTTTTATGAGCAAGTACCTAGCGCCACTTGCTAACAAAATGGATAAAGAAATTCATTTAAGTGCCATTAAAAAAGCAATGGTAGCTTTAATGCCTTTATTAATTATCGGTAGTTTTTGTTTGATTCCAGAAGCCATCCCTAATATGATTGGTGAGAATAATTCAATATCTCAATGGATATTAGCTAATCTTGATATTATCTATATTCCCTACAACGTAGGTATGGCACTGATGGCCTTATATGCTACAGCTTTTATGGCATATCATCTTGCCAATTCCTACAAGCTGGATGTTCCAGGCTGTATCAGTATGGCAGTTATCTCTTTCCTTATGATGACTGTTGATTATACAAAAGATGGCGGAATTATGACTAAATATTTAGGACCAAAAGGTCTGTTTGCAGCAATGTTTGCTGCAATTATTGCAGTGGAATTATATCGCTGGTGTAAAAAGAAGAAATTCACAATTAAAATGCCTGATTCAGTACCGGATTTTGTTTCAAGATCTTTTGAAATGATTCCAATATCAATTATTATTATTGGCTTCTTCTTAATTATTCGTATTGTGTGTGTGAATGTGTTTAATATTATGCCGCCATTAATTTTTACAAGCATATTTGCACCATTAGTAGGGTCTATGGACAATCCATTGTCTTATACATTCTTAAAGATGTTACAATGTTTATTATTCTTCTTTGGAATTCATCCTTCTGTATTGAGTCCAATTACAACTCCAATTTCTACTCAGTTCCTAGCAGAAAATATAGAGAACTATAAAGCCGGATTAGCAATGACTCATTTCTTCGCTCCAGGTCCAGAGTCTGCATTTGGTAACTTTACAGGCACAGGTATAACATTTGGTCTAGTATTCTGGTGCTTATTATCTAAATCAAAGGCCTTAAAGCAAATTGGACGTGTTGCACTAATTCCTGCGTTATTTGGAATCAACGAACCAATACTATTTGGTGCTCCAATTGTATTAAATCCTATATTTTTTATTCCATACGTTATTTGCGGTGGAATTATAGGAACTATCCCTGGATGGATGATGAAATTTGGAGCGTTAAGTTGTTCATTCTTTACACCTCCTTATGTGGGTGTTTTCTTAGAGGGATATCTGACAAATATGGACCCAATGTCAATTGTTGCTAATGGAATTCAATTAGTCTTATCACTTGTTGTATGGTATCCATTTTTTAAGATATATGAAAAACGTTATCAACAAAAGGAAAATGATAAAAATAACATGTCTAAAGAAGATGAAGAAATCTTAAAGGATCTTGATTTAGACTTCTAAAAAAGAAGGAGCTGTAGCACAAAGAATAAGGCACAATCAAAAAAATAACAAGTCAATTTGCTAGCCTATTTTCCATCATACTGCGTCGTCAAATTGCCCTAATAGGCCCGCTATGAGACCAATTTATCTCCTTGTCTGATGAAAAATATTCACAGCAACTTTAGACTTGTTATTTATTTTCATGTGCCTAAAATCACGATATATTGGATTAGATTTTTAAATCTTAAGACAATATATTGTAGTTAAATTTCTTAATGTGACAGCTCCTCATTTTTAAGGATGGTGATAATATGGCTAAAAGGATAGAAAAAATACATGAGTTCATGAATCAAAATAATATTGATGCTCTGCTTATTAAAAGTAAAACCATGAAAAAATGGTTATCAACTATGACAGGCAGCGGATGCAATGTCTTAATCACTCAAAATAAAGGGTTCCTTATATTAGACGGAAGATATCTGGCTGAAGCTAAAGAAAAAGAACATGATCTTGAAATTATTCTTCACTCACCTCATGAAATGGGCTGTAATTATCTATCGGTAGCTCAAGATATATTGAAGAAAGAACATTGCCGGAATTTAGGGATTGAAGCTTCTCAGATGTTAGTGAAAGAATACAGAGATGTTAAAAAAATTGGAGTCCCGATTATTCTATTAGATGAAGAAATAGCTGATTTACGTATTATTAAACAGCAGGAAGAAATAGATATCATGCAAGAAGCAGTTGATATTACAGACGATATTTATAAGAAGGTGCTCGCAAATATTCATTTAGGAATGACAGAGTATGAAATAAGCGCTTTGGTCCAATATTATTCAATTGCAGCAGGAGCGCAGCAAATGTCTTTTGATACAATTGTAGCAACTGGAGAGAGGACCGCTTTTCCACATGGCAGGCCCACTGAACGCAGAGTCAAAGCTCATGAGCCAATAATGATCGATTTTGGAATACAATATAAAAATTATCAATCAGATATGACGCGGATGTGCTTTATCGGAGAACCTGAACCTAAGATTAAAGAAATTTACGACATTGTTTTAAAAGCACAGCTGGCAGGATTGAACGCTATTAATGCTGGAGTTATTGCTAGTGATGTGGATAAGGCTGCCAGGGATGTTATTGAGAAAAACGGATATGGGCAGTATTTTAATCATGGACTGGGTCACGGCCTTGGAATCGGTGATGGCTGCGAATTGCCAGTTTTGAATTCTTCAAGTAAGACTATTTTAAAGGAACATATGATGATGTCATGCGAGCCTGGAATCTATGTTCCGAGTATCGGAGGCGTGCGTATTGAAGATGATGTGGTTATTATTAATGGCAGAGGTGTTCCCCTCAATAAAACTACAAAGGATTATATAATTTTGGAGGTGAAATAGATGAAATATAATTTTGATGAAGTTCATAATCGTTTGGGAACCTATTCTACACAATGGGATTATATTGAAGATCGCTTTCATAAAAAAGATTTAATACCATTTTCAATTTCAGATACTGATTTTATTATTCCAAAACCAATTACTGAAAAAATTCTTCAAGTTGCCAGCCATCAGATATATGGATATACCAGGTGGAATCATCATGATTTCAAATCTTCTATAACAGAACATTATAAGAGAAGATTTAATACATGCATTGAAGAAAATTGGATTTTATATAGTACAAGCGTTATGTATTCAGTATCATTATTAATCAGGTTGCTAAGTGCTCCAAAAGATAAGATTTTGACATTTAATCCTATGTATGACTCATTTTTTACAGTCATAGAGGATAATGATCGCATATTGGTATCAAATGATTTAATTCATAAAGAAGGTTCATTTGAAATTGATTTTGATCTATTTGAGAAACAGGTACAGGACTGCAGAATATTGCTTTTATGCTCTCCACATAATCCTACAGGTATGATATGGTCACAAGATGATATTGAACGCATGATATCATTGTGTAAAAAATATAATACAAAGATAATTTCGGATGAGATACATATGGATATACAGATTGGACAAAAGAAACAAATCCCGCTTTTATCCTATATGCATGATTATGATGAGCTATATACAGCATCTTCTTCCAGTAAAATTTTTAATACCCCTGGTTTGATTGGTTCATATGTGATGATACCAAATGAGACGGTGAGAAATGATTTTTTATATCATACTAGGAAGAGAGATTTTTTGAATTCTGCAAGTATATTTGGAATGTATGCAACAATGGTAGGGTATATGCAATGCGGTAATTATATTGATGAGCTAAATGACTATATCCGTGGTAATATGCAGCTGGTGGAGGATTTTATTAAAAGTGAGCTGCCAGACTTTAAATTTAAAAAACCAGATGCTACTTATTTGGCATGGATAGATGGAAGGGGAATTCCATTCACCTCTGAACAGATTCAGTATGCTCTAGTAAATGTTGGCGGAGTTGCTATTATGAAGGGTGAAACCTATGGGAAGAATGGCGCAAAATATTTGAGGATGAATTTAGGATGCAGTCGCTCAAAGGTTGAAGATGGGTTAAAGCGTTTTAAAAAAGCCATGGATTATTTGTATTCAAAATAGGAGGAATGTTTTATGCATAAATCATGGAAAAAACTGACATCATGGGTGGATAGGAATCCATCGAATGTGAGCATATCAAAAAGGCTACTGGCATACATCATAGATTGGTGTTTAGGAGGAATTATCACAGGATTCCCTGCAGTTTTAATTTATAGTGCGGTGACAAAGAAAGGGGATATGTTTAGCAATCTCTATGTGTTTGCGAGTCTGGGATATTCAAACGGATGGGCATATTTAGCTGGTAGTCTTTGTTTTATTGCAGCCCTAATTTATTATATATATATCCCTTATAAAAAGTACCATGGTCAGACAATTGGAAAGCATTTGGTTAAGATTAAAATAGTCAAAAAGGACTATTCAGATATAGATTTAAAAACCCTTTTAATAAGACAAATTATAGGGCTCATGGTGATAGAGGGAACAGCAATTGTTATAACAAGTTATTTAATACAGCTGCTTACTCTTGTGACCGGTTTTTATTTTGAATACTATCTAGGAATAGCAGGCAGAATTTTAACAATTGCGTCTGGAATTCTGGTTTTAAGTACGCTATCACATAGAGCTATTCATGATTATATTTCAGGAACGACGGTTGTATCAGAAAACGCTTAGTATGTTTATAAGAGCTGCAAGAATTCTTTATGGAAAATACCTCAAAGGGAAAGAAATTAATATAAATAGGTTAAGATTATAAAAAGGCTGAAAATCAAAAAAAGATGATTCTCAGTCTTTTATTATTTAAGTTGTTTTTTTTATTGTAGGGTTCCTCAGTGATAATGGAACTTATGTGCATACTCACCGATTAATTATGATTAATCTATCAAATCAATCAGCAGCTAAATGGTAATGTCCATAAAAATTTACTAGACGTCATGTTTGTAAAGTATGTTATAATAAGGAAATAAGTGTAATTTATATGATTAAAATAAGAGATATAAGTAATATAAATATGTTGCTTCGTGGGTAGAACAATAAATAAGATATAATTCACGCATAATGTAGCATAAAACATAAGGGGGAAGATAAAATGAATGAAATATTTAAGCAAGTACCATTATATAGATTTATAATGCACTGCAATGAGACAACTATGGATAAGAACGTATTAGACTGTGGAGCTGGGGGAGACTGTCCACCACTAAGTTTATTTTCAGAATATGGATATTTAACACATGGAATAGAATTTGACGAAAGACAATTAGAAAAGGCCAATACATATGCAGCATTGAAAAGTCAGTGTTTGAATATTAAGAAGGGAGATATGAGGCAATTAAAATTTGAAAATGAGTCATTTAGTTTTGTATATTCTTATAATTCAGTATTTCATATGACAAAAGCAGATGTTTTAAAATCTATAACTGAAATGAAACGTGTACTAAAGCAAGATGGTTTGCTTTTTGTTAATTTTCTTACTACAAAAGATCATCGTTGTGGGACAGGCGTCTCCCTTGGTGAAAATCAATATGAGCAAATGGATGATGATATGCCTGTAATACATTCATATTTTGAAGAAGATGAACCTGACATGTATTTTAAGGATATGAAAATACTATGCAAAGAAAGCAGAGTTATAGAAAGAATATATCAAAGTGAAAAAATTAAGCAAGGCTTCGTTGATTATATTGTGAAGAAGATATAATGGTGATTACTATGAATATAAATAAAATTAAGAGTCATCCAATTCAATTTGTTGAGGGGTATAATGGTTAACATGAGAAAATATTATATTGATAATATTAGAATTCTATGTATATTAATGCTATTTCCATTTCACACAGCCATGATATTTAATGGATGGGGTGAAAATTGGTATGTGCATAGTAAGGCTTTATTTGGTGCAACTATGCTGGACCTTGCAGTATATCCATGGTGGATGTCAGGATTATTTACCTTGGCTGGAGTCTCTGCTGTATATTCACTAAAGAATAGGACAGTAAAGCAATATATACAGGAACGTTTTTTAAAATTGTTTATTCCTCTAATATCATCAATTTTGTTGGTGATACCAGTTCAGGCATATATAGCAGATAGATATTTTAATAACTATATTGGAAGTTATATAGAGCATTTTGCAGTGTATTTTTCATTAACGGACTGGAGTGGTTACGATGGACATTTTACACCTGGACAAACATGGTTTATATTATATCTTTTTGTAATATCAATGATAACACTGCCTCTTATCATATGGTATAAAAACAAAGAAAACAAAATAAGTGGAAAGTCCATGACTATAATGAAGATTGTACCAATGTTTTTAATAATACTGTTAGCTGCTCCAATACTAGATATTGGGGGGAAGAGTATTGGAGAATTTGCAGCTGATTTTTTACTAGGATATTTTATTTTAAGTATGGAAGAAGTGCAGGCAAGGCTAGAAAAATATCGTATTCCTTTAGGACTTGCATGGGTGATACTGATTATAATGAGATGCACTATGTACCAAATGAGTATTTCACATGGCTTGCTATGGGAAGTTCAACAGCGAGTTTTAGGCTGGATTGGTATTTTGGCAATTATGGGATTAGGTAAAAAATTTTTAGAATTTAATAATAAGTTTACACAATATTTTACATCAGCAATATTTCCTATATATATTTTTCATCAATCTATTATAGTAATTGTAGGTTTTATAGTGGTTCAAACTGTTAGAGTACCAGTAATTCAATATTTTGTAATTATGGGAACGTCATTTATTTTAACAATTATAATGTATGAGATATTCAGAAGACTACCTGTGACAAGATTTCTGTTTGGAATTAAGAAAGACAGAAGGAACAAACTCAAAAGAACCATAAATAAATCTAATGGTAAGCTAAAGTGCTAAAATAAAGAAAGTGAAATCCAGGAGGGAATAATATGTGGGAGATATTTGATAAACCTAATAAAAAGAATAAATATATCAATAAGGCCATTGACACATTAAGTAACTCTGAAGAATTATATTATACCTATATGACTATTGATAAAAATAGAGAATACGATAGAGAAGATATAAATGATTTGTTTTTTTATAAAATCAAAAGAGCTATTGCAATAATATTATGCGTAGTAATTTTAAATAAGTTAGGGTTGCCTGATATTGTTAAATGGTATTATAATGGAGGAATATTTCCTATAAAAGCTACTTTTTTAGTAAGTTTAAGCTTAGTACTAGTTATTATTCATATTTTTAAAATAGATGATTATTACATTAATAAGCTTTTATATAACAATGAGATTAATAAAAAAAAGAAAGAAACAAATGAATTTATAAATACAATAAAGAAAGATTCAAGGAATATTGCCTATGCCTTTCTTAGAAGCACTGTAAAAGAAACCTTTTTTAAAGTAAATGAATCATTGGAACAAATGAATTTTGAAATGTGTGAAAAATACATAAGCAGTGAATTTTATAATATACAGCAGGCACAATGTAAAAGATACTTTTTTAATAATATAATAAGGGTAATAGACGAACTTGAACTTATAGAAGCAGATCCTATTGGAATTATTCATCATCATGATAGCTATGAAGATGTTGTTTGGTTTTTGATTAAATATAGAGCAAAGGATTATGTTGTAGATGAAACTGATGGAGAAATTCTTTTTGGAAGCAATAAAGTTAAGACGTTTATACAATATTGGAAGTTCCAAAAAGAATGGGAAAATACTTGGCTGTTAAGTGATGTAATAATAAAAGGAGAGCGCGATATAAAAAAATTTAAAATTGTTAATGAATTTTAGCAGGCCAGTTCTAAACTCATGACAAGAATCTCAAAGGTTCAAAAAATTACCAAGTGCAATCATCCTCAGGGATTTAAAGAACATCTTTAGCAACTTGAACACCTCGTGTTTCAGAAGCAATATGGGGGAAACAGTATTATAAAGGAATTTTTATAAGAATTAAAGATACAAATAGGCAGTATATCTATTAAAAAATAGCCTGCCTATTTCTAATTCATTATTAAAATAAGTAGTTGTTTTAAATCATATATTTCGTTCATATTAAACATTTCCTCAAGATCATAAAGGTTTTTCTCTGAATTTTCTATTTCTTTAGAATACATATGCATTATGCCTATTTGATCATTTATATCAAAGTTATATTTATTATCAATCCATTTTACCACATTTAATTCTTTAATAATAAGATAACTCATAACAGCTAATGTAACTTTAGAGTATAATTCTTCATCAAAAATAGCTTTCATAAAATATTGGAATATAAAATATACCATTAAATTCTCATATTCATAGGTTTTATTTTCATAATATTCATTAAAACCATCATATTGTTTTTGATAAAAAGTAATATCTTCTTTTTTATGAAAACATCTAATAGCATTTTCTATTATTTGTGGCCACTTATCATTAATAGGATTAAGGTTTTTATATGCACTCATACATTTAAGCATATTATTATACTTGTCAGCTTGCTTTGCTTTATACTTATCAAATTCATTAATAAGCTCTTTCTGATAAGCGTCTTTAGAATAATTATGTATTATATCTGGAATTTTGGATAACTTATTTTTATTTATTTCTTCCTGAATATCATGAGCAAAATTAATTAATAGTGCAAATCTATGATTTAAAGTTATAGAACGATTTTGCAGCATAGATATAGCCATTTTTCGAGCAGATATTAGCTGCACAGAAATATCAGAATTTATATCATCATAAATATTTATTATTTCGTCATCTTCTAAAACCTCAAAAGTAGCTGGTTTAGAGTCTTTAATGATTAATCTTGCAGCCTCTGGACAGGATAATGATATTCCTATTTCACGCATATCACTATATTCCTCTGCAAATCTTGGATAAGTCTTGCAGGTATAGCATAAACTTTCTTCTCCAAGTTCAGTATAGATATCACAAAGATTATTTGTATTTAAAAATGGACAATTACCATTTTGTAATACAAAACCATGCTCTCCATCTTCATATAAGGTTAGGTTAGATTTTAATCTCTCACCAAATTCACCGCATACCATCTTATAATGGCTGTAGGCTTCATCATCAATTATAATTTCCCATCCAGCACAACAAGTATCAGTGCATTTTGAAGCAGAGCATTTAAAATCTTTATAGTAATGGGGTACTATCGTTTTCATGTAATTACCTCTTCTTTGACGCTTAACTTTTGTCTTATTTCTTAAGAAATTTTATACTTGATTTTATCATAAATTTAAAAGTTTATAAACCTTTATGAAAGATATATATGCTTAATAAGAGTCTATTGTTTGAAGATATTGAGGTTTACGTTGAGGAAGGTAAAAGAATAGTCTAAATATAAAAAATGTTGACATTAAAAAAATATTAAATTATAATTAGAATGAACATTCTATCTAACAAGAATTACAATTTTATACGGAGGATTAAAAAATGTTTGAAGAATATAACAAAGTTCAAAAGGCAGTTTTAGAGACTACCCTTGAGCTTATAAGTGAAAAAGAATTACAGGCAACATCAATGTCATTAATATCTAAGGTTTCTGGGATATCCACTGGAAGTATCTATCATTACTTTAATAGTAAAGAGGATATTATAAATGAGCTTTTTAAGGGAATAGTTAAATCTCAGTCTGATGAAGTATTAGAAGGTTTTGATTCAAATGAAGGTCTTGAAGTCAGATTTCAAGGAGTTTGGAAAAACTTTATTAAATTTGCAATGAGTTATTCAAGAGCATTTCAGTTTATTGAGCAATATTCATTTTCTCCATATATTACAGATGAAGTAAAGAAAAAAGTAAATGAAGATGTTTGGTGCAATGAAGTTGCTAAGCTTTATTCAAAAGCTATTGAACAAAAGTTATTTATTGAATTAGAGCCTAAGTTAATGGTTCAAATGCATTATGGGTCTATGGTATATTTATTAAAATCATATTTTCAGGGAATTACAGATCTTACAGATGATATTATTCAAACAGCAATCTATGCATGCTGGAATGCTGCAAGAAAAAAAGAGAACGAATTTTAAAATTCACACGTATATATAGGAGATTTAGAAGAATAAAATTGTGAAAAACTCTTGTCTCCTTTGTAATGATATTAGAATGAACGTTCAATGCAAAAAATAGAGATGGAGGAATAATTAATGAATACAAATGAAATAAAAAATTGGCATAAGGAAACTATTGGGCAAAAGGTGGTAGATTCATTAATAAAAAATGATTTTGATGCTTTATATGTGTCAACTATGGAAGAAGCTTCGGATTTTGTAATGAATCATGTTACAGCAGAATCTAAAGTGGGATTTCCTGGTTCAATGACAATATATAATATGGGAATTCAAGATAAGGCTAGAGCACTTGGAGCAGAGGTATTAGATCACAGTGTTGATGGCTTAACTTTAGAGGAAAAAGGAGAAATAGCAAAAAAAGAAATGTTAAGTGATTTATATCTTTGCAGCACCAATGCTATTACTTTAGATGGTATGCTTGTAAATGTTGATGCTTGGGGAAATAGGATAGCAGCTATGAACTTTGGTCCTAAGAAAGTAATTATTGTAGTTAGTGTTGATAAAGTATGTAAAGATGAGGCAGCAGCATTTGAAAGATTAAAAAATACAGCAGCACCAATGAATAATATGAGACTCAACACTCAAAATCCATGTACAAAAACAGGAACATGTGTTAATTGCCAAGTAAAAAATAGAATTTGCAGAACATATTCAGTAATGAAAAAGAAACCAGGGTTGACTGATATCACTGTAGTAGTTGTAGGAGATTATTTAGGATTCTAATTAGTAAAAACTATATTAAGTTTATAGAGTTTATTTATTTTTTATAGTTATTAGAATGAACATTCGATTTAGAAAATTAATATAGAAAAGAAGAGATTATAATATAATAAGTGTAAGGTATACAAATTTTTGTATACCTTATTTTCATTGAAAAATAGCCACATACTGATTATCTAAAATAAACATATTATCATTCCACTTTAGGGTATTTAAAACATAGCCTAAAGAATCTGCGTTATATCTTCCGGCTATCCTTTGATAGGCTAACAGCTCATATACATTATTTGAATCAAAGTCTACAGGATATAGGCCACTCAAAGGATTTACGAATCCGCTAATGGGACTTTTTAGTTTACCGTTCTCGTAATATATTTCATTCAAATACTCATCATCTCTATTGGATATATCTATAATGTAGTTTTTATCATTTTGTCTACTGTCAACCTCAACCTTGTAGTTATCCTTATAAGTAACATTATAATTGTATTTCTCGTTGTATGAATTAAAATCAAACAGCAATTGTGGTGTATTGTCTATAAAGGAATAAATATAGTGATACATTATCCCACCACTTCCACCTGAATCAATACTTATGAAGATATCATATATACCATTATCGGTAAATTTCCATAAAGAAAGCTTTGGATTATATCCTGAATTATCAATGAGAGGAACGCTTATAAATCTGGCTGTTCTTCCATCTTGTATTACAAGGGTAATGTCTTGAGTAAATGGGCTATCTGATGTTTTTATACCTGTTAAATAGACAGTATCAGGTATTCCATCGCCATTTACATCTCCTTGTACTAAAGAAACAATACTTGGGACTGCCATATCATCCCTCAAATAACGATTATGCATAACGGCTCCTTTATATTATAGTTTTTCATATAAATAGTTTATGAACTAATAGGTAATGTGATACAGATATTAGTCTTTAGGAATCTCAATCCTTAGGATTTCAGAAGTGATCTCGGCTGATTGTGAGAAAATGTGAATTTTATAGTATAATTTTATATTACTAGAAGATTATCATTATGATTGATTTATTGCATAAAAAAAAGATATAATGTAACGAGATTTATCCGATAGCTAGCATCCGTAATATTCAAGCTTCTTCAAATGTGAGATAACGGCTGCACGCTCCTGGATAAGTTCAACTAAGATTCAGATGGGGATCAAACCCCACCTGAATCAAGTTTCACTTGATATCTAAATATGGATATATTGAGTGAAAAATGTTTATTGGAAAGGTAAGGATTAAATGAAAGAAGTACTGGTCAAATCGTTAGGATTTATTTGTATCATGATTATAGGATATACACTTAAGAAAAGGGGGTTTTTTAAAAAAGAAGATGGACTTTTTTTATCTAAAATAGTCATGAATATAACATTGCCAGCGGCATTAATTGCTGGGGCAAGTAGTATGAACATAAATTATGTGGCAATTATCATTATTTTAGTAGGTTTAATTAGTAATTTATTTAATATTGTTCTTGTGAAATTTATACAGCGAAGAAATTCGCCAGTTGAAAGAGCTATCAGTATAATTAATTGCTCTGGTTACAATGTAGGTAACTTTGCTATTCCATTTGCAGCCAGTTTTTTTGAACCAACTGCGCTTCTTTATATGTGTATGTTTGATATGGGGAATGCTTTTATGGTACTCGGGGGAGCCTATGCATTGGCTAAAAATGAAGTAGATGGTAGTGGAAGATTAAATATTAAAACGCTAATTAAGACATTATTAAGATCAGTTCCATTTGATGTCTTAATATTTTTATTTATTATGTCAGCATTAAAAATATCAATCCCAAAAGAAGTTACGACTATTGCTTCCATGATTGGGTCTGCTAATGCATTTCTTGCAATGCTCATGATTGGAATTATATTAGAAATTAATATTACAAAGAATCAAGTAAAAGCAGTTACTAAACTGTTAGGAATGAGGTATTTATGTAATGTACTTCTTAGTTGTATTTTTTATATTTTTTTACCAGTTCCAATTCTAGCAAAACAAATGATTATAGTTGTTTTATTTGCTCCCTTGTCTACAATATCGGCAGTATATAGCAAAATGATAGACTCGGACAATCCAAGTCCAGCACTTGCTAATTCTATTAGCATAATATTAGGAATTTTCATTATGACTGGTTTATTGATTGTTTTTGCATAAGCGGTCTAAATACGTCATGTTTCAGAATTACCTAAGGCGGTCTTTGTGAAGGTTTAATGGTTAGATTTACTTTTTTATTCAAAATATAATTCTTAAATTTTTTTTATAAATTTAAGAATTTTTTGCAACACTTCTCTAAGTTGGATTGTATTACTAGTATAAGGAACAATAAAGAAAATAATTAGTCCATCTGTCAGTATATATTCTATCATGCTGATTAGGCGGATAACCTTAATATGTCCGGTCCACTATGAGTGCTATCCGTCTTCCGTACTGATGAAATAAATATGCACATTGAGAAAGAGCAGCTAAGCTGAAATTCGGAACTTTTCTGCATCTAAAATCTTCTCATGGCAATTTTGGACTTGTTATTTTCTTTCATGTGCCTAAAAGGAAAAATTAAGATGTAAAGACATAAAAATAAATACAATTTTATTTTTGATTGTGTCTAACTTAGAAGGAGAAGATAATATTATGAAAAAATTAATGATAGGTTTCTTAACAGCGGTAACAATTATGGGAATGTCTGCTAAAGCATTTGCCGAAGATTTAAATACTCAAAAGTTTCATTCAGAGGTTACTGAAGATGCTTTTCCAATATCTAACTATGCACCTAAGGATGTAGATATTAATAAGGTATTAATATGCGGAAAAAATATTGAACTTGGAAGAAACGGAGTTTTAATATATAAAGGTAAGATTATGGTTCCTCTTAAAACTACAGCAGAAAGTCTTGGTTTTAAAGTTGAAGCGGATAAGGACAATAAAACTGTAAGATTAGACAATGGTAAAATTAAAATAAATGTTTATGTAGGAACAGATGGTTTTGGGTATACAAGTACTGATCCTGATACTATGGTATTAGCTGTGATGCATGTATTAGGTGCAGAAACTATAATAGATGATAATACTGTATACGTGCCAATAAATTTATATAATTCCCTATTCAATGATCAAAAAACAGTAGGAAGTTTTTTTGTAAGGAATAAAGATGGACAATGGATATATTCACATAATGGAGAGCTGACAACTGGATGGAAGTTAATAAATAATAAGTGGTATTTTATGAATAATAGTGGCATAATGCAAAGAGGATGGGTTCAATATAGTGGCAGTTGGTATTATTTGTTGAATAATGGAGAAATGGCATTAAATACAGAGACTCCAGATGGATATAAGGTAGATCAAAACGGGAAATGGGATGGTAAGTCTGCATCTACTACAGTAAATCAAAATGAAGATGAATTGGATATAATTAATCCTATTGAAGGCTTTGATACTATAGACGATGCTCAAAAAGCACTAAAATTTAAAGTTACAGTACCAAAAGAATTATTAGGTAAATATAATATCAAATATATAAACGCTATATCTAGAAATTTATTTCAAATCTGCTATGTAAATAAACAAAATGATATTTTATTTAGAATGGCACAGGGAACTGAGGATATAAGTGGTGACTATAATAACTATAAGACTAATATTGTTGTAAATATAAATGGCAGCAATGTAAGATTAAAAGGAGATGATAATCTTATTAAAGTTGCGACTTGGAGTTTGAATAATATGTCATATTCTATTTCAGTAAATGATGGCATGAAACAAGACGATATAATCAAAATAATAAAAAGTACTTTTTAAGTATATATTAAAAAAATAAATAATAAGTAACATAAGTAGTGACAAGACTAATAAGGATGAATTTAGTTTGGGGTTATAGATAAACCAATTATCAGTTTTACTTTTACTAGTTAATTTATTCAATTTTCACTAAATTTAAGTGGATATACACACCAGAAAGCAAATACATTTTTGTGAAACAGCTCAATTTCCTAGTCCTTGTGGAATAAAAATATATTTGCTTTCGGTTAGTTACCACTTAAGTTTATGTGAAATGTTAAATATCATATTGTGCTACTGGATGGAAGGATGAGTTTTTTAATGAAAGAGGTTTCATTGCGTACGGATGAAATTATTTCACAAGATTTAGATCATTATGGAGATATGCTGCTGAGACTTGCATATTCATACATGAAGAATATATATGATGCTGAAGATGCGGTTCAAGATGTTTTTGTGAAACTGCTTAAAAATATAGAGATATTTGAAAGCGAAGACCATAAAAAGCATTGGCTTATTTGTGTTGCACGAAATATCTGTAAAAATAAATTAAAATCAGCCTGGTTTAAAAAGCATGTAGAATTAATGGACATGCCTTATTATGATGAATATAAGGACAACCATGTTTTGAATCAGGTACTAAAACTCCCAGTAAAATATAGAGAGATCATTCATTTATATTATTATGAAGGATATACTACGGTTGAAATATCAAATATAGTAGATAGGAAAGAAGCAACAGTGAGATCATTACTTAGTAGAGGAAGAAACATGCTGAAAAAAGAGCTAAAGGAGGAGTATGATTTTGAACAAGAAATATAAAGAAGAAATTGATAAGATAGTAATGAATGATGAAATGAAAAAAAGAATACTCAAAAATGTTTTAGTTGCAAATGAAAATGACAATAATGCAGAAAAAAGCTTGAAAATTAAAACTACTAAACCAAAAATAAATAAATATTACAACTTTAAAAAAAATATGCAGATGGTAGCAGCATGTGGTGCTATAGTATTATGTTTAAGTGTAGTTAAAAATTATCCTATGCTTTTAAAACCTGCACCTAATGATTTAGAGCAGAAAGAAACGGTAAAGAGTAATGATGATGAGAATAATAACTTAAAAACTAATAATGATAATAACTATGTTAACAATAAAGATAGTAAAGAAATTTCTAACAATAACAATAAGGAAGATCAAACTGTAGGGAAAAATAATAGTAATTATAATAATGGTGATAGTTATGTCAAAAGAGAGAGTAGTGACAGCTCCAAAATAAGACAAGAAGAAAAAGACAAAGATAATTTACAGTCGAACTCAAGCATAGAGGCAGAGAAAAGCCAAACATCACAAAATAATGATAATAAATCTATAGAAGATTCAAATATTTTGTCAAAAACAAATCCTGAAGGAGATATTAATAAAAAGGAAAATAAGAATCCGACAAGCACAGAATCTAAAACAAAAGATCAAGATATAATGCAAAATAGAATACCTGAAAATAATGAAGATAATAGTGTTTTGGGCACATCAGTTGCAGCAGAGAAAGTCGAAAATTATAGGCAGGAATATAAGACACTAGATGAAGCTGAAAAAGCGCTAAATTTAAAAGTAAGCCCTTTAAAAACTTTGTCAAAAGGATTTAAAATGGGAAACATAAGTGTTATATCAAATGAAATAATTCAGGTAGATTATAATGATGGTAATAATAATATAATTTTTAGAGCAGGTAAAGGTATTGATAATATAAGTGGTGATTATAATGTTTACCAAGTAAATGATACATTAAAAGTAAATGGACTAAACGTGAATTTGGAAGGAAACAAAAGTGAAGAATATAATTTAGCTACCTGGGAAAAGGATGGTATATCATATTCAATTTCAGCTGAAAATAGCATTGATGAAAAAACAATATTGGGTATGATCATATAAATAAGTTCTTTTTAACCTTGTAAAACAAGTATTAATTAATATGGTTCACTTCCAAGAAAATTTATAGTAACCGCTAAATTATTGCAACTTTAGTTCTTTGAGATAAAGAAGTACCAATGATGTCGTCGCCTCATATAGGATGTAAAGTTGTAATTGATACAAAAGAGTATATAATATTTTAATAGACTTACAATATAGAATCCTATATCGTAAGTCTAAATTTTATAAATAGATGATATAAATTTCAGATTAAAAAATAATATTATTCAACTATATTATTTTTATATATTACTTTATTAAAATAGCACCTATTTCAAATGCTTTTTGACAATCTAAAGGAAACTGAACTTTTCTATGTTCTGCTTTTGCTTCTTCAGAAAATGCATCAGATTTATATTTTGAGTAATCATCAAATTGATAGGTATCATTACTATACATTATTTGAGGTTTTGTGAATATGCGTTCTATAGAAGATTCTATTTTACTGAATGTTAATTTGTAATTAGCAATGTCCATTATTTCTTCTGAAACATTCATTGTATAAATAAATGCAGTTGCCATCTTCTTTGGTGCGATTGAAGTATAGTTTTTATCATACTCAAAATTAGGGAATAATAATCTTTCTAAAAATGATTGCAATTGGCCAGTTATATTACCGAAATATACTGGAGTTCCAAAGATGATTCCATCAGCTTGAGATAGATTTTCTAAAACTTCATAAATATCATCTTTTACTGCACATTTGCCATAACTTTTACCTTCAAGTCTTTTGCAGGCAAAGCAGCTCTTACACCCCGTATAGTTTAAATCATATAAATTAATTATTTCAGTTTCAATTTCGTTATCTTTTTCTGAGGCTTTTACTCCATCTAAGGCTTTTTGAAGCAAAGTAGCTGTATTTTTATTTTTTCTTGGACTTCCATTGATAGCATAAACTTTCATGATAGCACTCCTTTTTTTGAAATTAATTTTATATTATAGTCAATGTTTTCTGTTATAATAGTAAATTATAAGGAATAAATGTACAAGTATGCAGTTTTTTCTGTGTCAGTATAAAAAATATACTATTGAATTTTATGAGGTATAATTTATGAAGAAGGATACTAGTTGTGATACAGTATTTCCTGATGATAATATTTATGAGACCGAATGTTCTGTTATATATGCACTTGATATTGTAGGGCAAAAGTGGAGATTGCCAATTATGTGGTATTTATCAGAAGCGGAACCTGTTAGATACAATGAATTAAAACGAAAAATTAAAGGCATTACGAATATGATGCTAACGAAATCTTTAAAGGAACTAGAAGAGCATAATCTTATTGTTAGAACTCAATATGAAACTATTCCGCCAAAAGTTGAATATTTTTTAACTGAAAGAGGGAAATCATTACTTCCTGCATTGAATGAATTGTATAAATGGGGTGAAAAACAAATAAAACTTGATAAATGTGAATAAAAATATCTTAATTAGAATTTAAAATTTGGAGGATTAGTATATGGCTGGATTTCAGGTAATATTTTTTATTTTTTTCGCTTTTATAATTTTTTTGAGTGTAAGCAGATATATTAAAAATGAAAACTCACCAATTATATCTACTAAGGCACAGCTTATTAAGAAAAAAAGGGACGTATATACAAATACAGATAGCAATGGAGTAATGACAACCAATGAAACATTAATTTTGAAATTTGAATTAGAGACTGGAAGTGAACTGAAATTTACAGTTGGAGGGCATGTTTTTAGGAACATTCCGGAACATGAATGGGGAACATTAACTTTTCAAGGCACACGCTTTCTTAAGTTTGAATCAGTAAGTGGAGTAGTTGAAAAATAGTACTAATATACTTAGAAGCTGAGATTTTCTTATATTTAGAAAGCCTCAGCTTTAATTAGAATTGCATTAACTCCTATAATTTTTATAGTGCATTATAGGAGTTAATACAAATTTTTTATCTATTTCTTTAAGTTATGGCTCTTTATTTCTCAACTACTACTCCTACACCATTTGGAATAACTACAACATCTGCATCTTTACCTTTTATATTATAGGCTTGGCTTAAAGCTTCATCAAAAGTATAGGCATGTTTCATATGCATACTTGTAATCATATTTGGATCACACACATCTGTAACAACGATTACAGTATAATTACTTAAAATTCTGGCTAAAATTTGAATTTCCCATTGATCAGGTATAGTTTCATTTCTAGGTACTTTTAATATTCTTTCAAGAAGTTCTTCTGGTCCTTTAGAATTTGCTACAGTGTCATAAAAAGATTGTCCACCATGACCATCATTACAAGCAGCTATCATAATAATCACTCCACATTTTTTACAAGTGGCTTCTGCAGCGGTCATACCTTTTACAGCTTGATATAGATTTTGATCTAATGGATATCCTCCATTACTTGAAACTACAATATCAGCCTCTATGCTTTTTACACTTGAAAGATCCATAACAAATTTACAGCCTTCTTCATGTGCAAGCTTACTATCTCCAGCAAATGCATTTATGATATTTTTATTTTCATCGATAACTACGTTTAATATGAATGCAAGGTTTGATTTTTCTGCAGCATAAAGCATATCTTTGTGTATAGGATTATCTTTTATAATACCAGTTCTTGCGTGATTACTATTAATAAATTCTGAACAGTGATTTGCCATTATAGTTTTTGCTGATGCTATGCCTGGTAAAATACTTTTTCTTCCTCCAGAAAATCCAGCAAAAAAGTGAGGCTCTATAAATCCTTCTGCTATTAGTAATTCAGTTTCCATAGCTAATTTGTTTAGAAAAAGTTCACCTCCAGAAGGCAGAATTCCTACACTTACTAAACTATCTTCATCTGTAGAAACATGGTTTATTATTTCTTCATTATCAACTATGTTTTGTCCAAATTTATTTATCATTTCCTCTTTTGTTGTTGGTCTATGAAAACCTGTAGCTATAAGTATCTTTATATTTATACTAGGATTTACCTTTCTTACTCTTTCAAGCAGAATAGGCATAGTAATCTTGCTTGGAACAGGTCTTGTATGGTCACTGGTGATAATAACCATATTATGTTTATCCTTTACTAATTCCTCTAAGGATTTGCTTCCGATGCAATTATCCAGTGATCTATTTACTATATCATTTTGTGAACAATCAGCTTTATAACTATTTGCTTTAGAAACCAATATCCCCTTTAGATTTTTATCTTCAACGTTTACTTTTAAAGATTTTGTTGAGTATGGAATTTCAATTATAGCCATAATAACTTCCCCTTTATCTTAAAATAATCATATTAATATTAAGATTATAACATGTATATTTTAAAATGGTAAGACCAATTATGGAAAAACAAACTAAAACTTATGTGATAAACTCACCGAAATGAGTCGCATACTTTTGTTCCAGTTCCCAAGGAATTTTTATGGGCGATTCTAAGAATAAAAGTTGTTCCAAAACGCTAGCCTCAAAGACAAAGCTTTGAACTAGCATTTTGGAACAACTTTTATTCTAAGAATCACATCCATAAAAATTCCTTATGAAACATTCCACAAAAGTATGCGACTCATTTCTATTTGAGTTATATTTCAAAATATATTATGTAGTTTATGATTTGTTTATCTATAGTAAATTATTTGGATCCATAGAATTATAATTACAAAGATTAAAGAACGCAGCGTAACACTATTTTGTTGTAAATTTCCAACCTATTGGATCTGGGATTTATTTTTTTATAAGAGTCGTGAATTAATTTTCTAAATTAAATCATAAGTAAAATTTATGTGAATTACTATAAGTTTAAGTTATTTAGAATTTATGTAAAGTAAGTTCTTACTGGGTAAAATGTAGGTAAATTGCGTTACTAAAGAACATAATTGCGCATTCATAATCCTAATAATCTCAAAGAAATTATCAACTTAAAAATATATGCAATAAAAAAATAAAATAGATTATTGAAATCTTTGGAATTATATGATAACATTTACTTATAAATTGGTAAGACCAATTTATAATGCTTTGCGTAGAGATTAAATTCAAAAAAGTAGTTTGATAATATAAAAGGATAAGGAGAGGGAAAGTATGCAGATTCTATTATGCGTAAAACAGGTTCCAGATGATTCTATTGAAATCCATTTGGATAAAGAAAAGAAAAAGCCTAATTTAAACGGGGTCAGTTTGGTGGCAAATGCATTTGATACATATGCATTAGAGCTCGCAGTTCGTTTTATTGAGAATCACGGAGGAAAGGTCAGTGTATTAACAGTTGGAGCAGATGATTCTCTAAACACATTAAAAAATTGTCTTGCTGTAGGAGCTAATGAAGCATTTTTTGCAAAAGATGATTTATATGCAGATTTAGATGCTATGGGAACAGCTGATGTTTTGGCAGATGCTATTCATAAAATTGAAAAAGATAAAGGTGAGAAATTCGATTTAATTCTTTGTGGAAAGGAATCTACAGATGAAATTACTGGTCAAGTAGGGGCAATGCTTTCTGAAAAACTTGGGACAGGTTATGTTAGCAGTGCGATTGAAATCGATTTAAAGGATAATGTTATGGAGATTCATCAAGAAACTGAGGAAGGATATAATTTGGTTTCTTTAGAGTGTCCATCTGTAGTAACAGTAAGTAAGCCAGATTATGATCCACGTTATCCTACTATAAAGTCAAAGATGGCAAGCCGTAAGGCAGTCATTCCAACTTACAGTGCAGCAGATATTGGAGATGTAAAACAAGCAAAAGTACGCTTAATTGAATATGTTGAACCTCCTAAGAAAGAGGCTGGTATCAAGATTCAAGAGAAAGATGCTGTATTAGCAGTAAATGCTGTTATGGAGCAAATGAAAAAAGATAAGGCAATCTAATAGAGGGGGAAAACGAAAGTATGAAAGCATTATTGTTCATTGAAACAGACGGAGAAAAGGCATTAGGCGGAAGTCTTGAATTAATTAGTGCAGCAAAAGCATTAGATGCAGAAGGAACAGCTATTATAGCAGGTAACAGAGATATTGCGGATACAGTAGCAGACTTGGGAATTCCAGTTATTTTTACAAATACTGCTGCAGATTGTGATACCTTAACAGAGGTATTATCACAAATTGTTAGGGAACAAAATCCAGATATTATTCTATTAGCTAATACAACACTCGCTAAAGATATTGCACCACGTATTGCAGGACGTATTGGTTTAGGGTGTGTAAGTGACGTAATAGGGATGAGTAAGACTGATGATAAAGTTATATACACTAGACCAGCTTATGGCGGTACAGTTTTAGAGCAGATTGAGGTAGATGGTACGGCTGTTGTTACAGTTAGAAATGGAAGCTATCAAAAGCCAGAAGCTGCTTCAAATGCAGGCGTTACAGAAAAAGAAGTAGAAATTCCAGCTAGTGTTGTTAAGACAAAGATTATTAATATAGTGAAAGAAATTTCTGAATCTGTAAATTTAGAAGAAGCTGAGGTTATTGTTTCTGGTGGACGTGGCATGGGAAATGCAGAAAATTTCAAACTTGTTAAAGAATTGGCACGTGTACTTGGCGGTGTAGTAGGTGCAACAAGACCAGCAATTGAAGATGGATGGATTTCTCGTGCACACCAAGTTGGACAATCAGGAAAAATCGTATCACCAAAGCTTTATATTGCATGTGGTATCTCTGGAGCAACACAACATACATCCGGAATGTCTGGTTCTAATTACATTGTGGCAATTAATAAAGATGAGGATGCTCCAATTTTTGAAATCGCTAATCTAGCTATTGTAGGGAATGCAACTGAGATTCTTCCTATTATGATTGAAGAAATGAAGAGAGTTAAATCTGAGTAAATATTTTCTTGATTTCTAAATTCCTGTCGCATTATAAATTGGTGCGATAGCTCAATAAGTAAATCTCAATTCATAAATTTTACATTTGGAGAGCTATTAAAAAGCATAAGTCAGCAATAGACATAGTATAAAGAAAAAGAACTAAATCCAGATATGTGCAAAAATAGTAGAGTTAACAAGTGAAAAACTATGTAATCACAATATGAATGGTAATACTAATTAGTAAAAAGTAGAACCAAGAGGTAAAAGGTAGTGTCATTTAAAAATTGAATAAGGAGGATAAAGGAATGTTATTTTTTAAATTCTTAATGGCGATATTACCTATCATTTGGCTTATTATTGCACTCAGTGGATTAAAAATGCCTGGTTATAAAGCCTGCTCTATTGCACTTGTTCTTACATTGGTTTTAGCTATTTTTTTCTGGAAATTAGATGCAGTTTATGCTGCGACAGGGGTACTGGAAGGTATACTTAACGCATTATGGCCAATTTGTCTAGTTATTGTGGCAGCTCTGTTTACGTATAATTTGATTTTACGTACAGGTGCGATGGATTCAATAAAAAAAATGTTGGCTGGAGTTTCTAGGGATAAAAGGGTTTTAACCTTAATTATTGGATGGGGATTCGGTATTTTCATGGAAGGAATGGCGGGCTTTGGTACAGCAGTTGCTATCCCAGCATCTATGCTTGCGGGTCTTGGATTAAATCCATTTGCAGCGGTTATAGCATGTTTGGTTGCTAATACTACACCAACTGCTTTTGGATCGGTTGGAATACCGCTCGTAACACTTTCAGCAGTAACAAAAGTTGGAGCCAACGCATTGGCAGCAAATACTGCAATAATTGAAGCACTTCTCTTCTTTATCGGTCCATTTGTTATGGTATGCATTGTAGGTGGTGGAATAAAGGCATTGAAGGGAGTATTTATTGTTACCTTAGTTGCTTCATTATCATTTTTAGTACCTGCGTATATTACAGCAACAGTACTTGGAGCAGAATTACCAGATATAGTAGGTTCTATTTGCTCTATGGTATGTACAATTGCTGCAGCAAAAGTCTTTAATAAAGTACCTCAAGAAGAGTATTGTATTGAAGTTAACAAGACACAAGAAGAAAGAACTTTATCATTTGGTAATGCAGTACAAGCTTGGTGTCCATTTATTTTAATATTCTTAATGTTAATGTTTACGTCTACATTATGTACACCGATTCATGATGCAATTGCAGTATTTAAAACTAGTGCAAGTGTATATGCTGGTAAAGGAGCTAATACGTTGACCTTTAGCTGGATTAATACGCCAGGTATTATAATTTTCATTGCTGCAATTATTGGAGGTATTATTCAAGGGGCAAAAGTATCATTGATGTTTGATGTGTTACTTAATACATTAAAAGCAAACTGGAAAACAATTGTTACAATTTGTGCAGTTATGTCAACAGCAAAGGTAATGAGCTATAGTGGAATGATTTCAGATATTGCAAGCCTTTTAGTTGTAGTTACAGGAGGGGCATATCCGTTAATTTCCCCACTAATTGGATCCATTGGAGGATTTGTTACAGGTTCAGGTACATCAACCAGTGTTTTATTTGGAGGATTACAAGTACAAACAGCACAGAACCTTGGACTTTCTGCTGCATGGATGGGAGCAGCTAATACTCTTGGAGCAGGTATAGGAAAGATGATTTGTCCTCAAAGTATAGCAATTGGAGCAAGCGCTATTGGCAAATCTGGTTCAGAAAGTAAAATTTTAAGAAGTGTATTTAAATATTATATCTGCTATGTAGTTATAGCTGGAATCATATGTTTTGTTGGAACACTTTAAGGCAGTTGATATTTTACAGGTGACCATTTAAAGTTGACCAGGAAAATTTCAGTAGTTTTATTAAAATTAAAGAATCTTATTCAAAAGTCTACATTGTCTACGGGACATCCTAAAGGGCATGAAGTGTAAACTGAATTCGTTCGGTGTAGTAATTTGCTAATGAAAGATAAAGTGAAATTTACACCTAATATGTTAGAAAGGAATGAATATTATGGCTGAGTATAATCAATTGACCGAAGAATTAATCTCAAAATTACAGGAGGCAGCTCCAGGACATATTTTAACAGGTGATGATATTAATGAAGATTATTGTCACGATGAAATGCCTATTTATGGGAAAGTAGCTCCACAAGTTGTATTTATGGCACATTCTACAGAGGAAGTTGCCGCAGTAGTAAAAATATGTAATGAAAATAAGATACCGGTTACTCCAAGAGGAGCAGGAACAGGTCTTGTAGGTGGGGCAGTGCCACTACTTGGAGGAGTTTTAATTGACATTACAAAGATGAACAAAATACTTTCTTATGACTTAGAAAATTTTGTTGTTCATGTAGAGGCAGGGGTTTTGTTAAATGATCTTGCAGAGGATTGCGCAAAGCAAGGATTATTATATGCTCCAGATCCAGGCGAAAAGTTTGCTTGCTTAGGAGGAAATGTTTCAACAAATGCTGGTGGAATGAGAGCTGTTAAATACGGTGCAACACGTGATTATGTACGTGCTATGAAAGTTGTTCTTCCAACAGGCGAAATTACTGACTTTGGAGCTACAGTATCAAAAACAAGTTCAGGTTACAGCCTTTTGAATTTAATGATTGGTTCAGAAGGTACCCTAGGAATTATTACAGAACTTACTTTGAAAATCATGCCAGCACCAAAGGTAGTTGCAAGTTTAATTATTCCTTTTGATAATTTAGATGATTGTATTTCTACTGTTCCTAAGTTTAAGATGGAACACATGAATCCACAAGCTATAGAATTCATGGAAAGAGAAATAGTTTTATCTAGTGAAAGATATATTGGAAAGAGCGTATTCCCACAAGTAGTTGGTGGATTAACTGCAAATGCTTATTTACTTGTTACTATTGATGCAAGTAATGAAGATGAATTAAATAACCTTATCGAACAAGCAAGTGAAATAGTATTAGATGCAGGGGCAATTGATGTTCTTGTAGCTGATACACCTGCAAAAATAAAAGATGCATGGGCTGCACGTTCTAGTTTCTTAGAAGCAATTATGGCAGAAACAAAATTATTAGATGAATGTGATGTTGTAGTTCCAGTAAATAAAATTGCTCCTTATCTTGCTTTTGTAAAAAAAGCTGGTGAAGAGTTTGGATTAACTATTAAGAGTTTTGGTCATGCAGGGGATGGAAATCTTCATATATACCAATGCAGTAATGATCTAGAAGAATCAGAATTTAAAGAAAGAGTTGATAAATTCTTTAAGATTATTTACGAAGAAGCAATAAAATGCGGAGGCCTTGTTTCAGGAGAGCATGGAATAGGCAGTGGAAAGATGAGTTATTTAGCAGATAGTGTTGGAGAAATAAACATGGAATTAATGAAAGGTATTAAAAAAGTGTTTGACCCAAATTCTATTATGAATCCAGGTAAAGTATGTTGCCCATTAGAAAATTTAGCTTAATAGGGCATAAGCAAAGATAATTGATATCTCACAAAATATAAAAAGGAAATAAAAATATTAAGTGGTGTACAAGCGAGTACACTAGATAGATATAAAAGAGAGGCAGGAAATTAAAATGGATTTTAAACAAGATGAAAACCACCAACAATTACTAGAAATGTATCGTGAGTTCGCAGAAAATGAGGTAAAACCAATTGCAAAAGAAATTGATGAAAGCATGCGTTTCCCTGAAGAAAATGTAGCAAAAATGGCTGAAATGGGCTTGCTTGGAATTCCATTTCCTGAAGAATACGGCGGAGCCGGAATGGACACATTAAGTTATATACAATGTGTAGAAGAATTATCTAAATGTTGTGCAACAACAGGTGTTATTGTTTCAGCACATACAAGTCTTTGTGCAACACCAATTTACACATATGGTACAGAAGAGCAAAAAGAGAAATATTTAAAACCACTTGCTTCAGGTGAAAAATTAGGTGCCTTTGGATTAACAGAGCCTGTTGCTGGAACTGATGCTTCTATGCAAAAGACAACAGCTGTACTCGAAGGAGACCATTATGTATTAAATGGAAGTAAAATTTTTATTACTAATGCAGGCTATGCAGAGATATATATTGTTTTCGCTATGACAGATAAGAGTAAAGGAACAAAAGGGATTTCAGCATTTATCGTTGAGAAAGATTTCCCAGGTTTCTCTGTTGGAGGTCATGAGTTAAAGATGGGAATCCGTGCATCTTCTACATGTGAATTATTCTTTGATAACTGTATAGTTCCAAAGGAAAATCTTTTAGGAGAAGAAGGCAAAGGATTTGCTATTGCAATGGCAACTCTTGATGGAGGCCGTATTGGTATTGCTGCACAAGCTCTTGGTATTGCAGAAGGTGCAATAGAAGAAACTGTAAAATATGTTAAGGAACGTGTTCAATTTGGGCGTCCTATAGCACAATTCCAAAATACACAATTTGAACTTGCACAGATGCGTGCAAATACTGAAGCTGCAAAACTTTTGGTATATCAAGCTGCATGTGCAAAAGATGATCATCAAAAATTCACACATTTAGCTGCTATGGCAAAATTGATTTCCGCTAGAAATGCTACTGATGTAACAAATCGTTGCTTACAATTATTTGGAGGCTATGGATATACAAGTGATTACCCAATTGAAAGAATGATGCGTGATGCAAAAATAACAGAAATTTATGAAGGAACATCAGAAGTTCAAATGATGGTACTTTCAGGATGGATGCTTAGATAATATAAAATAAATTTGCCTTCTTGTTAGGCTCACTCAAAAAATAATAGAGTACTAGTATTTTTTGAGTGACTTAAGCCTATTTAAATAAACTAAGAAAATAACAAGTTCGACTGCATAAAGAACTTGTTATTTTTTTATGTGCTTAATACAAATTTCTAATATTAATAAATGAATGAGGTAAAGGAGAACGTATTTTTAAGGGGGAGAGAAGCTATTTATGCATTGTTATAACAAATATTTGAATATTTGAGTTTTGATGGTATATAATTAAATAAATGAATAGTTATAAAAAACAAAGGGGTAAAAAATGAAAAGGTTAAAACCAATAAAAATTTTAGTAAACTCATTATTAATAGTTTCGGTATTGGTATTAAATCCAATAGGAGCAAATGCAGAATGGAGACAAAATAGCATAGGGTGGTGGTTCACCGAAGGAAATTCGTGGTCAGTTGGTTGGAGAGTGATTGATGAAAAATGGTACTATTTTGGACAAGATGGGTATATGAAAACAGGATGGTTACAAGATAGTGATGGAAAATGGTATTATTTAAATTCAGATGGAAGTATGGCCCACGATACAACAATAGACTGGTACACAATAGGTTCAGATGGAGCAAGGAACCAAAGCGTGCAAAGTAGTTTTGAGCAAAGTACCACAACAGAAAACATTTTATCAAATGCTAATCTAAGCCATACAACGATAAGTGGTGTAACTGGTGTGAAATTTGATGATATTACCAAAATAGTTTTTTCTGATGGAAGAGGACGAAATAAGCCAGTAATAGTTGAAGATAAGCAAAAGATTAGAGAATTCATGGAATATTTAAATGGCTATGGTGTTAAGAAAACAGAAAATCCTGAATCAATAGGATGGATATATAGGGGGATATTCTATTTAAATGACAAAGAAGTAATGGATATAACATTTATTAATCCAATAGTTATTAATAGGAATTATTTTAATATTACAGAGGGTGAACTTGATACTGCAACTATTGGTAAGTTTTTAAAATCAATTGACCCTTATTATGATGTAATGGCTGGTTTATAAGCAATTTTTTAAAGTAAAATATAAAACGGAACTCTTTTTCAGGAGTTCCGTTTTATTATATTGTATTATTAACACTATTAATTAACATAGCGACCAAATAGGTTATTTCACGAGCCTAAGATATATGTTTATATATATGATAAGAAATATTGTCAGCACTTAGTCCATTTTCTAATGAATTATACACACGTCTATTTTTAGGGTCTATTAACTCTTTATTATTATAGTAGATTCTAGGAGTATTCCATAGAAGTTTTAAAGCACTTCCAAGTGGCATTTGATGATATTTGTCTGGCCATAGTTTCAATATCTCTCCTTTTACTAGTGCATAATATTTAGGGTTTATGCCTGGAAACAAGTGGTGCTCTGTATGATAAGAAAAATTAAAATGGAGAATATCTAGCCATTTAGGAACTGTTACAGAAAGACTATTAGCTAAAGGATCATTTATAGGCACAAGAGGGTTTAGTCTATGGTTAGTAGAGATGTAACACATTACAATAAAATTACCTATGAAGAATGGAATTAAATATGAGAAAATCCATTTTTCGGTTTCAAGTAAGAAGAATAAACCTATCCATATGATCCAAGGAAGTATAAATTGTATCCATAGTCTTAAATTTTTTTCCTTCTTCAATTCTTTACTATAAATAAAGAACATACGAGTGCCATGAAGGGTAAAAGAAATAGTTAGTGCTGTGAAACTAAATAGAGAACGAAACAATAAAGGAAGCTTATAAATATACTTTATAAAAGTCCTATTGTTAAATTGCTCAAAGCTCATCCATGCATCTGGGTCATTTAGTTCATGTTGAGTATTAGCATGATGGCTCATATTATGCCACTTAATCCAAAGCTGAGGACCTATGCTTAAAGGCATAAAAGCTATTCCCCCAAGTAAATTCTTTAGCCAATGTGTTTTTACGACAGTACCATGTAAAATCTCATGTCCTAAAAAGCCTATAGATGCAAAACTAAAACCTAAAACTAAAGATATGAGAAATTTAATAAGGTAATTAAATTCCAATAAATTAATTGCAAGTATTCCACAAACTATAATTAATGTATATGCAAGTCCTCCGAATAATCTCGATGGGACTGGTTTAAATGCACTTTTTGGTAGTTTGGGTGATATCTTATTAGCATACCATCCTATATTATGAAGTTCTCTCATTGATTTTACCACCTTTCTTATCTTAGAAAGTATTAATAAATACATATCCGATAAATATATTATGACTTTGAAATATATTTTCCAAAGTTCTTAATTCATGTTAACAATAATTGTTATTAGTTGTCAATAATTATTTGTTGATATTGTTTTATATTACCTTAAATAAAGGATATTATGTTTTCAAAGTTGATGTATCAGGATTAAAAGATGAAGAAGCAGAAGAAAAAATCATGGATGCAAAAGTAGGCAATAAACAAAAATAAACAATAAAAATATTTTTATTGTTTACATTAAAGATTCTTTTAAAGGAATATGGTTTTAAATAAAACTTTTTTACAAGTTAAAAAGGTAAAAAGTTAAGAAGGTAAAAATAAAAAAAGTTAACAATTTATAGGAAATATCAGCGTTGAGGCATATTGAAAGGGATTAAAGAAATAAGTGTTATGAACTATGACATGAGAAAACTAATTTTAAATTTGTAGAAACTGAGACTTTTCTTGTGAAGAGTCTCAGTTTTATCATATTATACACTTTGCTAGATATAATTATGATAAACTTAATTTATCCAAATTCATGTCCCGGTATCCCGTTATTAACATAAGTCTTGCCTTCTAATGGATGGAACCCAGATATTTCTATATCTGTTACAACAGGATATGAATTATGCTTATTGGGAAATGTAAAGTTGAGAGTATAATTTTTTCCGTGAAAAACAGCTTTCGTACCATCGCCAGTAAAAACTGCGGTGTTTTTAATGAAAATAACTTTTTTACTTTCTGTCTTCCCATATAATGTATTTACCTCATAAATAGTAAAATCAAAAGAAGTATTAGTTACATTAGAAATTGCAATTTCACAATAATTTTTTAATACATTATCTCCAAAACGCCTATCATCAAAATAAGTGCCATTATATAATTTGACTATACTATTTACTTTAGTTGTTTTTTGGGAGTCATTATTTTTATCTTTTACTTCTTGTTCATTTGGACTTTTTTTAGCAGACTCTGTAGAACTTATGGATTTTGAATCTGTTTCTTTCTTTACATCAACATTATTTTGATCAATAGTAGCTTGTATTGGAACATTAACGTCTTTTGAATTATCTTGTGAAGTTTGGTTTTCGTTGGTAGGATGCATAGAGTTATTATTACTACAACCACCTAAAATTAGAAGCAAACTTAAACAAGATATCAAAACTAAGTTCTTTTTCATAATACGAACCCCTTTAATTTTAAAATCAATAATTATAATAATATTATAACAAAGTCATCTATATTATATATATATTACCTTTAAAGCATTGAATTGTTACCTCAGTTATTTGATTTTTTGTTTAAGTTATACATACAAGGATAAAAAATATCATTATTTGTTACTTATACGACGAGCATAAAAAGCAATATCGAATTACACAAAAAGTAGTACCACAAAGTATGATTGTGGTACTACTTTTTTTAAACAAGAACTATTTAAATGTCTATCAGCTAAAGTACTTTAGGATCTTTAGCAAAGAAGGAATGGTTAAGAAATATGTATTTTTGATTATATTTTAGTTATTATATCCATTTTCAATCATAAAATCACCTAAATCTTTATCTAAATTTGTTATGTGATTTTTTAACCAATCAGCTAGTCTTTCTTGAATATTTGAGGCTAATAATGCTGAAGTTCCCTGGGTTTCAAAAACTCTTCTAAATTCTTTAAGATCGTTTTTAAATTCTTCATGTTGTTTATGTTGAATATTATATAGAGGATAATTTATCTTCAGTTGAAGTTCTTCTTCTTCATTAAAATGCTTCACTACATATTCCTCAAGAAAGTCTAGAGTTTTAGTGACTTCTTCATTGCCTTTGTCCTCTTTAATAGATGTCAACAATTGGTCCAAACGATCAATTAACTCTTTATGTTGATTGTCAATGCTATCAATTCCTATATTTAAAGTCCAATCCCAATCTAAATACATTAAAATCACCTTCCACAAACTATTTTTTTAATCTTATAAATATATATTTCTATATATTATTTAGAATACCTCTTTGTTCAGCAATTATTTTCACCTGTTTTATAAGGAATTGCTTTTCATTGCCTTATACTTTCATAGTTTTATTTGAAGCTATATTTACACGGTAATTTTTTATGGGAATAAATTAATAAAGTATATAAAAGCCTGATTAAAGTGTTACTTATATTTATGTTGTAGATGTAGTAAGAATATTAGAATTAATGTAAGTTTGGCACCATTATGTGGGAATAATGATGTATGTTGTATAAATAGGACATATGTGGTAAAGTATAAATAATAATTAACATAAGAATTCCCTACTCTGGGAGTCAGAGTATTCTTTTAGGTACTTGCAAAGCTTATAATTACCTAAATAGGATACTTTATTAATATACTTTGAAAGGATTTGATAAACATGAATAATGATGCAGTGTTATTATCTGAAATTAAGAACAAGAAAAATAGGACAAGAGCAGAGGAATTGCTATTAAAAGATGAAAATATCATAAGCTATATTCAAGATATTTTAGTTGAAGAGTCTAAAGGCCATATTTGGCACGAAGGAGCTATTAAAAAAATTAGAGAATACATAAATGTAAATTATTAGAAATTTACTAAAATTTATAGTGCATTCATTGTAGTGTAAATATATAAAATCAAGAAGTGCCAAGAATAAGGTACTTTTTTATGTTAAAAATCAAGAATTTGATAATTTAATAAATACACCAAATTATAATAGTTATAAATTGGAAGGAGAGTTATAGTGTGGGCGGCGTTGTCATTTTAGTAGAAATATTTTATTATTTGTATTATTAACACTATTGTGTGAACATGTTAAAAGTAGGAGAGTCTAAAAAATAGACAATTAATGATTATGTGTTTATTAGAATATTATTTTTAATGTACATAAAAGTTTTATATTCTCCATCATTGGCGAGTTTGATAAGTAAAGTTTCTAAAAGTGCTCTTACTTCATCATGTAATACATAATAATGTTTTCTGTTTTCATAATAGTTAAGTGGACTTTCATCAGTATACTTTTCTTTTAGATAATTTTTTGAAGCGCAAACTCTATCTATAAACATTTCAACAACATAATCTACAGGCATTTCCATTCCCTTAAGGCCTTCTGCTTCATTTATTCCGTAATCTATCCAATATTCAAAATGATGTTTATTTCTGCCCTTATGATGAAGCCATGCTGCTGAATAGCCTTCCACAGTTTTTTGAACACCATTGGGACTAACATATCCTCGATAATACTTTATTCCAGCTGAAAATTCAACCAGTGAATATTTAGACATATCATGAAGTAATCCTTGCTTATATAAACCTACTTTAAAAGAATACTTCATAACTAATAGTTTATGATGTGTTATAGTTTTAAAATGTTTTACAATATTCATAATTTTAATTTTCTCCTATTAATAAAATTGTTGTTACTGAGCTTGTACATTTGCAGTACCAGAGATAAGCCGCTTTTAACTATTCTTAAGCAGTGACTTACCGAAATTATAAAGTATTAATTTATTTATCTATATTATATTATTTCTAGATTTAAATATAAAGATGTAATTATGTGAGAAACACAGCAACTCTTTAGGTATTAGTCAGTGTAAAATTATTAAGTCACGTTTTAATGAATAGGAGAAAATATTTGTAGGAGAACTATCTTATATAATTTACTGCATTTAATTTTCTTTTAGGAGCAATTATTTCTTTGTCTATGGACTTGTACCCCAGAGCTACTCCATAATAGGGCTCATATCCTTCTGGAATACCGAGTTTCCTAGCTTCGTCTTCTAATTTTAAGAAAAATGTTATGAGGCCGATCCAAACAGAACCAATATTTAAGCTTTCTGCCGATAGAAGCATATTTTGTATTGCTGCGGAGCAATCTACTTTTGGAGAGAGTGCACTTTTATTGCCAGATACAATTATTAGGGTAGGAGCGTCATATGTTAGATTTACTTTTGGATTTAAACCCATGTTTTTAATCCAACTAATTTCAGATTCAGCCATTAACTCTTTAGATTTATCATTAATATGTTTAATTATTTCTTTGTTTTGAATAACAGTAAAATGCCATGGCTGGTCATTGTGACCAGAAGGTGCATAAATACCGGATTCAATAATTAAATCTAAATCTCCTTGTTTTATTTGTGTAGGTAAATATTTTCTTACACTTCTTCTATTTCGTATAACTTTTAATACTTCATTCATATAATTTCTTCCTTCCTTTTTAGTTTTATTATCACATATACTTATTATTTTTTTATTCTGTCTAAAATAATAGCATTAATAGAATTATCATAAAAGTACGCACAAGTTTGATATGTAATATCAAAAATGATACTATTAAGGTAATTAAATACAAATGGATTATAATGAAAATGTGTTAGGAGAAAAATTTATGTCCAAAGCAATCGATTTAGAGTCAGAGTGTCCTATGAATCTAACTATAAATATACTTAGCGGAAAGTGGAAATTAGCAATTTTATGGCATTTGTCAAAAGGAGCTATTAGATTTAATGAATTACAAAGATTGTTAGCTAATATTACTCAAAAAACATTGACTATGCAGTTAAAGGAGTTAGAAAGGGATGGAATAATTTATAGAGAAGTTTATCCAGAATCACCGCCAAAAGTAGAGTATGGACTTACAAGTATTGGAGAAAGTATGCAGCCTATTCTAAGTGCAATGTGTGAATGGGGAAAAGATTATAAAAAAAGGGATGGTCATTTATGAGAATTTTAATTGGACAACCAATCCATGAAAGCGGAGTTAAACAACTTGAAAGAGAAATACAAAATAATAAAGGAATCGATATTGTATTATATCCTGAGGGGTATTTAACCAATGAAAAAGCTTTAGATGATGCTTGTAAAATTTCTAGAGATTATAATATTACAATTATTACATCATATAGACATGAAAATAGGGATAGAGCTGTAATAATAAGTAATAAAGGTGAGAAGGTTTTAGAAAGAGCTAAGACTCCACCAGCTGAGGAGGAAAAGTTATATAGACCTTTAGCAATTGAATATAATGAAATAACAATTGGATATTTATTATGCATGGAAATTCTAAAGGGTGCTCGAGATTTAAAAGAAGTAAATATAAAAATTAACTTTATTGCACATCCAATTGGGGTAGGAATGTTTAGTGATGAGCAATTTGAAGAGTGGATAAGTGAGGCCAAAAAGATTGCTAAGACCTATAATACAATTATAGTTGGAACAAGTCATGCAGACGGTTCTTATAGAAATTGCGGAATATCTATCCCTATTTCGTATTACATTGATAGCAATGGAGAACCTATATTCATATCTAAATCAGATACAAGAACTAGGCTTGTGGACCTAAATACAGGAGTGGTTGAGTTCACAAGAAATCTATAATTGGCGTTCGGTATTTTATATTATGCTTAATTGGTGTATCAATAGCCATTTAAATCAAATGAGAATTTTATATTAACTAATAAATATAAGATAAAGGTTGGTTATTATTATTTATGTACCTTTACTAAGCTTATAAGAATTAATTTTTAAGGAGGTGAAAATTATATGCTAAGAAGAATTATGTTAAGAAATAGTCTGGAGCAAGCTTTATCCCATGCAGAGTAAGGCGTAGTAATACTATTTCTGTATGGGAGTAACAAAATTACTATCTGCTAAGTACTCTGCACTTTGTTTATAAGAGAGTAAACAGGGAGTGTGGATTTTATGAAATATTTAAATGCAGCAGAAGTATTACCTGAAGATTTGCTAATGGAAATTCAAAAGCATATTAAGGGTGAGTTTTTATATATACCAAGTGATGATGATCATATAAGATGGGGAGAAAAAAATGGTTCAAGAAGTTATTTTGAAAATAGAAATAGACAAATGAAGCAGGAATATAAAAATGGCTTAAGTATAGAAGAAATCTCTCATAATTATGGATTAGCATTTGATACGGTACGTAAAATTGTATATAAAAAATTAGAAGTTTAGGGCTTGAAGATTTCAGGCCCTTTTTTGCATAGGTATAGAATGATTATAGATAAAGTTGGAATATACGAAGTATTTATATAGATATATAATAAACTCAAAGGGGGGATATTTATGTCAATACAATTTAGAAATTATACAAAACAAGCAGGTATTACAGAAGATTATCATAAAGTCAGGAATTTTTTTATAAGATTAGGTTATGTAGAATTTACATATACACGATGGGATTGGATGACGACTCATGGATATTTGGATAGATCTGCCGTAGGTAAAACTGGTTTATGGGAAGATGAAGGTAAGATTGTAGGAGTAGCAACCTTTGATTGTCAATTAGGAGAAGCATTTTGTCTAGCTTTACCTGAATATGCTTTCTTGAAGAAAGAAATGCTCATTTATGCAAAAGACAATCTTTCTAAGGATGGAAAATTCGGTGTTGTTATTGCGGATACTGATTTGAGATTTCAAGATATTGCTGCGGATTTAGGGTTTAAAGCCACTGAGGAGAAAGAAAATGATGCAATTTTTTATGTAGATAAAACCTCAACCAAATATAATTTACCAGATGGATTTTATATTACTACCATGAAAGAAACTTTTGATTTATATCAATATTTACGAGTATTATGGAAAGGCTTTAATCATGAGTTAAATGGTGAAGGAGAATTTCAATTTACAAAAGAAAAAGAAATTTTAAGTAATGCAGAGATGCTTCGACCTAATGTTGACTTAAATTTAAAGGTGGCAGCTGTTGCTCCAGATGGGAATTTCGCAGCATACTGTGGAATGTGGTATGATCCTCAAGCAGGTTATGCAGTAATAGAACCTGTTGCAACAGATCCCAAATATCGAAAGATGGGACTTGGAAGAGCAGTAGTTTTAGAAGGAATTAGTCGCGTTGGAGAGCTTGGTGCAAAGACAGCTTTAGTAGGTTCTATGCAGCAGTTTTATTACAGTATCGGATTACGTCCTTATAAAACTGCAACCATATGGAGGGAAAAATAATAATTTAATTAAAAAAGTAACTTTTAGGTTTTTGGTGTTGTGAAAAGTTATAAAAAGGGCTAGTACAAGCAAATAATGATGTTTGTACTAGCCCTTTTCTTTTGATGTTGATAATAAAATAGTTGACTAATCACACTAATAAAGTTAATATAATAGTATAAAATAAAGTATTATAAAATATAATTTTATAAAATTAATTATTAATTTTAGGACAACTTGTTGGAATTTTAATAAATTATATATTATGAGAAAATATATGAATAACTATTTGGAGAGGTGTTGGTAAAATGAAAGATATTATTATAGTTGGAGGAGGGCCAGCAGCCCTTACAGCAGCATTATACGCAGGCAGAGCAGGATTAGATGCATTAATGCTTGAAAAACAATATGAAGGCGGCCAGATTGTTACTACAAACGAAGTAGAAAATTATCCTGGTTTTCGTAGCATAACAGGTCCAGAACTTGCAAATACTATGTATGAACATGCAAAAGATTTCGGAAGTAATATGAAGTATGAGGAAGTAATAGATATAAAAATTGATGGAGATATAAAAAAAGTCATAACTGGTGCTCAAACTTATGAAAGTAAGGTTGTAATTTTATCAATGGGTGCACAGCCAAAAAAAATAGGAATTGATAGAGAAGAAGAACTTACAGGGAAAGGTGTATCATACTGTGCTACTTGTGATGGAGGCTTTTATAGAAAAAAAGTAGTAGCTGTTATAGGAGGAGGAGATACAGCAGTAGAAGATGCACTTCATCTTTCAAGACTTGCTGAAAAGGTGTATGTAATTATTAGAAAAGATTCGCTTAGAGCAAATAAATCTGCTCAAAAAAAGTTATTTGAAACAAATAATGTAGAAATAATTTTTAATAGCGTGGTTACAAAACTCAAGGGCGAAGAAAGATTGAATAGTATAGAAATTACAAATAATAATGGCCAGGTAGCAGATTTGGAAGTTAATGGAGTTTTTGTGGCAATTGGAAGTGATCCTTCTACAGAATTAGTTAAAGATTTAGTAGCTTTAGATAAAAATGGTTATATTATTGCAGATGAAAGCTGCAAAACAAACGTAGAAGGGATCTTTGCAATCGGAGATATTCGAACAAAAGAAGTTAGGCAGGTACTTACAGCAGCTGCTGATGGAGCAGTCAGCATCTATGGGGCTGAAAAGTATTTAATAAACCACTAAAAACAATAGGTAAAAATATACTATTAATGAATTAGGAGGAATGTAATCATGAAAGTTAAATTTCAAGGAAATGAAATATCATTAGAGGGAAGAGAAATAAAAGTTGGTGATACTGCACCAGATTTTATTGCAACAGATAATGGTCTAAATGCCATTAATTCCAAGGATTTTACAGGAAAGAGAGCATATGTAAGTGTACCATCTATAGATACACCAGTGTGCGATTTAGAAGTAAGAAAGTTTAATGAGGAGGCTGCGAAGCTAAATGATGTAAAGATCTATGTAATATCAATGGATTTACCATTTGCACAAGGAAGGTGGTGTGGTAATGAGGGGATTAATGCAGTACAAACATTATCTGATTATAAGGATAGAAGCTTTGGTAAAGAATTCGGAACTTACATTAAGGAACTTGGTCTTTTAACAAGAGCAGTATTTGTAGTTGATGAAAATAACAAGATAACTCATGTTGAATATTGCGAAGAAGTAACATCAGAACCAAACTATGAAGCTGCTTTAAACTCATTAAAATAAAGATATATTTAGTTGAATTAATCAATGAGTGTGTGGCTGTTATCTTTTTTGTTAAAAAAAATCACTAATATAAAAATTACTGCATAATTGTGTTCAATATTAGATATAATCACAAGAAAATCATAATAATTATAAAATAATATTACGATATTATGCCAATCTTAACAAGATAATCTATTATTAATCTTTTTTTATGATTGACAGCGTTTTAGTAAATACTGTATAGTATATTATGAGTTTATATTTGTAAACTATATTTGTAGTTTACAATACAGTGCCGGAGGGAGGGATAAAAGTATGTCAGAAATTAAGGTTGGAGAAAATGAATCTCTAGAGCAAGCATTAAGAAGATTTAAGAAAAAATGTTCAATATCTGGAATCCTTTCAGAGGCAAAAAAGAGACAACACTATGAAAAGCCAAGTGTAAAGAGAAAGAAAAAGTCAGAAGAAGCTAGAAAAAGAAAATTTAAATAGCAACTTCAACACTTTGTGTCTCAGCAGTATCCATGGGGGAAACAAAAACTTGCGGAAGTAAGTTACTAAATTTTAAGAAATTAAAAATTTTAGCCTAAAGTTGAAAGTATTTTTAAATAATTTTCTACTTTAGGCTCTTTTATTATTTTTCGCTACTTGAACATGTAGTGTTTCAGAAGTCCCCCAGGGTCCTTGCGAAGTAGAAATATAACTAGATTATTAGAATTAGGGAAAGACGAAATTTGATAATGTAGAATATATAAGAAAAAAATAAATTAAAGATGAGGAACTATAGGGTGAAATTACAATTTGATGCCGAAGGTAAAGTGAATTACGATAAAATTAACAAAAGTACAACAGTTAAAGATATATTAGATTCAGTTGATATATTTTTAAATAATAATCCTCTTGATTGTAGTGGTTGCGAGGAGAGTTGCTGCAAAAAATCTTGGTCAGTAGAAATGGATAATATCTGTGTAAATAAATTGAGTAATTGGAACGATGAGGAAGCTTTAAATTTTGTACAGGATAAGTTAATTAAAAAGACAAATTATTATAGAGAGTTTGATCAGTATGTATTAAATAAGAAAAAAGACTGCAATTTTATAACAGAAACAAACCTATGCACTATCTATGCGGATAGGCCAATAATATGTAGGCTTTATATTTGTAGTCCAAGAAGTTATAGATATAATGTGATTAGAGAGCTGATAGGAAGTACATATTTACAAGCGCTTGTATATGAAGATGAGATCAGACACAATAATTTGACAAGTAAAACTATTAATGAGTACAAAAGAAATCCAGCAGTTTTTGTTAAAGAGTACGATATACTTTTGGAAGAAATATTTGATTATGCAGAATATGAAGGTTGGCTTGATCTTGATGAAAGAGAAGAATTGTACAAAGAATACAATTAGTGTATTATTCCAATATCAAAAATATTTTAAAAGAAGAGAAAGTAAATATAAAAATGTAACTTTAGTGGTAAATAATTGAATAGAGGTATACAATAGTAATATACATAAAAAATAAAGTTAAAGGGATGATTGAAATGGAATATCTATATTCAATATCAACAGTATTAAGTTACACATTTTTAGTATTACTTTTTATTCGAGTGCTAATAAATAAGAAAAGTATAGACTTTAAAAGTAATAAAATTGAATGGCAGGTACTTGCAAGTTTAATCACTTTAAGTATTGTACCAATGATGAATACATTTTTGACTGTTTCAATTATTTATATCTCAATATTAATGAAACATGATGACTTTATAAAGCTTATGAACAATGAATTTTAAATAGAGTTAGGTCTTTTTATTGTATGCTGGCCTAATTTATTTCATATGCTTAAAATAGGTTATGTAATCGTTAATGTTATTCTTGTTTCGAAGACAATTAAAGTAAACCCTTGAGATAAACTTACTCAAGGGTTTTTCAGATTTAAAATATATATTTATTAAATATTTTGGGGCTTTTCGATGGAAGTATTTTTTTCTTGTTTATTTGTTTCAGGTTCTTTAGCATAAATAGCAGCGTCTTTATTAACTTCCACTGATTCTTTAGGATTAGTTGTTGGATTTATTATTGACGCATTAGTGCTAGCCATATTAGCTAAAATCATACTCAAAATTCCTTCCATAGCATTAGGTGTTTTTCCGTCAGCGCCGCCCATAATTACTGTTTGTGGAACAAGAGGAGATTTACTTATCTTTAGAGCCTCTGCAAAAGCAGTTAATACGCTTTGTTGTACTTGTAATTCTGGTCCACCATAAGCATCAACTAGGGCTTTAGCAGCAGTACCTTTTGCAAGACCTACCTTTGTTTCCTGCTCAGCATTCGCTTCAGCAACAGCTTTGATATTTAGGGCTTGTGCTGCACCGACTTTTTCAAGCTTGAAGGCTTCAGCGCTAGCTTGTAATTCAACCTGCTTAGCATTAGCAGCAGCATTAAGCTCAGTAGCTTTTGCATTAGCAGCAGCTTCAGCTTCTTTTGTATATCTTAAAGCATCAGCTTCTTGGGTTCTCTTGTATTTATCAGCCTCAGCAAGCTTTTGAGTTTTTAATGCTAATTGTTCAGCAAGTTTTAATTCAGACTTACCTTTGTTGTCAGCAACTTCAATATCGATACTTGATTGAGTAAGAGCTGCCTGAGCTGCACTTTTAGCAACTGCTTCATTAAGTTCTCTTTGTTTTTCTGCCGATTTTTGTTTTGCTTCGTTAGTCTTAATTTCTTCTAAAGCAACCTGTCTGTCTCTAAGCTGTGCAAGGATAAGTTCAATTCTCTTATCTGTTGATGAAGCAGCAGGAGTACCAATTAATACTTCTTGTAATTCTAAGTCATATAATTTAAATTTATCTTTCATTTCACTTGAAGCCTGGTCTTGAATAGAACTTCTATCTTGAATCAATTCAATTAAGGTTTTAGTTTGTCCAATATTTTTAAAGTAACCTGCTATCATAGGATCAAGTGATTGTTCAATAAGTAATTTAATGTCACCAAATCTTTGGATTACTGAAGAAGCTTTTCTATAATCAATATTAAATACTACAGTAAGTGGAAGATTAGGCTCAAAAGCATCTTTAGTTATAAGATTAATTTCTTTTAGGTTATCATCTAATTTATGATCTCCAACCTGACCGCTGATCCATTTTAATATGACATTGGTAGTAGGAACGGGAATAATCTTACCTGCATAAGTATTGAAAGGATACTTACCTGGCATCATGCATTCTCTCCAAATACCTTTTTTACCTTGTTCAACAAGCTCTCCATGAGAGTAGTCAGATCCGGATACATCTTCACCTTTTTCACCAAAATAACTTACAACAACACCAACATAACCAATATCTATAATGCTTTTTGGAACTATGTCAACATTTGCAAATAACCTATTAATAAAGTATACACCATCAGTTAATACTTGCATCTGCTTACCTTTTCTACCGCCAGCAGCTAAGAATTTTTCAGGTTCTTGGAAGTTACTGTGATAATATTCATTAGTAATACCATCGCCAACTATTGGAGCAATTATAGCTCCATTATCTGGAGTAGGGCCCTCATTAACAGTTACTATTCCTATTGTGTCTTTAGTTTTAATATTGTTTCCAAATTCATCTTGCTCAAGATTTTTTGAACTTGAGATAACTACAGGAAGGAAGCCGCTGACTCTAAGTAAATCACTTCTCATAGTTTCTATTTGTTCTGATTCGGCTTTTGAAGTAAATATTGAATGAACTTTATCCTTTGTGATTATGATAAATTGAGCTAAATTAAATGCATAGGTACCTTCACGGAGAAGCTGCCTTTGAGGACCTTTTTGTCCACCATTATTTAAAAAAGCAACTACATCTTGAAAGGCCTTACACTCAGGAATAACTCTTCCTAGGGTTTGTCCGTCAGCAAGGCTTTCTCCTGATCTAGCAAATACATAACCTACTTGCCCTTGTGGTATAGTTACAAGTCGTACCTTTTTTACTTTATACTTAAAAGGTGTTTTAAAATGCACGCCTGCTCTAAGTACGTATGGCTGGTAACCAGCTTCACCTTTTAAGGCAATTAAACCATCGGCTGGTACAGATCCTTTTAAGCTCCACCATTTTTCTACTATACCTACTTCATCTGTTCCGATACTTGTGAATCCTATGCCATAAAGTAATATAAATAGCCCTACGATTCCAATACCTACATAAATTAAAAGGGATATTGTTTCTGAATTCATAAAATTTCCTCCATAATTAATTGTATTTTTTTATATTTATTTATTTAATTGCTATAGATGATAATATATTCCATTAATGATTAATTGTAAATGTCCAAATTAGTCAAATTTCTTCATTAGATTTATTACAGCATCTAATTAGAATAAACTAACCTTAATTCTCTTTTCCAATATCGCTCAATCGCACTAATGCTATCTACGTTATATTCACTTTTAAAGAATATTTCAGTGTTTAGTGATTTATGAGTACTTTATATTGATTTAACTCTTAGAAATTTGATTTATTAAATTTTTTTAATGTTATGTTTGTATAGGCTGGCAACTTCAGTTATTTGGATGATGTAGGCATAGCCATGGGAATAAGATGTTACATGAACATAAAGTTAATCATAGTTAATTTTATAGGGAAGAGGATAAACAATTATATAATTATGTGGTAAAATATATAAGATATGTATATAGGAGGAGTTTGGTGGATGATAAGAAATAAGACACGTTTAAGTGTACTCAGTTCATTAATTGTGGCAGGCAGCATTTTATTTGGAGGCGTTAATGTAAGTGCAGCAACACTAGATCAGAGCAATAAAGTTAATAATAAAGCTTATGTAAATAATCCAGAAGTTCAAATTGATTTAAAATTAAGATTGACTCCTGACCTAAATGGCGAAGTTGAAGGGAATTTATATAATTATGAAAATGTTCAAATTTTAGATACAGTGACGACTAATGGTACTGTATGGGATAAAATTATGTATAATAATAGTAGTTTATATGTAAGTGATGCATACATTAAGCATTATACTGCGCCAACAGATGATGTAGTTAATATTGCAAGAAATATTAGTAAGCAGTTTGAAGTTGGTAACTTAGATCAAATTGCAGGAAATTTTGATGGACAAGGTTTATCTTTAGGATATTTTCAATGGTGTATAGGTCAAGGTACGTTACAGCCTATCCTTAATAGAATGGATAGGGAATATAATGATGAAATGAAAAGCATTTTTGGAACTAACTATAATAGCATTCATAACATGATAGTTGATACAACAGAAAATCAACTTGCATGGGCCAGAACTATTAATGATTCTACAAATAAAATTACACAGCCTTGGTATTCACAGTTTGTTAGTTTATGCAATAATCAGCACTTTATAAATATTGAATTAGATGCTGAAGCGTATAAAGTTTCACAAGCAATGATTATTTGTGATAAGTATAATTTAAAATCAGTAAGGGGATTTGCTCTTGCTTTTGATATAGCTGTACAAAATGGAAGCATAAGCTCAGAGGCTGCTAAAATTATTGATACTGCTCTTGCACAAAAGGCTGGTATGATTGAAAAAGATCTGTTAAAGGTAATTGCAAACGCTGTAGCAGATACTTCCATTAATAATCCTGACGATATCCGATCAAGAAAAATTTCTATAGTTAATGGAACAGGAAAAGTTCACGGACTTATGCTTGATCTAGATAGGAATTATGGATTAAGCGATAGTTACTGGAGATAAATAGCGTATAAAACATAAAGATATAGCCTCTGCTTTTGTGAAGTAGAGGCTATATGTTCTAAAATTATTCAGCTGAAATTGCACCAAAACCACAAGAGCTTAGGCAAGTTCCACAATCTACACAAACACTAGCATCAATTGCGTAGCTCCCACTTTGCATGCTTATACAAGATGTAGGACAATCACTTTTGCAAGCACCACATGCTTGACATTCATCAGAATTAATAACATAAGCCATAGTTAATACCTCCTTAATAATTATTTTTACAAAATCAAAGTAGCATACTAAATTATGCCTTCATTTTTATAAAAACTGATAAATAAAAAGAGGCACACAATGAATAATTCGCATTGTGTACCTCTTCGTACTTTATAATTTTATTATAGGCATGTATGACTTATATGTCAATTAATCCTGCTATGAATTATTGGATAAAATCTGAAGAACTTCATTGATATCTGGCAGTTGTTCTGATGGATAAACTTTGACCCATTGTATTTTACCACTTTCATTAATAATGATGTTGGCTCGCTTTGACATTCCTTTAGTATCATCAAATATTCCATAGTCACGAGCTATTTTGCCGTGAGGCCAAAAATCAGATGGAAGACTAACATTCTTAATCTGCAGTAACGTTGCCCATGCTTCTTTACAAGGCTGAGGATCTACACTAAATCCTAGGGGAACGGTGTTGAGACCTTGAAAGTTTTGAAAATTAGTTTCCAATGAGCGCATTTGATCAGTGCAGACTGGAGTCCAAGCTATAGGATGCCAGGAAAGAAGTACTTTTTTTCCTTTGTAATCAGATAAAGATATATTTTGCTTATTATTATCTTTTGCAGTAAAGTCTGGCGCATCTGTGCCTATTGAAATTGGAGTCATTATAATCTTCCTTTCATCTTTTATTTTTTCATCTATTTATATAGAGTCCCCTATACTAAAATTTTTATGAAAATTAAAGAAAAATTGTATAATACAAAGCTTCCATGACATGTATCTTGGTTTAAAAAAAGAGACTAGTTACAAAATTATAATTAAGTAACTAGTCTCTTTAACTGTATATAATTATTAATTTGAAAATTCTTGAGATCCCATATATTTTCCGTTTCCGTAGATTACACCTATACCAACTTTATTATATGAAGCATTCATCATATTAGCTCTGTGACCTGGTGAATTCCACCATTGATTAAATAATTCAACTGGATCACTAGTATTGTATGCAATATTTTCTCCTGTTGTAGTATATTTGTATCCTATATCTTGTAACCAGTTTGTCCACTTAGTTCCATCTGGATTTGTGTGGTCAAAGAAGTTATTTTGTATCATGTCATTACTTTTATATCTTGCTACTTGTACTAATGTATTATCCATAGTAAGAGGTTGAAGACCAGCTTCTGTTCTTTTTGCATTCATTAATTCAAGAATTTTTTGTTCAGCTGAAGCCTGTACCGTTATTGAATATTTTGTTGGCAATTTAGGTAACCCCTGCACATCAACTGAATTCGTATTTGAAGAAGCATCAGTAGTAGTTTTATCATTTTTAATATTATTTGTCTTATCAATGTTATCTAAATTGGCTGTATTATTAGTAACTTTTTCTATGTTTTGTGTACTTCCAGAATTCGCAGTTGTTTCTTGATTATTTGTTGAAGTACTAACTGTAGATGTTTTATTATTATCTTTAACTATGTTATTATTTGAATCAAAAACTTTATCAACAACTGGTGTTTTCTCGTTAGAAAGTTGTCCGTTTGAAGTAGTTGTATAAGTTTCGTTATTTACTATGGTTTTTCCTATTTTCATTATACCTAATTGGCTTAACAAATCAGTTTGTCCATTAACATTGGTAACTCCTGTTTGCATTGTACCTGTATTATAAAAGTTATACAATTTGCCGTCATTCATTATTAAACCTTTATTTAAAATGTTATTTAAAATCGTATTATAATAAGTATTAGCATTTGAATCAAAAGTTGCTGCAGATACTCCTAATGATGAGAAACTACCAATAGTTGTAGCTGCGATAACTGCTGTTATTATTTTTCTTAAAGAATTCTTCATCATAAGTTTTTCTCCTTCTATATGTTTTATTTGCCTCCTTGAATTTCAAATAAACAATAAACATTTTTTGAATGTTTGCTGTTTTCAAGTGAGGTCATGTGTCTATACTAACATTTTTACGACAACATTCAAGACGAAAATCTTCTGCTAAAGTCTTTTAAATGAAATAGGCACAAAATCTCTTGAGTATGGTATTATATGTTGCCTAATGCACCACGATATCATCAAGAAGCTTTCAATGCAAAGGATAGACCCCATTAATATTTTAAAATAGTTATATAAAAAACTAATATCAGCTATTAGGAAAGGTGAAGAGAAAACTTTTATTTAGATAATTATTCCTATAAAAATCAGGATAAAGAGTGAAAGGATAAGCTAAGAATAAATATTTGCTAACATCCCCTAAATATAAGTAACTAAGTTTATGTTTCTGACATAATATAACAATATATTAACTTATATAGGTGAAATACATGATTAACTTAATATTAACACCACTTCATTATATTTATCTTATCTTTATCATCATATTAATTTTTGCGATGGTTAAGAAGAAAGATATATCGCTGTTATGTATAATAGGTATTTTCATTCTAGGATTAGCAGGGACAGGTTCCATGTATAAATCCGTCATGGGAGTATTTAATAGTTTTATATATGCAACGAAGGAGCTTATACCTACTATTTTTATTATCTCTATTATCAGTGCTATGAGTAACACGTTAATGGATTCAGGAATAAATGATGAAATGGTTTCTCCTTTCAAAGGAATTATTAAAAACTATTGGATAGCTTATTGGGTTATCGGAATTGTAATGATGATTTTATCATGGTTCTTCTGGCCATCACCAGCAGTAGCGCTTATAGGAGCATTATTTTTACCAATAGCTAAAAAAGCAGGGCTTCCAGCTATGGGGGTAGCTATTTCAATGAACTTATTTGGACATGGTATAGCTTTATCTAGTGACTATATTATCCAAGCAGCACCTAAACTCACAGCAGATGCGGCAGGTATACCTGTTGCTAATGTTATATCTGCAAGTATTCCACTTGTGATTACAATGGGTATAGTGACAACCACAGCGGCATTTTATTATCTTAGAAAAGACATTAAGGCAGGAGCTATAACTAATGAATATGAAATTGAAGAAACAACAGGAAATTCTGAAGTCTCAATGCTTATTCATTCAAAAAAATTAAGAAGGATTTTAGCTTTATCAATATTAGTTCTTTTTGCTTTAGATATTTTTATTATGTATGTTGCTAAATTGCAAGGAGGCGATGCTACAGCTCTTATAGGTGGTACTGCAATATTTATATTAAGCTTTATTTCAGTAATAATCTATAAGGAGAATTCCTTAGAAAAAGTTACTGATAATCTAGTTAGTGGTCTTCAATTTGGGTTTAAGATTTTTGGTGTTGTTATACCTATAGCTGCCTTCTTTTATTTAGGCGATTCAGCGTTTACTGAGATTTTTGGGAAAATACTACCTGAAGGATCTAATGGTATAGTAAATGATCTAGGAGTTGCACTTGCGAATAATGTACCAATTAACTCGGTTGTTTCAGCTAGCACACTCACAGTTGTTGGTGCAATTACAGGATTGGATGGTTCAGGTTTTTCAGGAATATCTTTAGTTGGATCTATAGCTAAAATATTCTCAACCGCTATAGGTGGAGGCGTAGCAACTCTAACGGCTCTAGGTCAAATAGCAGGAATATGGGTAGGTGGTGGAACCGTAATCCCTTGGGCGCTAATACCTGTAGCAGCTATCTGTCGTGTAGATGCTTTTGAATTAGCAAAGAAAAACCTTAAGCCAGTAGTTATAGGTTTAGTAGTTACGACCATAGTGGCAATGTTTATCATTTAGAAATAGGGACGACTAATTTATAAGTGAGCTTATTTCTTAATTAGACCAGAGTTTAAAAATAATCTCTGGTCTTATTTTATTTATGAGATTATAGAATAGAATAATAACATATATTTGTGAACCTATATCTTTTATTAATTAAGCAGAAAACAATCCATATCATGATCAATAGTATTATTTTTTCAAATTAGTACAAAATTTTACATGAGAGTGGTATAATTTATTTTGAATAATATAATCAAATTTTAAACAATGATGTCGATAATAATATATGAATATATGTTTAGTTTTTAATTGAACTATAAATTAACACTATTTTAGAAATTAAACATAATAATATTTAATTTTTTAATTATGAGAGGGTGAGTAAGATTGCTGAAAAAGTTAGAATCATACAAAAGAAGAAATAATGAAATAGTAGAGAGAGATTTAGAATTTTATCTAAATAATGATTATAAGATATATCCGTATTATGAAGCACTAAGAATATCAATTATATACGGAATTATCGGAGCATTATGGATTCTGCTATCTGATAGATTGCTTGGAAAATTCATCACCAATATGGATATTTATATAGAGGTAGCAACATATAAAGGATGGCTGTATGTTTTAATAACCACGATATTAATCTACTTATTGGTTTTAAAGAGGGTTATTTTGGTAGAAAAAACGTTAAAAACAATAGCTAGCAATTTTGAAGCACTAAGTGCTAATAATGAAGAACTAATAGCATTGGAAGATGAACTAAGAAAAAAGTTTGAAGAATTAGAAAAACAAAATGATGCACTTCTTATAAGCGAGCAGAGATATGAATTAGCTGTTGAAGGTGCAGATTGTTGTATTTGGGATTGGGAAGTGGAAAAAGATAAATATTATTTTTGTGTGAACTGGAAAAGTTATCTTGGATACGAGAATGATGAAGTGGAGAATACTTTACAGGGATGGATAAATTTAATTCATAAGGAAGACAAAATTAATGTTGTTTCTGAAATAAATGACTATATTTTATCTGATTCTAGTTCGTACGAAAGTATATACAGGATGGTATGCAAAAATGGAGAAGAAAAGTGGGTATTAAGCAAAGCTAAAGCAATAAGAAATTCTGATGGTAAAATTGTTAGAATGGCTGGTTCTCACACAGATATTACAGAACAAAAATTAATACAAAATCAACTTAATTCTTTAGCTTATAAAGATATGTTAACAGAATTGCCTAATAGACTTTCGTTTGAGCTAAAAGTAAATGAGTTAATTAACACTGATAAAAATAATGACTCGAATACAAAATTTGCCTTACTTTATATGGATATAGATAATTTTAAGCATGTAAATGATACGTTGGGACATACTTCTGGAGATTTACTTTTAAAATATATTTCCAATATATTAAAATATCAAGTAAAAGCACCTGATTTTGTTGCGAGATTAGGTGGAGATGAATTTGCAATTATTTTTGAAGACATAAAAAATAGGCAGGAAATAATTGATAAAGTTCAGAAATTAATAAAATATTTAAGAAGACCATGGGTGATTGATAAACAAGAGTTTTTTATTTCTCATAGTATAGGAATTGCAATTTATCCAGAAGATGGCGATAATCTGTCTACATTACTTAAAAATTCTGATGTGGCAATGTATTTTGTAAAGAAAAATATGAAAGATAATTATTGTTTTTATCTGCAAGAAATTCAAGAAGAGAATTCCAAAAAAATAAAAATGATTAATGATTTAAGACGTGCAATAGAAAATAAAGAATTTAATCTTTTTTATCAACCCATAATTGATTTAAATAGTGAAAAAATCATAGGAGTAGAAGCATTAATAAGGTGGTTTCACCCAATAAGGGGGATGATTCCACCAATGGAATTTATACCGTTAGCTGAGGAAAATGGATTGATACATGATATTGAAAGTTGGATATTAGAAACAGCATTAATGCAGAAAAAGCAATGGGAAGATATGGGGTATGCTGATTTAAAAATGTCCATAAATATCTCAGGCAAAAGTGTTACAAGAGAGGGATTCATAAATGAAGTTAAAGATTTTCTATCAAGAGTAAAAATTAAAAATGATAATATTCAATTTGAGGTAACTGAAACAGCACTTATGAATGATTTAAATACATCTATAAAAGTCCTAAGAGAAATAAAAGATATGAATATAAAAATAGCATTAGATGATTTTGGTACAGGATATTCTTCACTAACATATATTAAGAAGTTACCAATAGATGTTGTTAAACTTGATAAAGATTTTATTAAGAACATATCAAAAATAGAAGAGGAAGAAGTAATTGTAGATTATGTGATAAAACTTACTCACCAATTAAATTTGAAAATTGTTGCAGAAGGTATTGAAACAAAGGAACACTTGGAATTTTTGAAATTAAATGGTTGCGATTATGGACAAGGGTATTTCTTTAGTAAACCTATTACTAAAGAGGAAATTGAGAAATTACTGAATATTGGATAGGACTTATTTAACGATATTAAGGTGATAAATTACATAAAGAAATGTGCAAAAAAAAATAGATGGCCAGCCATCTATTTTTTAAGTTTAAGCGGTATTTTAATTAATTGTAACATTTTATAAATTGATAGAGTATAATTTGTAGTGTTATCTAGCATTTGGATAATTAACAAAATAAATCTTGATAATGCTTAGAATTTTTCATATGATTTATGTAATTAACGATAACATAAGTTAAAATTACAAATGTCTTTAGGAGGAAGTTTAATGGCTGGTACTAAAAATTTAACACAAGGCAATCCTGCCAAATTAATATTATTATTTACTGTTCCATTATTAATTGGTAATATATTTCAACAATTTTATAATATAGCTGATACATTTATTGTTGGACGTACTATAGGTATTAACGCTTTAGCTGCTGTAGGTTGTACAGGCGGTATCATGTTTTTGATTTTAGGCTTTGCTCAAGGTTTAACAGGTGGACTTTCCATTATTACGGCCCAGAAATTTGGAGCAGGTGATAAAAAAGCAATTAAAGAAAGTTATTTTACAGGTATAATCATTAGTATGATAGTAACTATAGTTCTTACTATAATAAGTACAATTTTTGCTAGGGATATATTAGAAGCCTTAAATACACCAGCAGAGATTATAGATGATGCATATAATTTTATGTTTATAATATTTCTTGGAATAATAGCTTCAATGTTTTTTAATTTCTTTTCAAATGTTATAAGAGCTTTGGGAGATAGTAGAACACCACTTATATATTTAGTAGTAGCATGTATTTTAAATATAATTTTAGAGTTTGGTTTTATTTTAATCTTTAAGATGGGGGTAAGAGGAGCAGCGCTAGCAACCGTTTTAGCACAAGGAGTTTCAGCTTTATTATGTATATGGTACATAAAAAGATATTTACCAATACTTAAATTAACAAAAAGCGATTTGAAAATATCAAAGAGTGTTTTTATAGAACATTTAAAAATCTCTCTGCCAATGGCATTTCAATTGTCTATAATAGCAATTGGCACTCTTGTAGTGCAATTTGCACTTAATAGTCTTGGTGCTGTTTCTGTTGCTGCTTATACAGCGGCTCAAAAAATTGATACTATTGCAGTTCAGCCAATGATTTCTATAGGTATCACAATGGCTACCTATACAGCTCAAAATTATGGTGCAAAAAAATATGACAGAATAAAAGAAGGAGTAAGAAAGTGTGTTCTTATATCAGTAGTTTTCAGTGTTATTGTAGCAATTATTAATATATTCGCAGGACAATATCTAACAGCAATTTTCGTTGGATTTGATCAAAAGGAAGTTATATCCTTATCACAAATATATTTAACTTCCAATGGAATATTTTATTTTGTGCTTTCAATGCTTTTTATATACAGGAACACTCTTCAAGGCTTAGGTCAAAGCTTTATTCCAACCGTTGCAGGTATTATGGAATTATTAATGAGAACTTTAGCTGCGATAATGTTGTCAAGGACATTTGGATTCTTAGGAGTATCTCTATCAAATCCTTTAGCGTGGTTTGGAGCATGTATCCCACTTGCTTGCGCTTATTATATTTCTATAAATAAAATAGAAAAAGAACAGTTAGAAAAAGAAAATTATTCAGACGAGAATGATATAAATGCATGTAGTTGTGTGAATAAGTAAAAAAGAATAGGAATTATTTATTTTTAACATATTCTCCACAATATAACGTTAGTATATAAATACCATGTTGAAGTTATCTTTAATATGGTATTTTCTGTTGCGAAGAAAAATGAACAATAATAAAATTACTTGTTAAGGAAATGTACAGGTTAATATATTAAATTATAAATAAGTTAAAGCAATCTAAAAGAGTTTTAGGCCATAGTTAATAAGTAAGAAGTACATTTGATTTGGGGTGATAAGGATGAATGATAAATTAGTTTATAGATATGAAAATAGAATTTCAAATTTTTTTATAGGAATGATTTTAGTATTTATTAGTACTGTAAAGATTATGTTTAATAAAAATGAATTAATGAATTTTACAATGAGGATTGGAGTTAATATGATGATGTTTGGAGTAATCTTAGGATTTATTGGTGTAGTTGGGCAATATATTGGCAAAATTCTTAAAGAGAGCAAAGGAAAACAAAGTTATTATAATTAACAATATAAAAAATCATAATGGAATTTGTGTTGTAAAAATATGACAATGTTAATCTATATAAAAGCGATTTAAGATAGTGTAAAGTAAGCTATGAAAAAATAGAAGTAAAAATCAATCTACACTATTAAGTAAAAATGTTTAATTTTACAATTTATCATTTGATTTTGTGTATGACAAAAGACCTCCGTCGCCGAAGGCA
>NZ_MZGT01000022.1 GCF_002029255.1 Clostridium chromiireducens
ATATTATATAGAATAGTGCTTAACAAAAACTCAAATAATTAAATTAATAAATAATACATTATTTATGAAAGGTATGAAAAAAATGAATTTTAAACAATTAGGTCTTAGTGACGATTTAGTAAATATATTAAATAATTCTGGAATTAGTATCCCTACTCCAATTCAGGAACAAAGTATTCCTATTATAAATCAAGGAAAAGATATTATTGCTGAAGCAGCAACTGGAACCGGTAAAACGCTTGCTTTTCTTATTCCACTTTTTGAAACAATAAATCCAAAATCTGATGAAGTTCAAGCTCTTATACTCACACCAACAAGAGAATTAGCTCTTCAAATAACTAATGAGGCTAACAAATTAAAAGAAGTAAAAGATATAAATATATTAGCTACATATGGTGGAAAAGATATAGGATCTCAATTAAAAAAACTAAATAACAACATTCATTTAATTATCGCCACCCCCGGAAGACTATTGGATCATTTAGAAAGAAAATCTATAAACTTAAGTAAACTTAAAACTTTTATTTTAGATGAAGCAGATCAAATGTTATTTATGGGATTTAAAAATGAAGTTGAAGCAATTATAAAACAAATGCCTAAAAAGAAACAAATGCTATGTTTCTCTGCTACTATGGATTCAGCTGTAAAAAAATTAGCATATAGATATATGAACGATCCAGCCATAGTTTCCATCAAAAAAGAGGAGGTAACTTTAAATGCTATTAAGCAGGATGTTGTTGAAACAACTGATAGAAACAAGAGAGATGCTTTATGTAAAGTGCTAGATGAAGATAACCCATTCATGGCTATTATATTTTGCAGGACTAAGAGAAGAGTCGATGAACTTGAAGTAATTTTACATACACGTAAATACAACTGCGTGAAGTTACATAGTGATATTCCTCAAAACAAGAGAGAACGAATAATGAAGTCCTTTAGGAATGCAGATATACAATATTTAATTGCTACAGATGTAGCTGCAAGAGGCTTAGACATCAGCGGAATTACTCATATCTATAATTATGATATTCCTGAAAATGTTGAAAGCTATATTCACCGTATTGGCAGAACAGGAAGGGCTGGTGAAAAAGGATATACTTGCATGTTTGTAGATCCTAAAAACATGAGAGATTTGGATGAAATAGAACAGACTATTGGCTTTAAAATAAACAGACGAATTGTTGAAATATAAATTCAATTTTTCTTTATATTAAATAAAAACTGAAAAAATGAAATCTAGTTTTAAATAAATTTATATATACCTATCTCCATTATGGAATGTATTTATAGTTATAAATACATTCCATGCTAAAAATGAAGATATTTTTTGTACAATGTTGCACTATTTAAATTATTGTTTTTTCTAATTCGATTTTTTTATCATTTTGCATTTTTTCTATTTCCTCAACTGATAAGTTAAAATATTTAGCCAACTCTTCTGGTTTAATATCCTCTGGAAATTTTCTTCTTCTTAAATGTGCAAATCTTTTAAAATTATATTTTCCCCATCCATACATTACTATAAATAATATTAGTGATATTAAAATTGTCGCTAATATTATTCTTATGGTATTTTCTAAATTGCCAATCATAAAAAGCTTATCGTAAAAGTTAGTTAAACTAAACCCCCAAACAACTAATGACACTATTATCTGAATTAAATATCCTAGCATCAAACTCCATCCAAATACAGAAAAAAACCATTCAATAATTTTAAATTTCTTTTTTTGCTTTCCATCAATAATATTTTCATCTAAATCATCATGAGCCATTATTATAGCCCCCTGTCCGGACTATCCCACGTAGCAAATTTCAAATTCTTCTTCTTCGTTAATATTTTTATCAAGGCTCTTATTACTATAAATGCGTTTATATACCAATAAAATATCGGATACCATATAGCCCACAAATAATATTTCATTAAATTCTCATCGTATCTTTTATCCAATAACATTGCCACTAAAAATTGTAGTAAGCATAGTAACGCTAAATACTGACCCTGCCAAAAAAAATCTAAAAACGATTTTTGTCCCTGAATCGATTGTATTATAGTTATTGTAAAAAATATTGTCCATATAATTGCCCATAATATACTGAAAATTTGTTCAAAAAATATTGGAAATAATCTTCTATATTTTTTGCTAAAGAGAATATCATAATGTCTTAGTATCACTTCCATTCCGCCTTGTGCCCATCTTACCCTTTGTTTCCATAATCCTGATAATGTTTCAGGGACTAACATATAGCAAAGAGCCTTAGGTTCATATCGTACATCCCAAAACCTTTTTTGCAATTTCCAAGTAACTCCAATATCTTCTGTAATTAAATCTCTATCCCATAATCCACAATCAATCAGAGCCCTTTTCCTAAATGCAACAACAACCCCTGAAACCGTCATTACTTTACCTAATAATCTTTGTGTCCGCTTTATTAAACTTATTATGCTTGAAAATTCGCATAACTGAATTTTAGCTAAAAGAGAACTTCTATTTCTTACTCTTGGATTTCCCGTTACGGCACCTACTCTTTCCCCATAATTTGGAGCAATGAAGTGAGGAATCATGTAATTTAATGCATCCTTATCTAAATAAGCATCCGCATCTAACCCCACAATATATTCACCTTTAGATGCTATGAGTCCTAAATACAATGCATTGGCCTTTCCACTATTTGTCCTAAGTTGAATTATTCTTAACTTTTCATATTTATCTGCAAGACTATCTAAAATCACATCAGTTCTATCTTTGCTGCCATCATTGATAGCTATTAATTCATAGTGCTCATAATTTAATTTATCTAATTTTTCAATTGTTTCCTCTATTGTTTTTTCTTCGTTATAACATGGAATTAAAATTGAAACTAGAGGATGCTCTTTTAGATCTTTTTCTTCTTTCTTTTCTCTTCTAAAGTAAAATAGTATGCCACCAATTATCCAGCACATACTCATAACAAGTGGATACCAAAATATAAATTGATATAAGAAGTACATTATTAAATTCATTTCAGGATACCTCCAAGAATTAATTACTTGCTTATCCTTATAACATGTTTCTTATAAAATAAATTGTTAGAAAATAATATATTTTATAAAAATTTTTGCTTATATGATTATATTTTATATATTTATAAGTCTTTTTATGTATAAAATAGATATTAATTTAACGGTTTATACTCATAGATAATTTGTCACTACACAAAAAAGCTTTAGTGTTTAAACCAAAGCTTTTTTTATATTGAGGAAGACGAAAGATTATTTTATTTATATAGTTCTCCTGCTAAATAAAGTAATCTTTGTAAATCTTCTATTATATATTCTCTACCATGTTTCTCTAAAATTCCATCTAAACAAAATTTATTTAATGTTCTATTTAAATGCCTATAACTTGTTCCTAACAATTCAGCAATCTCACTATAATTTTCTTTAAACTTGAATTTTTTAACCTCATTATCTTCATTTTCGATATTTGTGAATGCAACTATATAACTTGCAAGTCTATTTTCAAGGGGATATAGTAAATTTATTGAGCTATTATTACTTCCATTTCTAAGTTTTTCACCTAAATAATCACATATTTTTAATAAAAATTTACAATCCTTAGTTAGATGTTTCCTCACTACCTCAAATTTGATACCTATACAATAAGTATCTTTTATGGTTTGAACACTACAATCAGTTTTATTATTTCTTACAAACTCAACATCTCCTATAATAGTAAGAGGACTATAAAAAGAAATTAGTAGCGATCTTCCATTTTCCAAATGCTTTGAAACTTTTGCTTTTCCTTTAACTAAGAAAAACATATTCTCTAAATGTTCGTTTTCTCTGCATATATAATCATTTTTATTAAACATATATAGTGACATATAATCTCTTACGTCATCAGAAAATATGTTGTTTAATTCATACTTTTTTATATAGTTTTCAAGCTTTTTATAATCTTCTACTTTAATCAATATTTCTTCTCCTAAACAATTTATATAAATAGAACTGTAAATATGACATTTGTCCTATTAGTATTTAATTATAATAACTTAAAATATAAAGAGCAACTCTTAAGTTTTGTTCAGAAATATTATTTAGGTTAAATTGCCTATTAGTAACTATGCATACTTAAATTGCAATTATTAATTATTTATAAGGAGACACATATGTATAATTTTTTATCATTTTTTATAGGAGTTCTTATTGCTATAATGATAGCTTTTAATGGAACATTATCAGATAATCTCGGAAATTATTATTCTTTAATTATAATTCATATTACTGGTTTTATAGTTATGATTGGAATATTATTTTACAAAAAACTCAAAATATCTTTTAAAAATAATATTCCACTATACCTATATAGTGCCGGAGCCATAAGTGTTTTTACTGTTATGATTAATAACTTAAGCTACACAGCTCTTGGAGTTTCACTCCCTGTAGCATTAGGACTTTTAGGACAGCTTTTAACTTCATTAGCTTTCGATTCCTATGGCTTTTTAGGAATGCCAAAAGTAATATTTAACAAGAAAAAGTTTATAGGATTATTAATTATTACTATAGGTATTTATATAATGACATTTATTTAAAAAGGAGGTTTTATAATATATGTTCTATATATTAATTTCAATTCTATCAGGTTCTATAGTTGTAACTTCGAGGATTCTTAATACTAAGCTTTCTGAAAAGATAGGATTAATGCAATCAAGTTTCTTTAATTATTTAACTGGTTTATCAGCTTCTTTAATTTTAATAGTTTTTTTAAGAGATAAATTGTCAACTAACCAATTTAATACAATACCTTTTTATGCTTATTTAGGAGGATTATTAGGAGTAATAATTGTTATTTTATCTAGTGTTATAACTCCCAAAATGTCGTCTTTCTATGCTACTTTAATTATTTTCATCGGACAACTTTTTGCTGGAATAGTTATAGACTGTCTAATTGATCAAACAATTCCTTTAACTAAAATAGTCGGTGGATTGCTTGTTATTGCAGGCTTAGCATATAATTTATATATTGATTATAATTCTGAAGAAATAGCAACTAAGTCAAAAGAAATCACAACTTAGATTATTAACGACTTAATGTTATAGCTTTGCTTTATTAATTCAAGAAAATGAGGTAGCTATTGCTACCTCTAAATATATAAATTTATTCCATTTTTTCTGAGCCATTCATGTTTTTCTTTATAATCCGGCATTATTTCTGATACTCTATTCCAAAAGTACTTAGAGTGATTTCTATGGTCCATATGACACATCTCATGTATAACTATATAATCTAATACATCAGCTCTTGCCATACTGCATCTCCAATTGAATAAAATTGCATTTTTCCCTGTGCAGCTTGCCCATCTTCTTTTCTGCTCTTTTACTCTTATTTCTGTAACCCTATCTTTAAAATTAACTGCATAAAAATCTATTCTTTTTTGTACGATTTTTAATGTTTCTGCTCTATACCATTTTTCTAGCGCCATTTTTATTTTCTCGTTATCCATTGTATTGGTATTTATTATAAATATTTTATTACTATAAATAGTTTTTTCAAGTTTATTACCTAACATCTCAATGTTATTTATATTTGTATATTCATTATTTAAAATTAACTCTTCATAACTTTGTTCTACTACTAAATCTATAGTTATTTTTTTATTCTTTTCATTAGATATTATTTTACATGGATACTCTTCTCCTAAATACATAAAAGTACTTCCCGTAGCAAAATCTCTTTTAACTTTTCTCGATGTCCTTTGTTGTATTTCCTTTTGCTTTTCCAAAATCCACAATGCCTTATTTTTTACTACTAATAAAATATATTCTTTACTAGTTCTTAATGGTGCACTTACAATAACTTCTCCACTGTCTTCAAGCTTGATGCAAATAGTTTTTCTTTTCTTCCTAACTAGACTAAATTCTATTTCTTTATTTCCATATTTGAATTTTAATTTCATTTGTTCTCCTAAATATTGATTAAATCTTTAAATTATAAGTTTAATATCCACTCTACAATTCAATTTCACAGTGCATTTCATCATCTGCTCTATCCCATGGAACTAAATAACCTTGCCCATGAGAACAAAATATTGAAGTTGAAGTATATTCTATATCAGCATTTTTATTATATCCCGTACCCTCAATTACCTCTTTACTGTTGTGACATCTATCATATCCATCAAAAATCAAACTAATACTTCCCTTACCTTTTGTAAATGCAATTACTTCCATACTGTAATCCATAAATGTCGCAACTGGCCCTCTTCCATTTATAATCACTTTATCCTCATGAATTTCCGCAGGATCAAAAGTTCCATATAACTTTTGAATATCTGATAGTACTCTTCCTATAAATTCACTAGATACTTCGATAGTGAATTTATAGTATGGCTCTAATAGTATATTTTCTACTTTTTCTAATCCTTGCCTTAACGCCCTAAAGGTTGCTTCTCTAAAATCCCCTCCACAAGTATGCTTATTATGAGCTCTTCCAGTAAGAAGTGTTATTTTCAAATCTGTTATTGGAGAGCCTGTTAACAATCCATGATGATCTCTTTCAAAGATATGAGTCCTAACTAGATTTTGATTTCCGAAGGTTAAATCATCGCTATGGCATTTATTTTCAAATACTATTCCAGCACCTCTAGGCAACGGCTCTAGTTTTAAATGCACCTCTGAATAATGCCTTAATGGCTCAAAATGCCCACGACCTATAGTTTCTTCTGAAATTGTCTCTTTGTAAAGAATTTGACATGGACCGAACTCTATTTTCAAATCAAATCTTTCATCCACTACTTCTTTTAATACTTCTAACTGAATTTTGCCCATTACATGCACATGTATTTCCTGAAGAACTTCATTCCAAATTATATTTAAAGCTGGATCTTCAGCCTCTAAAATTCTGAAATACCCTAACACTTCTCGAACATTACAAGACTTATCAAAAATGACCTTTGACATTAATGTCGGTACCATTTTATAATTAATTCTTTCTTTTAGCTCTCCAATACCATCACCTGCTATTGCTTTTGATATACCTGAAACAGCAAACAAATCACCAGCATTTACACTATCCACTGTCTTAAATTTACTTCCATTATATATCCTAATACTATTTATTTTTTCATTGATTTCATTTATATAATTAAATTTTGTCTCACCATCTGAACTTAATTCTTCTTGAATCTCGCCACCATAAGTGACTTCATCTTTAACTTTTAGAGTTCCTGTTAACGCCTTAATGAAAGTAATTCTATTTCCACTATCATCATAGCGGATTTTATATACACGTCCCGAAAACTTTTCATTCTCCTTATAATTTGTAACAGTTAACTTATCTAAATCCATTAAGAATTCTTTTATACCTTTATCTTGAAGAGCCGATCCTACAAAACAAGGATATACTTTACATTCCTTGATTAAGTTTTTTAATGTAGTATACCAAAGCTCATAATCGTAATTTCCTTCTAGGTATTTTTCTAAAAGTAAATCATCATATTCACTTACAAATTCTACTAATTCTTCTCCAAAATTAAATTTATCAGTATTTATCAAACTTTTCTCATTATTATCATTTAAATTACTATCAAAGTAAAATACATCATGAGTTAAATCCTTCTTAATTTCTTTTATGACTCTATCTTTATCCGCTCCAACTCTATCTAATTTATTAATAAAAAATATTGTTGGAACATTATATTTTCTTAGCAAATTCCAAACTGTTTTAGTATGTCCTTGAACTCCTTCAACACTGCTAATAATTATTATTGCATAATCCATTATAGCAATTACTCTTTCCATTTCAGTACTAAAATCAATATGTCCAGGAGTATCAACTAAATAATATCTAGAATTATTATATTCAAATACGCCTTGATCTGAAAATACAGTTATTCCACGCTGTTTTTCAATATTATGACTATCTAAAAATGAATCTTTATGATCCACTCTACCTCTGTTTCTTATACTATTAGTGTGGTAAAGCACTTGTTCTGAAAAGGTGGTTTTTCCTGCATCAACATGTGCTAATACTCCTATTGTCTTTTTCATATAATCATCCTTATTGTTTAATTTGAATGGTAAGTTGGGTAAAATATTTGGTAAAATCATCACTTTAAAAAGGCGAGTATTACATGAATATTAGAACCCAAACCATTAATAATATAACTTATTATACCATAAGAATAAGCAAGAAATTATGTAATATAGAATTTGTACGCAATACTTCAAATATTGCTTGATTATATATTTTTTAATACAATGATATAGCCCCTCTGTTCATTTTGCAGAGGGGCTATATCTTAATCTATTAATATTTTCATAATATTTTTTAAATTAGGGTTATAGGATTTATTAATTTAATAAGCTTAATTTCCTCGTTAACTCCTTATAAATATTATTGTAAGTTTCTTATTTTAAATTATCTATTATTATATTTCTAATGTCGCTTGCTAAAGTTCCTTCTTCTTCCTTAGTCAAATTTCTTGTTTCTATTGGTTTTCCGAATATAACTTTTATTTTTATAGATTGAAATTTTCTTGTATCTTCAAATGCCCTTGATGCTCTATCAATACTTACAGGTATAATTGGTGCTTTTGATTTTGTTGCAAGTTTTAAGCTGCCCCTTTTGAATTCTCCTACTTTACCTTCTTTATTTCTGGTTCCCTCTGGGAAAATGACCATAGAATTGCCTTCTTGTATATTTCTTATAGCTTCATTAATCGATGCCATAGCTGTTCTTGTATTTTCTCTATCAATAGGTACACATTTGCTATTTCTTAACCAGTATCCTATTATTGGAGTTTTTAACATCTCTTTTTTTGCTATAAAGCCCAAATTTCTCTCTGTAACATACAGTAATATAGGGATATCAAGTATACTAGAATGATTCCCGATAAATACGCATGTTTCATCTGGAATATTCTCTAGTCCCTTCACTTCTAAATCTATACCAATTATATTCATAGTAAATTTGCTCCAATTATACGCAACTTTTCTAAGGTATTCTAATGATGCTGCTTCACCTTTATTTTTCTTAAGGTATTCAAATTTAAATCCTTGAATTCTAAGCCATATCATATAAAAGCCATACACTATTTTTTTTAAAAACATTTTCCTGTCTCCTTTTTGACATCTTTAATAATTTAATTTTTTAAACATAATTATTAAAGCTCATTCAATATATCTTTTGTTTAAAATACTATTTTTTAAGTATATCAACATATTTTTCTACAATATTATACTATTTATTTTATAATTTTGCTAACTATATATTTGTCAAATTATTTTTTGTAGTTTTTTCTATATTTTATAGTTATGATTTCTATTGTTACTGTAGTGTTATTTTTCCCATAATTAGAGTTTTTATATGCCGTTTTCTATTACTAATCACATAACTTACCAATAATAAATTCTAGAATTAAGATTACTCCAAGAAAAAAGTTCGCTTGGAGTTTACAATTTTGAAATAACTATACTTTATTTTATTCAATTTTTGGGTAACAAAAAAATCCCTCCTATTTTGCTTAGGAAAGATTTTATATCTATTTTAGTAAAGAAAATTTAAATACAATAAAATATCTTTATATTAATTTTCAGCATTAACTGCGTTGTCTCATCATCATAAATTCAACTTTGTTTGTATCCTCATCTAAGTCTTCGCTTATTATTTTGAAATTATGTTTCTTATAAAAATCCACAGCATTTAGATTATCTTTATACACAGTTAAAGACAATTCATTATATTTATTTATAACAAAATCAATTAACCTACTACCAATTCCTTCACATTGATTCTTATTATCTACAAATAATGCACCAATAAAATTTTCATTAATAATACTTATAAATCCTTTTATTTCATTTTTATCTTTATAAACAAAAGTCTCAGAGTTTGGTATATACTCGTTTTTAACTACTTCATATTTATCAATCCAATATTGCTTATCTATAAAATCATGAGCTGCCATACTTGCATCTAACCATATCCTCATGATCTCATCAACTTCATTTTTATTCAATCTACTTATCATCTATTACACCCCAGCTAATATATATTTACTTTTCCTATTCACTATTGTTTAATCCTCTTCAAAATTCAACGTTGTTTTATATCTATCATAGCCAATTAAAGTATTCTTAAAAATCTCTGCTGCACTATTTAAATATATTTCTGGTTCGCTCATAGCGGTACCAAAGTGAGTTATCAATAAATTTTTAACTTTTCCTTTATGTGCTAATGTTGCAGCTTCCCTAAACGTCATATGCTTATTCTTAATAGCTTTAGGTAAATCTTCATCATCTCCATAAGTGCCTTCACATATAAATATGTCACTCTTTTCAATGAACGTATTTATGCTTTCTATAGGTCTCGTATCTGTAACTATGGTAATTTTTATTCCGTCCCTCTCTACACCCATAACCATATCATCTGTATAATTTATTTCATCAAAAGATATCTCCTTTTCACCTTTTTGTAGCCTTCCCCACAAATGTTTAGGAACATTGTTTTTTAATGCTTTTTCTACTTCAAACTTACGCCTTCTCTTAAAATAAAAACTATATCCAATGCAGGGAGAAGAATGATCTAATTCTATAGTTGATATCTCTGTATTCCAATTTATATTTTTATCCTTAATTTCAAATGATTCTTTTGGGTTTTCAATTATATTAATTTCGTAAGGTAGCCAATTAGCTATAACTCTTAATTTATTAACCGTATCAGCTATTCCTTCTGGTCCTATTATTGTTAAAGGCTCACTTCGTCCACTATTGCCAATAGTTCCAAGTAACCCCGGAAGTCCTACGATATGATCTCCATGAATATGTGTAATACATATGATATCTATATTTTTAAAACCTGTATTAGAAATTCTCATAGATACTTGTGTCCCTTCTCCACAGTCAATAAGAATCTTTCTTCCTTTATAGCTTAATAAAGTAGCTGACAAAAATCTATTAGGCATAGGCATTCCACCACCGCATCCCAATAAAAGCAAATCAACCATAACATTGACTCCTTTCTTATTTGTAAGAATAATTTTCCTCTCTAGTGAAAACTAGTTCATTACCATTTGATAGTTCCTCATTATATTCATAACCTTCATCATTAAACTTTCTTAAGTATTCTATACTTTTAATTTTATTTTTTATTATAAAAGAAGTCATTAGACCTCTTGCTCTTTTAGCCATTATCGATATTATTTTATATTCTCCATTTCTATATTCTTTAAAAATAGGTGTTATGACCTTAATATCATCTAATTCTTTAATATTTTCTATAGCTTTAAAATATTCATAAGAAGCTAAATTTACAAGCATCTTGCTTTCACCTTTTCTCACATCTTGAGCTATATTTTTTAATAATTTATTTCCCCAATAATTATATAAATTTTTATAACCATCAAAACTTAATTTAGTACCCATCTCTAATCTATATAAATTAATTCCGTCAAAAGGCTTTAAAACACCATATAATCCTGACAGAATCCTCAAATTATCATTTGCATAAAAAAAGTCTTCAATAGTATAACTTCCAACATCCATTCCCCTATACACATCACCTTTAAATGCAATGATGCATTGCCTTGCTGAATCTAATGAATCTGACCATGTTTGAAATCTTTTGTAGTTTAATGTAGATAATTTGGGACTTATTTTCATTATTCTCTCCAATGACAAAGAGTCAAATCCTTTTAGTTCGTGAACCAATTCTTTAGCTTCTATTAAAAATTGAGGCTCTGTCATTGGCAATGTTTCATTTACTTTTTCAAAATCTAAAGTTTTTGCTGGTGAAATTACTATCAGCACTAATCTTTTCCTCCTTGGATTATAATATTTTAAGCTAAGGATACAACTTTCTTCGTTTTCCATAACCTATTTATCAAATAATCCTCCACCATTTCCAACTTTTACTCCTTTCGAAGCTTTTCCTATAACTTTTGCTGCTTTTCTGTTATTTTTAGCATTGTTACTTTTTTGTTTTCTTTCCTCTATTAGCTTTTTCATCATTTCCATACTTTTATTATTCATTTGTATCTCCCATTCTCTAATTAATTATACATCTATTATACATAAAAAATATAATGAATTATATCAAAAAAACAAATAACTTAGGCGCCTGTAATGTTTAAAAATTACCCTTATGTTTTTTCTCAAAGAGTTGTTATTCTAAGGAAAAATAACCTTAATTTTATAGTGAATAATCGAGAACTGCTTGGACGAAATAATGTATGTATAAATTGATACTGTTTTAATTTTATTAGTTAAAATATAATATACTCACTCTTTTTAGCCTAAAAGGAAGTTAGCTTTTTATAAACTCTCTTCCTTTTATAGTTTTTAATCTTAGTTAAAAATTCTTTGCAATATCCTTTGCTCTATTAATCGCCTCATATAATTTTTTATCTGTATCTTCACCTTGAATGTCTAGCTTTTCCGTAGCTATTGTTGTAATATCCTTGATTCCAAAAAATCCAAGAATCGCTCTTAAGTAAATGCCATCCATTTCGTATGGAGTTTCTGCATATGCGCCGCCTCTCGTAGCTATGTATACAGCCTTTTTATTCTCTAAAAGTCCTATCGGCCCTTGTTCTGTGTACTTAAATGATATTCCTACTACGCTCACATAATCAATATACGCCTTTAGAATTGATGGAATACTTAAATTCCACATCGGTGCTGCAATTATATACTTATCAGTTTCTGCAAATTGATATGCATACTTTAGTATTGAATGACTTCTACTTTCTTCATCTTTAGGACCAAAAACCGCGCTTAAATCTTCTGTTTTTAAAAAATTAATGTTTTCTTTATATAAATCTAATGTTGTAATTTCATCTTCAGGGTTATTTTTCTTATATTCTTCAATAAAACTATCTGATATTTTAAAAGTTCTTGATTGCCCTTCTGGTTTTGCATTTGCTTTTATATATAATACTCTACTCATAATTAATCAATCTCCTTAATAATTTTTATTGGATTCATAATTCCTATACATAAGTTTGCACTTTTTTCTTCATTTCTATTACTAAAAAATAAGAATGAAATATACTATTAAACCATTCCAAATTACTTCTACCAATATTTTTATTAAATTAATATATAAAAATATTAAGGTAAATACTAATGGCAGGTTATCAAAACCTGATTGTCCCTAGAAAAACTTGAAACAATAACTTTTTTAACCTGCCATTAAATACTCTTAATCTATTCTTATTTTTAATATATTACTGTCTAATTTTTTAAGAAATTTATGTTTAACCATAAACGTTCAAGAAAACTAATTTAACTTATATTTCTGTTTTCCATAAACCATGTAAATTACAGTATGCATACACAATTGCTTTTCCTTTATCAACAAAGAACGCCTTTGGTTTATCACCTGGGGATAACGAAACTCTTTCCGTTCCTTTATCAGAAACCACTGCAATCCATTCTATATAATGTTCATTTGCCATTGGATGTTCAACCGAACCTACTGTCACATGGATTTGTCCATTTTCCCTAACTGCTACAGGAACATGCTTTTCTTGTGCAGCATCTGTAGTATTAGCTTCGAGCTTAGTCATCTCTTTGCCACAACAAACTAATTTTCCGCCTCCACTTTTAATAAGACCTACAATGTTCCCACATAATTCACAACGATAAAATGATATCATAATTAAACCACCCTTCACCATAGATTTATAATACATATCTATTATAACACCAGATACATTTAAATTCATCATTAATTGCCTAATTTATTCCTATTATACTTCATATTTTTTCATAATTATCATAATTGTAACACAACTAAAGTATTATGAATAAAAACTTCTATAATCAAATTCACAAACCTATTTGATTATAGAAGTTTTATTTTCAGTATAAAATTTAATTTTCTATCTTAAACCTGTCTATCTCTGAATTTAATTTTTCTGCCAATAATTGAAGATCATCTGCATATTTAGTAAATCTGTCCATGGCTGCACTAATTTCCTCTGTTGATGCAGTTACTTCTTCTGATGCAGAAGCAGTTTCTTGTGATATTGACGAAATATTATCTATCTCTATTACCACTCTCTGTTTTCTTTCATTTATATCAGCAACCGATAACTTTACTTCTTCAACCTTATTAATCATGACTCCAATTGATTTAAGTATTTCACTAAATATTTCTTGCGTCTTATTTACTGCTAAATCTTGCTCAATTACCACATCATTTGTAACTTTGATAGCCTCAACTGCAGCATCTGATTTTGCTTGAATATTTACTATAATCCCCTTAATTTCTTCTGTTGAACTCTTAGATTGTTCAGCAAGTTTTCTAATTTCATCAGCTACAACAGCGAATCCTTTACCAGCTTCACCTGCACGGGCAGACTCAATACTTGCATTTAATGCTAAAAGGTTAGTTTGCTCTGTAATTTGAGATATAGTTTCAGATATATTGTTAATTATTTTAGTACTTTCATTCATATCTTGCACTATGTTATCAACTTCACTAGTTGCAGACTTAGTTTTCTGTGATTTTTCTATTAGCGTGTCTATCATTTCTAGACCTTTAGATCCCAATTCCTTTGTTGCTGTAGAAAGCTTATCCATTTCATTAGAGTTATCACTTATTTTATCTAATCTGATTGATAAATCATTCATCTCTGAAACTCCACTTTGAGCATTTTGTGATTGATTTGTTGCACCATGTGAAACATCTTCTATAGCTCTTGATACTTCACCAATTGAAGCCGTCACTTCTTCTGACATGCTCGCTAAGTTTGATGAAGTTTCCAATACTGTCTTAGATGATTTTGTAACACTATCCATAAGTTCTGATATATTTTTTATCATACTATTAAATGAATTAGCTAAATCCATAAATTCATCTTTTGTAGATGGATTAATTGTTATCGTTAAATCTCCACTTGAAGCTTTTTCAAATACGGCTATTAATTTTTTAATATTTTCTGCTATACCTTTACTTAAAAATAAAGATAACACAATAGAAATTAATAATATAACTAAAACTGTAATCACTGTAGTCGTTAATATAGAATTTGTATCATTTGTTATTTCTTTTTCATCTAATGTTGCTACTAACTTCCATCCAGTCACATTATTAGTCTCAAAAACACCAAATTTTTTCGCATTATTATACTCATACGCCAAAAAACCTTTTTCAGAATTTTCAACACTCTCCCAGAAGGATTGCTTAGATGCTTCGTTTGTACCAATTAATTCTTTCTTTGGATGTACTATCATATTTTTACCTTCAAAATCTGAAGCAAATATATATCCACTATTTCCTATTTTCTTTGTAGCTATCTTTTCTACAAGGATATCTAATGAAACATTCATTGCGCAGACCCCTATAGTTTTGCCTTCTCTCTCTACTACCTTAGCAATTGCTACAACACTTTTCCCTGTTTGAGCACTTTTAAATGGCAAAGTTATTATTACCTTATCTTTTTGTTCTAAAGCTTTCTTATACCACTCTGTTTCCTTAGGATCAAAACCTTCTTCCATCTTGTCATTGGGGAATATTTCAAATTTCCCATCAGTAGTTGCAAAAAAAACACTAGAGATATCTTTATTGCTTTCCTTTACATTCTTTAACATTCCTGCGGTAAATGAGTATGGTTCATCCTTATCCGCATTAACAAAATTATAATTAGTTGATAACATAGTAACTGAGCTGCTAAATCCATTAAAATAATTGTCAATTCCATCATTTACTTCTAGAAGTGTCTGTTGACTTGTTGTTTTTAATTTTTCATTAAGAATTAATTTTGCTTGTCTATTTGCTCCATAGCCAAGAATAATCAATGGAATAATACATATTCCTAATAAGCTCACAACTAGCTTAGTCCGAATAGTATTCAGCTTAAATTTTTGTTGTTTCATTATTATTTCCCCTTTTCCTAAATGCATTAAATTATATAACGGTTACAATTCTGTAAAATAATACTTTTTTCAACATTTTACAGTATACAAAGTACATTATCGTTCTATAAAAAAATAACTTTATAGAAAAAAAGTATAATGCTTATCAATATTTATCATAACTTTTAATCAATCCAAGTATGTTTGCGGAAAATATTATCGAACTCTTTATTTTTTTAACTAATGCTGATTAATCTCCCAAATTTAAGCCTCTAATTTACTTAAAATATTAATTTTATTAAATATTTAAATAATTTATCATTAAACTATATGTAGATTATTTCTCCATAAGAAATAGCAGTAATTGGGTTACGCCTAAACTACTGCTTTAATCATTGTTATTAATTCTTCTCTTTTAGAACTTATATTTCAAATCTTTATTAAATTAATAGTATATATCTGAAAATTCTATTTCAGCAGATTCGATTATATTTTTTTGATAGTTAATCGGTTTTTCGATTGTAGCACAAGCTTCTAATGTATATTCTACCGTTGGAAAAGTTACTTTAAACTCTGTACCACAATTTAATTTACTTTCAAAAGTGATGGTACCCTTATGCATTTCTACAAGTTGCTTTACAAGAGATAATCCGATACCACTACCCTCTGTTTTTCTTGATAGACTTGTATCTATCTTTAAAAATCTATCAAATATTTTATTTTTCATTTCATTTGCTATACCTATGCCATCATCTTTTATCAAAATCGATATATTATCTTCGCTACTTTGATATATGTAAACTTCTATATTTCCGCCTTCTTTACCATACTTTACTGCATTTGATAAAATATTTAACATTATTCGCTCAATTAAATCCGAATCACATTTAACATATGCTTCTTCTATTTCTGTATCAAATATTAAGTTTATTTTCTTGCTTTCCACATATTCAACTATGGACATTGTTATATCTTCTACAATTGAAACAATATTTTCTATATTATAGTTTGGTTTAAAAAAGCTCGTCTCTATCCTTGTCGTATCTATTATATTATTAATTAATCTTATGAGCCTTAAGCAATTTTGCCTAATAATTTTATTGTATTTAATAATTGGCTGATTAATATTCTCATTTTTCAAATAGTTATTCTCAACTTGAAGTGCAGAATAAATAACATTTATTGGTGTTCTTAGTTCATGTGACATATTTGCAAAAAATTCATCTTTCATAGCTTCTTCTTTTGTCTTTAATTTCAGCAATTGTTCTGCCTCTTCCGCTTTTTTTCTATCTTCAATATCTCTGATAGTCGATATAGTATACTCTCCACTTTCATCATTAACAATTAATGAAGTTACTTCAAACCATTTTCTCTTATTTTCCCATATGAATTCATATTGTTGGGGTTTCTCTAGTATATGTCTGTCCATATTGTTAATTCTTGCTTTAAATATTTCAAGATATGAACTATCAATTATATCAATAAAATTCATATTTAATAATTTCTTATCATCATCGATTTCAAGCATATTCAAAAATCTCTTATTAGCCGATTCAATTTTCTTATCTCTTACAACCAAAATTCCATCAGGAATAAAGTTTATAAATTTTTCATGAAGTTGTTCAATACTATGAGCCTTTTGATTTGCTTTAATTAGATTTCTATTTACACACTCTAGCTCACTAACTTTATGATTTAATTCTTTAAATAAAATAGAATATGGATTAACAACTATACATTTAAATATTACTTTAAAACCATAATAATATGCTAAAATCTTAAACAAATGACCTGCTAGACTAATTCCTCCATATATATCATTATATGAAGTAAATAGTAAGAATGATGTTATTTGAAAAATGGATGCCATTATCAAATCAAATTTATTCTCCCTTACAACCTCTATTTTACTTTTTATTATTCTGAATAAAATAGAAATCAAACATAAAGAAAATATATACTCACTTATTTCATGAAAAAAAGTTAATCCTGTACCTTCAATATAACAATCCGGAAAAAAATGAAATATTATAATACTAGATAAACCAAGGATTATAACTACAAAGTTTATTATAAATACTTTATTGAAATTAAGTTTTTTATCAATGTATATAGATGATAAAGATAACATAATACATTCATAGTATGCTCCTAAAATACTCAATTGAACTGAAACATTAGAATCATCATCAAATGCATTAATCCCCTTATATGTCAATATATGAAACAAATCAATAACCCCTATAAACCCAAACACAATCGCCAAAATATGAAAATAATCATTATCACAAATTTTAGTTGTGCCTAATGCAATTAACATTAATGTTAACCCAAGAACAACCGGAATTATTTCTACAGTTGTATGAAAAGTAACATAACTTTGTTGACTACATAAATATAAAAATATGCACATTGATGTTATATATATAAATTCTATGACTTTTTTTTGATTAATTGGAAAATTATACATTTTAGTGCCCCTTTCTATAAAAGTTTATCACTTTTTTCTTTAGAAATCTCCTAATTTTCCATGTTTTACAAATATTTTTTTCGCCTTATATCTAATATTTTGTCAAATATTTCAAATAAATTATGCAAATGTTTATTTTAAATTAAAATTATTATATAGAAAAAATTCCTATTTGCACTTTTTGTGATATTCTATTATTAATATTTTTTAAATTTATCAATTTATAATCAAGCAAGTAATGATAGTTTGATTTTCTATACCTTACTACATTAATAATAAAATTTACCTTTATATAAAAAATTTCTTAACTCATGCAAAATTTTGGACAAATTAATCGTATTAGTATTGAAAGGAGGTTCAATTAAATGAATAAAGTTTATGGTACCAAAAATTATATTCATTATCTAATAGAAAAATATTCTGATATGCTAATTCGAATTTCATACTCTTATATGAAAAACTTAAGTGACGCTGAAGATATAACTCAAGATGTATTTATTAAATTACTTGAAAAAAGACCTGAATTCGAAAACACAGAACATGAAAAGGCTTGGCTGCTCAGAATTGCAATAAATTTAAGTAAAGATAAGTTAAAATCCGCTTATTTTAAAAATACAGCCCCATTAGAAGGAGATTTTATTGATACTAATCAAAAAGATGATGAAATAATACAAGCTGTACTCAGCCTTCCAATAAAATATAGGAGTATTGTTTTACTATACTACTATGAGGATTATAGTATCTCGGAAATATCAAATGTTTTAAACATAAAAGAATCCACTGTAGGTTCACAGCTTAGTAGAGGAAGAAAGTTACTCAAATCTATACTTAAGGAGGATTTTGAATATGAATAAAATTAAAGATTCTTTTTCAAAACTAAAAGCAAGTGATGAATTTAAAGACAAGCTTGAAAAAGAGTTACTCAATACACAATTAACATTAAAAACTAGTCCCTCCAAAAGAATTTATTATAAACCAAGTATAGTTGCAGCTTCCATATTATTTATATTACTTGGAGTTGTGAGTTTAAAGTTAATAATGAATACATTTGGAACAGATGATACTAATCTAGATGGCATTGCTTATAATCCAATAGAGAAGTCAAATAAAGAAAATACTAATTCCGATAGTTTCTTGGTTGATAATAGCACAAATGAAAAAGAAGAAACTAACAATAGTGATAATAATAATAAAGGTAATGATTTATTAGTTTATGCTGATAAATCTGAGCCAAATTCTCCTGAAAAAAGTTTATCAACAAAGAATGATATTTCTTCAGTTAATAATACTCCTAATCATGAAGAGAAAAAAGCTCCTACAGAGGATTCTAAAGATATAATATCTTCACATACTGAAAAAGTACCCATTAGAAGCATTTCTTCTAATGAACCAATAAATTCTATAACAAACACTTTATCAGATAATGAAGTATATATTCCAAGGCTTGAATTGCCTACTGAGGATACTAGAGTAGCTGCTAAAATGATTCCATTAATAGTGTATAAAGAAAAAATATATACACGATCTCCTATTGAAATAAATTTAAAAAATGTCAAAAGCTTTCTAGGTAGAAAGCTTGGAACTACAAATTCTAATATTAATGAATTAAGCTCAAATAGCGAATATTCAACAGAGTTTGCCTCTAATATCGGCGTTACTGACGTGTATTCTGTAAACGGGTATGATGAAGATTTTAGAATAATGACAAATTTAACCCTCCCAAATGGAACAAGCTATCCTGAATTTTATGATAGTCTTAATGGTATATCCATAAAAACTGGTGCGGACTTTTTCGGAAAGTTAAAACTTCAGAATAATATATTATCGGCTAAATTTCAAACATTTGATGATTGGAATAATGGTAATGGAATTTCTTATTCTATTAATGATTTTAGCTTGTTAAACTCATTTGTTGATAATTTAGATAAATCTATCCCTTATTTACCTGAAAATATAGAACCTTTACTAGGTGACTATGGAAATAATGACAACTGTAAAAAAATAACCTTTAATTTAAAAGACGGGTGTGAAAATTTAACTTTCACAGTACTAAAAAGTGGTTATGTATACTATGATTCACCTAATGTCTACTTTAAAATTGATGGCACAATTATCGAAGAAATTTGGGACAAACTAAGTATTATGCATATTAATTAGAAATAAATAAAATAATAATTTGATTAATAAATGCGTTTTATATCATAAATTAGGAAGTATATTGGCCTACTAATAGCCCGGTCAGCATTGAGGCAACTATTACTCTCTATTGACTATAGAATTAACATATCTTTTCAATTATTATTTTGTTCATAAATAAGTACTAAAAATATACTTAGATTTTAGATAATAACAAAACATTAAATAGCTAGGTGCTTAAGTTAAAGAGTATCTAGCTATTTTGTTCTGCTTTCATAAATAAATTGCTTACTTAAAATTCTAATATTTTAATTTGTCTTACATTTTAGAATTCTGGACTATTACTGCAGACAAATTAAAATTATATTTTTATAGTGGTTTTGTATCAATGAATTTTCTAAGTATTTCATCTGATTTTTCTATATTCACATAGAATGTCAGAGAATAGTAAATATCATTTTCCTTCCAAAGGCAGCTAACCTCTGGAACAATACCTGTTGAGGCATATTTGAATATTTGTATACCATTTAGCACTAGTTTCTCAGGTTTAATCAGAAGACTTCCGTACTCATCTTCATTTAAATAATCATTCTTTTCTATACTTTTATAATCCTTTAAACCTTTTCCTTGAGTAAAAACTATTGAGCCACTTTTATTATTATAAAAACTATTAATTTCAAATTTATTTTTATTGTTCTCTTTATTATAATCATCCGATATTCTCACAATTGAACTTGTCATAGTTAATTCTTTATCAATTTCTACAGGAAACTTAGGATTAAACTCTAAAATATTTTTTGCCTTCTCTAAATCTTCTTTATCATATATGTTCATTACAGGAGATTCTGTATAACTATCCTTAACTATTGAATACTTCACATTTCTTAAATCTTCAGGATATTTAATCGATTGTGCTATTTGCAATATATCACTTTGAGAAAGATTTACCGACATACTATTACTATCGCTGCTTTTAGACTCAGATTTATATTCTATGCTGTACCATAAGTCTTCATTCTGCCAAATAAAATATTTTGTAATCTTTTGACTTTCTATAAAAGTACCATTACCTATTTTTCTATCAGGAAATGTTGTTGATAAAGTGACATTTAATCCAGTAATTCCTCCTATCTTAAGAGGTTCCTTTTCACCATGAACTTTAACATTCTCAAAAGCTTTAGTCTTATCATTCTCAACATTCTTTAATGATTCAAAAGGATCTCCTTGAAAAATTTGAAAAGAAAAACTTCCATTTAAATTCTCAAAGAATATTTCTACTGCGCTACACTTTTCTGAGAGTTTTCTTAGTTGAAACCCTGACACTTTATTTCCTTCTAGTATAAAATCAGGAATCTTAAATTTAAAATTCGAAACTTGTTCTAATTTCCCAATATCATCATAGCTTTTTACTGGCGCGTCAATAATAAAATTATGTTGACTTTCTGTATATTTCCCACCGCTTTCTATAGTAGTCGTCTCACGTTGTATAGCACTTACTTCAATATAATTTGTCAATATAAAAGGCGTAGTTATCGTAAATAATAATACTGTTACTATAGATGATTTATACGAAACATTTTTAAATCTCTTTATCATTTTTTCCTCCTTCAATACTTTTATCTATTAATAAGTTAATGAAATGTATTTACTTTTCTCATAAAGTTATAATAATTTTATCATAATTCCAATTCTTTTTCCTTATTTTTCCTATTACATTTCACAACTTTTATTCTCATTTAAAAATGTTTCTTTTTATTAATTTATATATTTTAAGAAATTATATTGTATAATTCTGCATTTAATTGTAATTTTCATTGCATATATTTTGTTAGATTTTCATAAAATCTTTTTATTCATTATTGTAAATTAACATATAAAGCCATGCATATAAGGATATATTCTTCCTTTCTATACATGGCTTTTAAATCTAATAAAACCCTTTTTTATATTATTATCATATAATTTTAAATATGAACTTTATTCATTTCTATCCAAAACTTAACTCCGCCTTCAACATTTTCTACTCCATAAGCATTATTATGAAGCTCTGCTAAGGCTTTTACTATTGAAAGACCAAGTCCATATCCACCATAAGCTCTAGTTCTAGCTTTATCTACCTTATAAAAGCTTCCCCATATCTTATCAAGTGACTCATTTGGAATATGCCTGCCAGTATTAAAAACATTTATTCTTACTTTATCAGCAATAACTGTTTTATCTATTTTAATTATTTTAGTATTATCTATGTGATTAATAGCATTATTAATATAGTTTGTGAGTATTTGCTCAATTCTGGTCACATCTCCTAAAACAACACAGCTTTCACCAAGTTCTGTTATTACTTGTATATAATTTTCTTCAAAAATAGACCTATATTTATTTAAAACATATTCTATTAATGATACTAAGTCAAATTCTGTCTTTTCTATATGAAAATATCCTGATTCAATTTGAGATAAATTAAGCAGGTCTTTAACTAATTTATTCATTTTTTCTGTTTCTTTAATTATAACATTACAATAGAAATTTTTATCTTCCTCGCTTTCATTAACATTACATGCTAGTCCCTCAGCATACCCTTGTATTACAGACAAAGGTGTTCTTAACTCGTGAGAAACACTAGATATAAATTCTTTTCTCATTTCATCTATTTTTCTTTCTTTCTCAATATCTTCTTCAAGCTGCCTATTTTTGATATTCAATTCTGTGATTGCTCTATTTAACTCACCAGATAAATAATTAACACTTTGTCCAAGCTGACCAATTTCATCTTTTCCATTAATTTTGCATTTTTCACTAAAATCAAATTTAGCCATATTTTGAGCTATACTATTTAACTCTAATATTGGTTTGGTAAATTTTTTTGAAAACCAAAACGCCCATAAACTACCTAATGAAATTATTAACGCTCCAATTATTAATATGAATTTATTCGCAATACTTACACTTTCTCTTATTGAAACCAGTGGAACCCTTATAGTTAATATATCACTATTATTTAATTTTGTAACAAGTGTTAAGAAATCAACTTTTAGCTGCATATCTCTTCTTGATTCAAATATATATTCGCCTTCAGTATAACGATCATATTTATTTTTTTCATCATCTTGATCTAGCAGCGGCATCATATTACCCTTTGAATGATTGTTATCAATAATGTTTTTTTCATTTGGCAGCCTTCTTGAAGATTTATAAACCAGCTTCCCTTCTTTATCACGAATATCTATGTTTCCCCCAATTATGTTAGCCATCCTATCTAACTCATCCTGAGTATCATCCGCATTTCCTGTGTACATATCAGTTAATTTTTTTGCACTTTCTATGAGCATGCTTTTCTTATTATTGATGTAGTATTGATCAAGATATAAACTATTTAACATCCATAAAAGTAGAATAAAGAATATAAGTAGAAATGTAATTGACATAAAAAGCCTTGATCTTATTGATTTATTCATTTATCTACCTCAAATCTATAACCGTATCCACGTACAGTATGTACATAATCACTTTTTGTATCTAATTTTATCCTTAACCTATTTATATGTGTATCCACTGTTCTTAAATCACCATAGTAATCATATCCCCATACTTTATCAAGTATCTGTTCTCTACTTAGAGCTTTTCCATAATTCTCAGAAAGATAAGTTAGTAGTTCATATTCTTTAGGGCTTAAGTCAACAATATTCCCTTCAATAGTAACTTGATGAGCATTTTTATCTATCTTTAATCCCTGAAATTCTTTAAGCCTAGAATCTATAACTGTTGATGTGGCTCTTCTTAATACGGCATTCACTCTTGCAATTAATACATTGGGACTAAACGGTTTCGAAATATATTCATCAGCACCAATATCTAACCCAAACACTTCGTCAAATTCTTCTCCTCTTGCAGTTAACATAATAATTGGAACTTTAGATTTTTTTCTTATTTCCCTACATACTGTAAAACCATCATATTCAGGCAGCATAACATCGAGAATTATTAAATCAATATTTTCCTCTAACGAGAAGATGTCTAACGCCTGTCTACCGTCTTCTGCTTCAATAGTTCTATATCCTTGTCTTTTAAGAAAATCTGTTACGAGTTTTCTAATTAATTGTTCATCATCAACAACTAGTATTTTTTTTTCTTTCATGGTCATACCTCCGAAATAACTGCCTTACAGCTCATTATAATCCTTCTTCGTTACAATATAGTCACAAAGTAAGAAAATTAGTATTAGGAAATTTCTTTATTGCTTTGTTTTTATTAATTTTAAATTATTAGAAACTCTTTTTAAAGTATTATCTAGAAGAATTTTTACTAAATATATTACTAATAGTATGTTTAAAACTGCGCTTCCTCTAAGAAAAATATTAAAAGTAGATTCAGTTGCACCAAAAAGTACGATAGCTATATTGATAAAACTAGTAATACTAAACCCTACGGCCAAAATGAAGAACCTTGCATCTCTTAAATAAATATAAGCTACAATAGCTAATGCCACTGCAGGAAATAGATATCGTTCATGCATTCCAACCGAAAAAGTGAACACTCCCGCTATTTGAAGCAGCCCTATTGCAGAAATATACTTCCTATTATTTCCTTTAATATAGATAAACCAACTTATTAAAGTTGTTATTATAATAAAACCCATTCCTATTGTATGATAATTAAACAAAAATAAAGTTCTATTGTCATTTTTATAATTGGCGCCTATTAAACTAAAGAAATTAAATGCATTAACAGAAGCATATGGATACTCTGATATAGTTCTAGAATATAAATTAACAATCCAAAATGGACTTTGCTGATTAAAAGCAAATGGAATTATAATAATTATTGCAGTAACTACGGAAGAAACTGCACAGTAGATAAAATTCTTTACTTTTCTCTGCCTTACTAATTCAAAGAAAAGTATTGGAAAGAATATAATTCCCTGAGGTTTCATTAATACTGAAATTACAAATATTAAAGATGAAAACACATATCTCTTCTCACATAAGAAATATACTGCAAATATAATTAATAATGTGAAGAAAGAATCAACTTGTCCCCAAAATGTTGAATCAATAAATACAGCTGGATCGAATATATAAAAAAATGCCAATAAAATACTGATTAAAGAGCTTAAATATTTTTTCCCTAATTTATATATAAAATAGCCTGAAATAACATCCGCTGCTATAGAAGGTATTTTTAGCAGCAATATATAATATGCATTTAAAGTTGGTAAACTAGCCAACTTCCCGATTAATGCTAAAACATATATATATAAAGGCGGATAATCTGCCTGCCTTGCATTAGAATAGAACTGTGAAAATCCATTAGCCGCTACTTGTGCCCAATTCTTAAATAAATTAATATCATTATGTCCATTCATTAAAGTTGAAGCTCCTATTCTCAAAAGGAATCCTACTGCTAACAATGTAATTAAAATATGCCTTTCATCATGAAAATCTACTTTTATCTCTTTTTTACGTAAAAAATAATAAATCCCACAACTTAAAATTAAAAATACTACAGAGTATACAGTAAGTTGCTGAAGATATTTACTGCCTCCACCTCCCCTTTGCATATTTCTATTGTTTCCTATTTGCTTGTTATTATTTATATTTGACTGATTTCCCTGATTTCGATTTACTTGACTATCTCTGTTTAGATCAACTTGGTTGTTTTGCTTCATTAAACTATTACTATTATAATTCTGCACAGAAAAAATACTTATAAATACTGATACTATTAGTACCAATATTAAGCTTATTCTTAGTATATATTTTTTACCGCTAGTTTTCCCCATTCCTTTCTCTCCTTTTCTAATGAACTGTATTAAATTGTTACAATTAAATAAATGGATAAAATAATTCATCCATTTATAATAGTTATGTTAATTTTTATTTTAACGTATCGGCTACGCCTTTTAGATCATAAAGTTGCTCTGAATTATTACTACTAAACCTTGCCATGTTTTGTCCTATTAAATTTTTATTTTCATCACTATTTTTAGACTCACTGTTTTGTACTACATCTTTGTATTGACTTTGAGGCACCAATGTACCGTTTTTAGTGACCCAGTTCATAATTTCACTACTGCCACCACGACCCATACCTCCAGTAAGTACATATCTTACTTCATCATTTTTAACCAATTCCTTAAATTGATCTAATGATATTATATTATCTGAACCTGAAAAACCTCCAAGAGCCATCACTGGTTCGCCAGTTTGAATGATAATATTATCAGCACTTTGTGATGAAGCAACAACAAGTATATATTTCTCATCTACCCTATTGTTAATTAAAAAATTTATTAACTTTGAATTTGAGCTAGAATTATTTCTTCCGGCATTAAAACCTCCTATTTTATTGTTTGAAAGAAGTTCTAATCCAGCACAAGGGATAGTACTATTTACACTATGAGTTATAGCTGCACTAGCACCAAGAAATGGTGTAGTTAAAATTCCTAGAATCCCACACCCTAATACTATCTTCTTAATGCGCACATTTTTATTGCTATTTAAGTCTGTATATTTTTTTCTTCTAATAATCGTAATAATGTTCAATATAATCAACATTCCTGAAGCAGAAAAACACAGTATTAAACCAGCTATAATAATATTTCTAGCTATACCTGATATATTAGCCTCAAAGTTGGAGAACATTGCTAAATGGGTTACCCCCTCTGCTAATAAAGAAGCTGGCAGCAACCATGATTTACATTTGCCTTCTTTAAATAATTCCCACATAGCTACCACTCCAATTCCAGTTAAAGCTGCTATTGGAGGTGCCATCATAGTTAAATAATAAGGATGAAATAGACCTGTTGTGTAACTAAAATATATAAATTCAGGTGCTAACCATATAAACCAAAGAACTAACGATATTTTCCTCTTATTATCTAATTTAAATCGCAATTTTTCCTTTAATGCACCTGCCACAAAACCTATTAACGCTATTGGTAAAAACCAAACTATTTGATCAGACAAACTATTTTTAGAGAATAATCTTGTTATGCCAGCTTGAGCTTGACCTCCAAAAGAACCCTGAATACCGCTTTGTCCAGTACCATTAGGTGACTGCATATTTCCATTTTTCTGATTCTTAATAGTTGGTGTCACTCCATGCATTCCTTTATCATTATTTTGAGGTGATTCATCCATTCCTCTGTTATTTCCATCATTATCTCTAACAGATTTGCCACTTAATCCAAGTCTTTCTAAGCCATTATGACCAATTATAAGTTCTAAAACACTATTGTTTGTGCTGCTACCAATAAAAGGTCTGTTTTGTGATGGAACTAAGTCAACAATTAACGCCCACGATAAAGATACTGCAAAAAGAATAACTGTACCAATAACAAGATTACCAATTCTCCTTTTAAAAGATATTGTTGATGAAAGAAGATATGTAATATAAAATGCCGGCCCAATCATATATGCCTCTAACATTTTTATATTGAATCCAATTCCCACAAGTATTAAACTCATAAATAAATACTTTACCCTTCCTTTTTCTGCAGCAAAAGTAAGCATAATGCACGCAAAAAGTAACGTAACTACAAGCAGATTATCAATAGTATTATTCCTGCTTGCTGCTACAAAAACTGGAGTTATAGCAAGACAGACTGCTGATATTAATCCTGCTTCGGTCCCATAAGCCCTTTTAACAAGATAATATATAAGATAAACTGATATTACTCCTGCTAAAGCTTGTGGTAACAGTATACTCCACCCGCTAAATCCAAATATCTTAGCAAATATTGCTTGAATCCAAAATCCAAGTGGCGGTTTATCAATTGTTACAAAGCTCCCCGGATCAAAAGATACGAAAAAGAAGTTTTTGATACTCAATGTCATACTTTTTACTCCTGCGGCATAATACCCATTTCCATTCCCCTCTATTCCTATATTTGCAAAATTTAATATTCCAGATAATATTAAAATTAAAGATATCCCTAAATATTCTTTAGTGAATTTATATTTTTTCATTTTTACCTCCTCATACCGTGAGCCTCAGTTAATTATTATATAGTGGTATTGTATTATTTAATTGTCACATTCTTGTTACAGTATAATTACAATTTTATTGCATCAGTAAATGTTTTAAATAATTTTTTATTCATGACATTGGATTTTGTGAAATCATATTCCAGTTTTATATAAATGTCTTTTACTAAGTTACTAATACTTCCTTTATAAACCAAGTAATTATACCAATAAAAAATAAAGGTTACTGAAAAATTTATTTATACATTTTGAATTACTTTTCTGCATAAAATCATATTTTCAGTTACCTTTATTATTCAAATATTATTATTTTAATCTAAATTGAATTACATTATTAATCATTTTTCTTTCACGAACCTTTATGAAATTGGTTTTATACTACTTATAACACTAAACAAATCAAAAATGATTACTACAATTACTAAAATAGAAGTGAAAAACTTAAGCCAAATTCCCTTTTCTGTAGTATTAGCTTGAAGCCACCCAGTAATATTATTCTTATTTCTAAGAATAGCTATTATTAGTATTATTAAGCTGACAGATATAAGAGACATATTAATAATTATATTTGTATTATTAGTTACATATGAAGTAGATTGTGATAATACTTGTACACTAATGTTATTAATAATATGTAAAATTATAGTTAATTTTATTGAATACTCAGTCGCTAAATATCCTAATATTATACCTATCCCAACTCCCATAAATATCTGAAAGAAATTGCCATGCATCAATCCAAATAATAATGCTGAAACTATTATAGCAAAACGCTTTCCATGTTTCTGCAGACTCCTAAGAACTGCACCTCTATATATAAATTCTTCGATTATAGGTCCCAATATACACGAATAAATAATCATTGGTACTGTGAGTTCATTTAATGCATCCAGATCTTCCAATGCTGAATTAGCACTTAATCCAATTGCATTTAAGCCTATTTCTAAGATATTAGAAAACAATACCAATGAACTATTTATAGCTATTATTACAATAAAACCAAACACTAAAGTTCTAAAAGTAAATTTTCTATTTTCTAACTTTAAATCATAATAAAAAAATTTCTTTCCTCTATATATGAGAAATGGAATAAATGAAACCAAGACTGCAACTATACTCATTATTCCATTATAAGTTCCATTATCTAGAACCTTTTCTAATTGATAGTTAGTTATATTAGGATCTTTTATAATCTCGACTAATGTAATAAACATAGCAAAAATTATTACAGCTAAATTAGCCAACAACTCTTTCATTAAAATAGTAAGCCCAAGCTTATTAAAATCTTTTTTTATTAACTTACTAATAGCTTTAGATTCGTTATTATTCATTCATCTCACTCCAATATACTTTTCCTAGTTTAAGTATATTACATTATACTTAATAAAAGAATATCTCTAATAGTGAAACTGTTGTTTTCTTCTTTCAGTAACACTCCTAAACATTATTCATAATATGAATTTGATAGGTTCTTAAACCATAAAAAATATTATAAGGTGATATCAAATGTGTATTGATGATTTTTTTTACTGTCCTAGTTTTATGGAAGACGCTGATTTTCCATCATTAAATGCTAAATTTAGAGGGTATAATAACGATAATGATCGAAAAGTACTTGATGAACTTGATTCATTTTATGATAGATATTACTTACGCGATACTCGAGCTTCTGAACAGGATGTGAATAAAATTATACGAGCTCTTCAAACTCAGCAACCTCAGCTCTATACAGGATTTCAAGGGATAATCGATAATTATTTTAGAACAGTTATTTCTTTTACATTAGACAATTCTTCAAATTATACAGGAAATATTAATCAAAGAACAAACTCCATTTTTAACGATTTTAGAAGAAGATATAACAAAATTTTTGTTGAACTACGCTCTTCTGGCATTCCTAATGGCATAATTAACCGTATTTTTAGAAATGTAATTGCATTCACCTTAAGATACAGCGACTCAGCACCTAGCCCTACACCAATTCCCGGCACTAATTGGAGTCAATGGGAAGATCTTGGTGGTGTACTAAACTCTGGACCAGGCGTTTCATCTTGGTCAACAAATAGACTTGATACTTTCGTAGCTGGCAGCGACAATGCTTTGTACCATAAATACTGGAATGGATCTAGCTGGAGTGACTGGGAAAGCTTAGGCGGAGTTTTAGCATCTGCCCCTGCAGCTATTTCTTGGGGACTTAATAGAATTGATGTCTTTGTAAGAGGCACAAGTAACTCCATGTATCACAAATATTGGAATGGCACTAACTGGAGTGATTGGGAAGACCTCGGTGGTATTTTCACTTCATCTCCCGCTGCCTCTTCATGGGGTAATAATAGAATTGATACTTTTGTACGTGGTACCAATAATGTGCTTTATCATAAATACTGGAATGATTCCAGTTGGAGTGATTGGGAGAGTCTCGGTGGTGTTCTTACTTCATCTCCTGCTGCTGTTTCTTGGGGCAATAGCAGAATTGATGTGTTCGCTCGAGGTCAAGGAAATCAGCTGTACCATAAGTGGTGGGATGGCTCAAATTGGAGTGATTGGGAGAACCTAGGTGGCAATATAACTTCTGCTCCTGCTGTTTCCTCTAGAACTTCTAATAGACTTGAGGTATTTGCAAGAGGAGAAAATAATCAGCTTCAAACAATAATTTGGAATGGAACTCGCTGGAGCGATTGGCAAGACATAGGAGGTATACTCACCTCCGATCCAGCTGCCGTTTCTTGGGGACCTAATAGAACTGATGTATTTGCTAGAGGCACGAATAATGCTTTATGGCATATATGGAGGGACTAGTAAAATAAAATGCTTGGTGCAGGACACTAAGCATTTTCATTACTATTTGCAGTAAAGTATAACATTTTGAAATATAGCTATTCTTTCACTGAAATTCTTGTAAGAATGTGGTTTATTAGCGGCAAATTTAATAGAATTTCCTTTTTGTAATATAAACTTTCTATTATTTATTTCCAATTCAATCTGCCCTGCTGTAACTATAACATATTCTTCTACCCCATCATTATGTGGAGGAGATATATGATTGCACCCTGGTTCTAATTCAATTGTAAATATTTCAAACCCCTTACTTGCATCAAAAGGGAATATTGGAAATAGCTTCATCATACAATTGTCTTCAATTACTGGTTTTATAACTTTCTGATCTACTACTTTTAAATCATCTTGATCCTCATCAATAAAAAATGAAAAGGATACTTTTAACCCAGTTGCAATTTTCCATAGTGTTGAGACTGTTGGGTTTGATATTCCCCTTTCAATTTGCCCAAGCATTGCTTTACTTACGCCTGTTAATTTAGATGCCTCATCCAAACTTAGTTCTCTTGTGTTCCTTATTTCCTTTAATTTATTACCAATTATAATATTCAAACTTTTCATTGCCTCACTCCTACCAGTATGTATGTTATAACATAAATACTAAATATATTGTATATTATAACATACAGGTTTATAATATATAATATACTACTTCTCATATTAACTTATAATTTTATCTTACTATAACATACGGGGGTTGAAAATGGCAAAAGCAATTATATTAGGAATATCAGCATCATTTTTTTTTGCATTTACTTTTATACTTAATCAGCAAATGAATATTTCTGGAGGCAGCTGGCTTTGGAGTTCATCTCTAAGATATATTTTTATGTTACCTATACTATTTTTTATCATGGTTATAAACAATAAATTACTGGCAGTTCTAAATGATATTATAGAAAAACCTATTCAATGGTTGATTTGGAGTACAGTAGGTTTTGGCTTCTTTTATGCACCATTAAGTTTTGCATCAGTATACGGACCATCATGGTTAGTTGCTGGAACTTGGCAAATAACAATAATTGCTGGTGCACTTATGTCTCCATTATTTTATAGGAATGTTGAAACAGAGGATGGCTTTTATAAAGTAAGAAACAAAATGCCAACAAAATCACTCTTAATGTCCTCAATAATTCTTTTGGGTATTTTTTTAATGCAGCTAGAAATATCAAAAGGCATATCAACTTCTCAAACACTTCTTGGAGTTATCCCTGTTGTTTTAGCCGCATTTTCTTATCCCCTAGGCAACCGTAAAATGATCGAGATTTGTGATAACAAGTTTACTACTTTTCAAAGAGTTTTTGGTATGACACTATGCAGTATGCCTTTTTGGTTAATAATATCTATTTGTGGTATTTTAGATGTTGGACTGCCAAGTAGCGGACAAGTATTCCAATCTTTCATAGTTGCTATTTTCTCAGGTATTATTGCAACTATACTATTTTTCAAGGCTACTGATATGGTAAGTAATGATACTCACAAGCTATCAGTTGTTGAATCAACACAATCAGGTGAAGTTATCTTTACACTTCTTGGAGGTTTGTTTATATTTCATGACAAAGTTCCAACTCTTATTAGTATTGTAGGTATCACCCTTGTTGTTACAGGTATGATTCTTAATAGTCTTATTCAAGAGTAACAAAAAATATAGAAATGTTTCATGTTAATAGGCTACAAATAGAAAGTTTAAATAAGTGAATATAATAAATGAAAACTTGTTCTCATATTAATTTGTGCATGAATTATGATAACTAAAAACGTGTGTACTAAATTTAATCTAGTACACACGTTTCTTATCTATATACATTTATTATTATATAGCTTTTTTATCTTTCATCTATATCAATATATTTTTTTCTTTTAACAACACTCTTATATGCAGGTCTAATTATTTTTCCTGAATTGACTATTTCTTCAATTCTGTGAGCGCTCCAACCTGCTATTCTTGAAATGGCAAAGATAGGAGTAAATAATTCAGGAGGAATATCTAACATTCTATATACAAAACCTGAATAAAAATCTACATTCGCACTTACGCCCTTATACATCTTTCTCACTTTTCCCACTGCTTCAGGCGCTAGTTTTTCAACCTTCTCATATAGATTATACTCATCTTCAAACCCTTTTTCCTTTGCCAATCTTGCAACATGTTCCTTAAAAATTACAGCTCTTGGATCAGAAATTGAGTAAACAGCATGACCTATGCCATAAATGAGTCCTGATCGATCAAACGCTTTCTTATTTAGCAACTTAACTAAATACTCCTCAATTTCCTTATCATCCTCCCAATTCTCTACATTTTGTTTTATATCTTCGAACATCTGTGTCACTTTAATATTTGCTCCACCATGTCTAGGTCCTTTTAAAGATCCAAGCGCCGCAGCTATAACCGAATAAGTGTCAGAACCTGAAGACGTAACAACATGTGTAACGAAAGAAGAATTATTTCCACCTCCATGTTCTGCATGGAGAACAAGAGCAAGATCTAATAAAGTTGCTTCAAGCTTTGTATATTTACTATCTGGTCTGAGCATATATAAAATATTTTCAGCTGTGCTTAGATTCTTTTGAGGACTGTGTATAAATAAACTTTTATTTCCATGATAATGTGAATGCGCCTGATAACCGTAAACTGCAATCAATGGAAAACATGCTATAAGTTTTAAACACTGCTTTAGCACATTTTCTATTGTAGTATCGTCAGCTGAATCATCTAGACTATAAAAAGCCAACACACTTCTTGCAATAGAATTCATAATATCCCTGCTCGGCATTTTTAATATCATATCACGAACAAAATCATCTGGTAAACTTCTATATTCCGCCAATAACTCTTCAAAGTCCTTAAGTTCCTCTTTATTTGGTAGATTTCCAAATAAAAGTAAATAGCACGTCTCTTCAAAACCATAACTATTAGTTTTCATAAAACCCGTGACAATATCTGAAATATCTATGCCTCTGTAAAGCAATTTTCCTGGTATTGGAACCATCTCATTTTCTTCAACAATATAAGATCTAACATCCCCAATTTCTGTGAGTCCTACAAGAACGCCTCTTCCATCTATATCCCTAAGTCCTCTTTTAACCTGATATTTTGAAAATAGTTCAGAGTCTATTATATTGCTTGTACGTGCTCTATTGGTAAGTTCTTTTAACATCTTTTCTTCAAGTTGGATAATTTTTTTCATTTTAAGCCCCTTTCAAGATAAATTTTTTACTCATTCTACTTACAATTTCAGATCTTTTTTACTATAACATTTATAAAATCAATAGTTTGATTTTAATTATTTTAAAAAATAATTAAAGATTCGTAATTTCGTATCTTAATTGCTGTAGTTTAATTTCTCATGCCTAAAAAATATATCCTTTATAATTTTAAAATTCTATTTTTTTATATGTCAACATTCTCCCCAAATGATATGATGTAAATAATATAAATGAAGTAACCATAATAATTAAGAGAAAAACTCTTAATCCTATTATAGCAAAAAATCAAAAAAAGTAAAAATTCTTTTACATATTTCCAAAAACATCATTATTTAATTAACTATTTAGCAATTTTATCAACAGATTTTTATAAATACAAAAGTGTATTTATACCGTAACTAAACTAATTCACAATATAATATGCAAAAGATATCCTATACCATCTTTCCCTAACACCTTTACTGCATATAAAAATGAAGCAGCAATCTTTAGTATATTGCTGCTTCAAAAAAATACTTCTTCATCTAAATCTTAAATCTATGAACCATCTCATTAAGATTTTCCGCAAGCTCTGCTTGGTGCTGAGCAGTTACTGCCACTTGTTCAATAGCTTTCGTTGTTTGGCTTATACTTTCTTTTATTGTTTCAGCATTTTCCGATGATTGCTGCGCCGTTCCAGCTGTATTTTGTATTGCTTCATTTATTTGATTAATGGTCACTGTTAACTCTTTAGACATAGATGCTATTTCTTTTGACATATTTGTAACAAACTCTGCATCATTATAATATTTGTTCCCCATGTCTTTCATTGATTCAAATTGAGGATCAACATTATCCCTTATAAAGTTTAATACATCTTTACTATTATCAGAAAGGTTTTTAAAAGCTTGTTGCACTTTTATAATTGTATTTTTAATATTGGTTACAGCTTCAGATGATTGCTCCGCTAATGCTCTAACCTCCTCAGCGACAACTGCAAATCCTTTTCCTTGTTCTCCTGCTCTCGCAGCTTCAATAGCCGCATTTAATGCAAGCAAATTAGTTTGCTCTGATATCTCTGCAATGGTATCCGCCATCACCTTAATATTTTCTACTATTTTACCATCTTCAATAGCTCTTAATCCTTTTTCTTTTTTCTCGTCGTATGTTCGTCTTGTTTCTTGAACAGATGATTTCCCCCTATTTTGAACTTCTGTAGCTCTTCCTTTGGATTCATTAGCATTATTACTTCCTTCAATAGCCCTGCTCGATAATATAGTAATACTTGAATTAACTTCCTCTATAGCCGCACTTATTTCTTCCGCTGACGCACTGGTTTCCTGTGCATCATTTGTAATTCTATTTATTGCTGCTTCTATATTTTCAGCTTTAATAGTAAGCTCTTCAACCGTAGCAGAAAGTTCCTGGCTTGATGCATTCATATCCTGAGATCTGCCCATTATTTCTTTTATTAATGCACTCATATCATTTTGCATCATATGAATTGAATTAGCAAGCTCTCCCATTTCATCTTTACGCTTTAGAAGCTCTTGTGAAATTACCCCTGTAAAATCCCTTTTTGATAAAACTTTTATATATTGTACTGCTGCTTTTAAAGGGTTTGATATCGTCTTTGAAATAACCAATGAAAGCATAGTCCCAATAAATACTGCAATTAAGCTAATTATAATAATAATCTTTGTCGAAAAATTGAAATCATTAATATTTTGTTTATTCAAGTTTTCAGCTAAACTAGCTCTGTAAAACGCTAAATCTTTCAAATTCTTTTGAAATTGTTGAGCTATACTATCAATTGATTTATATTTCTCTAATGCTGCATCCTGATTTCCATTCATAGCTAGTTTTATGATTTCATCTCTTTTTTCTCTATACTCTTTAAGGTTTTTTTCAAGAGTGTTAATCGTCTCCTGTTCATATTCATCATGTTTTATTTCTTTATACATTTGCCACTTTTCATCAAAAGATTTTGCTTTAGATTGGATATCCACTAATTTTGAATTTTGCTCGTTAGGATTTTTAGTATCTAAAATAATATAATATATGTCGCCTTCAATGGTTCTAGCTTGCGCTCTATTATCATTTAACCACTCAACTGGCAATAATGATTCTTGATACATTTCATTAATACTTTTACTCGCTTTTAAATTAAAATAATAGCCTGTACCTCCAAGAATAAAAAGTAGTAGAATCATTGTAGTTGAAAATAAGAAAATCTTTTTCGTTACTTTTAAATCATTTAACATTTTTAATCCCCCTTGTATACCAATAATCTTTATTGTTCCTATGTGTTTTAATTTCTAAATAAAAAAACACTTCCCCTTTTACAAATTATATAAAGACAATTACTCCAACTAAAACTAATATTAAATCGATTTCAAATTGATTCATTGTCAAGTTACCTTATATTATAGAAATATTAAACAAATTTTTTCTCATTTCTATATTTTCTTATCATCTACTATAACTAAATTTCCAATTCAATTTTACATTTTAACAATATATATGTAATATTAACATTCAAACACAAAAAAATCAACCTAACAATGTAAATTATACAATTCATTACCATTTATTCTCCATATCCTACCATTAAGTTATTTCTCATACAAAAAGGTCCAATGTATTCTTATACCTTGGACCTTTTTATCATAGTGTTAGTTTATTTATACTTAATATTTAATTTCTACTATTTGATTTATTATTTTGTGTACCTCATTATAAAAACTAATTAACTTAAATATTCATCTATAGCTGTTGCCGCTTTCTTACCTGCTCCCATAGCTAAAATTACAGTTGCAGCTCCTGTAACTGCATCTCCACCAGCGTACACACCTTCTTTAGTAGTTAATCCATCTTCATTTGCCACTATGCACTTCCATTTATTTACATATAATCCTTCAGTTGTTGATGAAATCAATGGGTTTGGCGATGTTCCAAGTGACATTATTACTGTATCAACGTCCATAATAAATTCTGAGTTTTCTTTAACTACAGGTTTTCTTCTTCCTGAAGCATCTGGCTCTCCAAGTTCCATTACAACGCATTTCATTCCTTTAACCCATCCATTTTCGTCTACTAAGATTTCTGTTGGATTTGTTAAAACATCAAATATTACTCCTTCTTCTTTTGCATGATGTATTTCTTCTGCTCTTGCTGGGAGTTCTGCGTCACTTCTTCTGTAAACAATGTGTGATTCCGCTCCTAATCTTAAGGCAGTTCTAGCAGCATCCATAGCAACATTTCCACCACCAACTATAGCAACTTTTTTACCTGCTCTAACTGGAGTGTCATATTCTTCTTTAAATGCTTTCATTAAGTTTACTCTTGTTAAAAATTCATTAGCAGAGAATACTCCATTTGCATTTTCTCCTGGAATCCCCATAAACTTAGGAAGACCTGCACCCGACCCAATAAAGACAGCCTCAAATTTTTCTTCTTCCATTAATTGGTCTATAGTTATTGTTCTTCCGATAATAACGTTGGTTTCAATTTTTACTCCTAATTTCTTTATGTTTTCTATTTCGGCCTTTACAACATCATCTTTAGGTAATCTAAATTCTGGAATACCATATACTAAAACTCCGCCGGCTTCATGTAAAGCTTCAAATATAGTTACATCGTAGCCTTTTTTAGCCAAATCACCAGCACAAGTAAGTCCAGCAGGACCACTTCCAATAACAGCAACTTTCTTTCCTTTTGAGGGTTCTCTTTGTGATAAGTCTACATTATTTTTTCTTGACCAGTCAGCAGTAAACATTTCTAACTTACCGATTGCTACAGCTTCACCTTTTATTCCAAGCACACAGTTTCCTTCACATTGGCTTTCTTGTGGACATACTCTACCACAAACTGCTGGAAGTGCACTATATTTTGCTATTTCTTTAGCAGCCCCTTCAAAATCTCCTGTTTTAGCTTTTGAGATAAATCCCGGAATGTCAATTGAGACTGGACATCCTTCAACACATTTTGGATTTTTACAATTTAAACATCTATTAGCTTCTTTTATAGCTTGTTCCTCATTATATCCTAAACAAACTTCTTCAAAGTTTCTAGCCCTTACTTCAGGAGCCTGTTCAGTGACAGGTGTTCTTTTCATTCTATCGTTCATATCTATTACTTATCCTCCTTACATCCACAACCACCATGGTTGTGAGTATCTCCTTCTTCACTCTTTAATACAGATCTGCCTTCTTCTGTTTTGTACATTGTTTGTCTTCTCATTGATTCATCGAAGTCAACTAAATGCCCATCGAATTCTGGTCCATCAACACATGCGAATTTAACTTGCCCGCCTACAGTTACTCTACAAGCACCGCACATTCCAGTACCATCAACCATAATAGGATTTAAACTAACAGTTGTCTTAATGCCAAGTTCTTTTGTAAGGATTGCCATAAACTTCATCATAATCATTGGTCCAATTACAACAGCATGATCATATTTATTGCCTTGAACTTCAACCAATTCCTTTAAGCAATCTGTAACCCTACCGTTAAATCCATACGAACCATCATCAGTTGCAACATATAGGTTTCCCGCAACTTTTTTCATCTCTTCTTCTAATATTAATAATTCTTTATTTCTACTTCCAACTATAACATCGCATTTAATTCCATTTTCATGCATCCATTTTACTTGTGGATATACTGGAGCTGCTCCAACTCCACCAGCAATAAAAATGATATTTTGCTTCTTTAAATCTTCAATATTTTCATGAACAAATTCACTAGGTTGTCCTAACGGCCCAACAAAATCACAAACAAACTCTCCTTCTTCAAAAGAAGCCAGTTGTTTTGTTCCTTGTCCAACAGTTTGAAAAACTATTGCGACTGTTCCTTTTTCTTTATCGTAATCTGCTATTGTTAAAGGTATTCTTTCACCTTTTTCATCATTTTTTATAATTATAAATTGACCTGGTTTTGCTGATTTAGCAACTCTAGGTGCTTCTATATCCATTAAGAATATATTATCCGTAAGTTCTCTTTTGCTAACTATTTTATACAATCTTTGTACCCCCTATAATTTAAATAGCTAAACAGTAATTCATCATTACTTATATTTACTATTTTTCTATGTTATTCCTAATAGTTTTCATAATAACAAAAGCTCTCTAAGGCGAGAGCCGTTGCTATCAAATAACTTTCTAACGATATCTTAATATATTAATTCAATTAAGTCCATAGGAATTTTTTAACCTTAATCCAATTAACTTTTATATAAATAAAATTGTCACTCTATTTAACTTAAAACTATTCTTCTTAATTTGGTTTATACTAAAAAAATAGTTATTCTAATTCTTAGTTCATCTTTAATTATAATGAATCTATTTGACAGAACTTATTATAAGTTAACCTTTGTTCCATAATATGTGCATTCAAATAATTTTTCCATTGTTGAATCGTCTATTTCTCTTGGATTTGAACCAGTACACGCATCTAAAACTGCATTATGAGCTACGAATGAAAGATTAGCTTTGAAATCAGCTTCTTCAACTCCATATTCTTTCATTGAATGAGGGATACTTAATTTATCATTTAATTCATTTATTACTGCTATTAATGCATCTGTTAATTCTGCATCGCTATTTCCTTCCAATTTCAATGCTCTTGCTATATCAGCATATCTATTTTCACATTTTACCCTGTTGTATTGAATTACATATGGTAAGAAAATTGCATTAGCACATCCATGAGGAATATGGAATACCGCTCCTACCTTATGAGCCATTGAGTGAACTATTCCAAGTAACGCATTTGAGAATGCCATTCCAGCTAAACATTGAGCTTCATGCATTAAATCTCTAGCAGTTTTATCTCCTTCATATGATTTAACTAAGTTTTCTTGAACCATCTCTATTGCCTTAATAGCTAATGGATCTGAAAAATTTGATCTAAGTGATGCAGTATATGCTTCTATAGCATGAGTTAATGCATCCATTCCAGTATGAGCTGTTAATTTAGCAGGCATTGTTTGAGCTAGCGCTGGATCTACTATAGCTATATCTGGAGTTATATTAAAATCAGCTAATGGGTATTTAATCTTTTCTGTATAATTTGTGATTACAGAAAATGCTGTTACTTCTGTAGCTGTACCACTTGTAGATGGAATAGCTACAAATTTGGCTTTTTGTCTAAGCTCTGGTAATCCAAATGGAACAACTGCTTGTTCAAACGTAAAGTCTGGGTATTCGTAGAATATCCACATAGCTTTTGCTGCGTCTATTGGTGATCCACCACCCATAGCAACAATCCAATCAGGCTCAAAGTTTCTCATAGCTTCTGCACCCTTCATTACGGTTTCAACTGATGGATCTGGTTCTACCCCTTCAAATAATTCAACTTCCATTCCAGCTTCTTTTAGATAGTCTTCTACTTGCTTTAAAAAGCCAAACTTCTTCATTGATCCACCGCCAACAACTACAAAAGCTTTCTTTCCTTTTAAAGTCTTAAGAACTTCAAGCGATCCTTCTCCATGGTATAAATCTCTTGGTAAAGTAAAACGTGCCATAAATTTAATTCCTCCTAATATTTATCTGTCATTTTTTATTTTGACATATTTAAAAACAAGGTTATGTATAATTTCTAGGTTTTCTATAATATGTCTTTCTAACCACATGATTATATTAAGCAATATTCATGCCAACTTGTTATAATTTTATCAATCTTTCTACTAAATCCTTCAAAATTATTCCTTATACATCAAAAAACATATGAAAAATAATCTGCATTCATTCTTAATCCCATACTTCCCACAGTTTTCTCTTAAATATAAAGTATTAAATAAATTATATTCAAATTTAATCTATCCATTTGCCGTCAGCTTACGACATTTTTCTATTCAACGTTTTGAAATAAAAATGTCCTAAAACATTACACATTATCATATAATTACTGTGTTATTTTAGGACAGTGTATTATTTTAGGACATTTTAATATTATATTTTTTTATTTTTAAGTACAATGTATTTCTACTTATACCTAAAGTCTTTGCAACTTTGCTCATGTTATGATTGCATAATTTTATCGCAGCTTTGATAGCTTTACTTTCTATTATCTCTAAATTAAATTCTTCTTCATTTGCGTCAAAAATTTCACTAAATCTTTTTTTATTATTTTCATTATGCATTATTTCTAGATAATTTACTTTACTTTCCCTATTCCAATCATTTATTGATTCTAGTTCATTAATTTCTTCAGAGATTCTATAATCATTTTCATCCCATAAATCAAAAGATAACTTTCCATCTAAATTCACTATATTCTCTATATAGTTTTCTAACTGCCTTATGTTTCCTGGCCAATTGTAGCTTAATAGATTACTATATAATTCTTCACTAATATCTGGAATTGGTTTATTCAATTTGAAAGATTTTATTCTAAAGAAATATTCTATAAGCTTAACTACATCGCCTTTTCTTTCTCTTAGTGGAGGCAGCTTTATCGGAATAACGCATAACCTATAATACAAATCCTCTCTAAAATTCCCTTTTTTCACTTCATTTTTAAGGTTCTTATTTGTAGCCGCTATTACTCTAATATCTATAGAAATTTCCCTACTTCCACCAAGTCTTGTTACTCTACTATTTTGAAGTACCCTGAGTAGCTTAACTTGCATATCTAATGGCATTTCTCCAATTTCATCTAAGAACAAGGTTCCACCATTTGCTATCTCAAATTTTCCGGGATTTCCTCCTTTTTTTCCTCCAGTAAAAGTGCCATCCTCATATCCAAATAATTCACTTTCAATTATATTGGCTGGTATAGCGCCACAGTTAATGGCTATGAATTTATTACTTCTTCTTAAGCTATAATTGTGCATAGCCTGGGCTAAAACTTCTTTTCCTGTCCCACTTTCTCCCTGAATCAATACTGTTGAAGGGCTATTTGAAATAATTTTACAATTTGTTATCACATTCTCTATTGCAGCACTTTCGCCAATTATATCATTAAAGGTAAAAAATGCTCCACTAACATTTTTAATATCAATCTCTTCTTTTTCATTACTCATAGTTACAACCAGTCCAACAGTAATATCCTTATGTTTTATGCCCTTGAAAAAAAGTTTGGTTTTATAGCTACTTGTATGCTTTAATTTTACTTCCTTAATTATAGGTCTATTTCTTTTGTCCGATTCTTCTATAATGTTTCCTAAATCGGGTAAAATATAATGCATCTCTTCGCCTAGTAAAGAATATTTATCTCTATTAAATATTTCAGCACCTAACTTATTTATATTAATAATCTTGCCATCTTTGTCTATAATCATAATCCCTTTGTCCACATTATCTATAACACTTTCCATATAATTATAGGTCTGAATCAAAATATCACTAATTTTTTTCTTATCTAATTCATTTTCAATTGCTTTTACTCCAAAAACTACTAGTCCCAATGTATGTGGATGTTTCATATTACTTCTTCCTGTTAAATTCAAAGTTCCTATAATCTCACCACTGCTATTATGAATAGGTGCAGCTGAACAAGTTAATTTTTGAAAACCTTGAATGTAATGCTCATTGGCAGTTATTTGAATGCACCTATCTTCTTTTATAGCAGTTCCCATCGCATTCGTTCCTATGTTCTGCTCATCCATATAGGCACCAATATTAATATTATCCACTTCTAGTTTTCCACTATTTTCTTCTGCACCTTTTATATATAGAATACACCCATCTCTATCTGTTAATAATATAATGAATTCATTATCCATAACTGCTGAAAAAACCATATCTATATATACTTTGGATACTTCAATCAATTCCTTATTATCATTTAGAATCTTTTCCAACTTTGAACCAAATAGGATCTTTTTTGAGTAATTAGATTTCTTCTCAACGCCATAGCTTTCACTTCTCCTATGAGAATTTTCAATTAATATTTCTTTACTATCCATAAAGGCATCTCCATCCTTTGTAGTTATATTGATTAATTTAATATAGATCTTTTCTAGTTTTAGACATGCCTCTATTATATTGAATTGATTTTCACATATCAAGCTATGATATAAATTTATAAATATTGTTAAGACAATATTTATTTTAATATCATCCCTATATATTATCCAAAAAAATAAGTGCAAATGTTAAATCTAAATATTAGACTTAACACCTACACTTAAACATATCAAGGTCATAAATTAGGCTAAAATAAACTTATAGTTTTTATTGAAAATTTAAATTTATTCTCTTTCAACTACTAGTGCAGTCCCTTGACCTCCACCGATACATAAAGTAGCAAGACCTTTCTTTGCATCTCTTTTTTCCATTGCATGCAATAAAGTAACTAATATACGTGCTCCAGATGCTCCTATTGGATGTCCAAGTGCAATAGCTCCTCCATTAACATTAACTTTACTCATATCTAGATTCAAATCTCTAGCTATTGCTATACTTTGTGATGCATAAGCTTCATTTGCTTCTATTAGATCTAACTCTTCAGCTTTCAAGTTTATTTTATCTAAAGCAGCTTTTGTTGCATGGAATGCTCCATATCCCATTATTGCTGGGTCTAGCCCTGCTGATCCATATGAAGTAATTTTAGCAAGTGGTTTTATTCCAAGAGCTTTAGCTTTATCCGCACTCATTATTACTAATGCTGCTGCTCCATCATTTAATCCAGATGCGTTTCCTGCTGTTACAGTACCATTTTCTTTAAAAATAGGCTTAAGTTTTTTTAATGCTTCTATAGTATTACCAAACCTAGGGAATTCATCTTGGTCAAATATTATATCACCTTTTTTAGTTTTGATTACTACAGGAACAATTTCATCTTTAAATTCTCCATTCTTTATAGCATTTTCAGCTTTTTGTTGTGATAAAAGTGAAAATTCATCCTGTTCTTCTCTTGTTACATTCCATTTTTCGGCTACATTTTCGGCAGTTACACCCATATGATAATCATTGAAAGCATCCCACAAACCATCTTTTATCATTTCATCAACTAATTCTCCATGACCCATTCTTTGTCCCCATCTTGCATTATTAAGTAAAAATGGTGCACTAGACATGTTTTCCATTCCACCTACTACAATAGCATCAGCATCTCCTGATTTAATAATTTGAGCTGCTAAACTAATAGATCTTAAGCCTGATCCGCAAACCTTATTGATTGTAAAAGCTGGTATTTCTATAGGTAATCCAGCTTTTACAGCAGCTTGTCTTGCTGGATTTTGTCCTAAACCTGCTTGAAGAACATTTCCGAAAATCACTTCATTAATTTCTTCTGGATTTATATTGGCCCTCTTAACAGCCTCTTTTATTACTATAGCTCCTAAATCTACAGCTGGTACATCCTTTAAAGTCTTACCATATGCTCCTATTGCTGTTCTTACTGCACTTACTATTACTACATCTCTCATTTTCTATTCCTCCTATAATTTAACATATTCTTGTCACTTGTTAACAAATATTAATAGACCAGTTTGTTTATTTTGTTTTTTAAAAAATATATCCTAAATTTAAATTGGATTTATCTAAATACTTCTACATGCTGGGCATAGTTTTAAACAATTAAAACAATAATATTGTGTTGTATATGCAGTGGCTTGATAATAAGGAAAGAATTCCATCGTCATTGCTTGCCTTTCTTCTTTACTAGCCTCAACATATTTATCTAAAAATGATAAGTATGATACAAAGGAAAACGGCTGCGAAACTGTCATACATTTTCTCACATCGGTTTTACCTTCTTCATCTAAAGCCTTTGCTGGACAACTTTTAACACAAATATTACAATCATTACAAAATCTATTTTCTATTTTATCGTCTGGCTCAATCTCTAAATTAGTGACTATTGCAGTGAAAGTAACTCTTGTTCCAAACTTAGGATGTATAACAAGATTGTGTCTTCCAAAAGTTCCTAACCCCGCTGCCACTGCAGCATGCCTAAGGGATACTGCTGAGGTTCCTCCCCTAGGAAATGATTCTGGTATGGAAAGAATCTTTGCATTAAATTCCTCCTCTAAATAATGACATATCTTATAAGCATCAGATCTCATTACCTCTTTCTTATCCAATCTTCCATTCATTGCTAGTTGAGGATCGCTACTCTCACAAGTCGTCAATTCTTTATAAGCCATTACTATTATTGATTTTGCTCTAGGAAAAAAAGATTCTATTTTAGGTGTATTTGGACTTAAATATTCAGATACTGATGCAAATCCTACATCATCTACTCCTCTGCTTTTAATATAATTTCTTATTTGTTCTTTCATGCTTTCACCTCCTTAAAATTTTCATATATATCTATTAAATCCCTTAACATCATTTTTAATACTTCTACATCTTTGCCTATTCTATAATACAGTAAATATCCTTCATATATAGCAAAAGCACGATTTGATAAAATATCTATCTTGTCCTCTGGTATATCTGAAAACTTAAGAACAGAGGCAAAAATATGTATTAATTTTTTCATAGATTTATAATAATATTCTGAGATGTCTGGATCAGAAAAAGCTATTTCGAGGCCTAATACCGCAAAAGGACACCCATAATGTTTTTCATTTTCTGCTTCTTCAATCATTTTCTGTACTATTTCAGTTATAAAATCTGTCCAAATCTTTCCCTTAGAAGTGTTAAATATCCATGTTCCAATTTTGTTTTCATAATAAGCTGAAACATTAATAGCTAAGTCTTTTTTACTTGCAAAGTGAAAATAAAATGATCCTTTAGGTAATCCTGTACCTGCTAAAATATCATTAATTCCAGTTGCATTATATCCTTTTTGCAAAAACAACTCTGCAGCACATTCAATTAATCTTATTTTGGACTGCTCTCCTTTTGTTGTCTTAATCATTTTATCACCTCGAATAGATTGTTAAATTCTTAACTTAATAATAGACCACTTTGTCTATTTTGTCAATTATAATTATAAAATTCTTATTAATAATTCTGTAAATATAAAATAAAAGTTATAGGCTTTATTTTTTATTACGCACTATAACTTTTATAATTTTTCTTAATTCTATATTTTCATCCATACTATAGACAGATATTTATTTAATAGTTGTAGCTATAATCTATTTTTATTCAAATATCACGGCTTAAATAGCTATTGCCTTACATAAATTGAATTTCTATATCTACAATTTCACTTTTGCTGCCAATACGTATGGGAGGCCCCCAAGTTCTTGCTCCACTTGAAACTATAATTTGGAAGTTACCTATCTTTAAATATCCATAATCCTTTTTAAAAACTCTTTTTGTAATCAAATTAAATGGAAAGAACTGCCCTTTATGCGTATGACCAGATAACTGTAAATCAACTCCTGTCTTGATAGGCTCTTCTAAATTAGATGGCTGATGATCTAGTACAATTATAGGCAGGTTTTTATCAATCCCATCCATTAATTCTAAAAACTCTTTACGTTTTGTTCCATTGATTCTTTCATAAAACTTATCCTCGCGTCCTATTATGTAAAAACTTTTATTGATATTAATAACACTATCCCTTAATATATTAATTCCAACCTTTTCAAAATTATCAATTCTATATGTAGAATCACCTTTATGATCATAGTCATGATTTCCGAGTGATGCATAAATCCCATATTTGCTTTTAACATTTTTTAAAATGATTTTGCATACTATCAAAATCATATAGAGCCATATCTCGGTCAGCATCAATAATATCTCCTGCAAATAATACAATATCAGGTTTTATTTCATTAATCTTTTCAACTAGTTTTTTCATCCCCTTATCTTTTAAATCACTTAGATGGATATCAGATGAAAGAGCGATATGTAATCTTTTTAAAGGACCTGCTTGTTTTTCTATATTTAACTTATATGATGTAACTCTCAAATTCTTAGCATTTATAGTCCCATATATAAGTAAAATTGATACTGTAATTAAAACTAATAGCCCTATTCTAAAAGAATTATTTTCTTTACTTAGAATCTGCAATGGGATTAAGTGAAACCATATTCCTAACATATTAATTAAATTTAACGTAATAATACACATCGTGAAATATGTTAAAGCAGCCAGCCAATAGGAAGCCAATAAATATATTCTATGTTGTAAGAACTTTGGTAAATAGTGATTCAATATAACTCCAACAAAACTAAACAAAACAATTATAAAAAAAATACTCCAGTATACTTCAATATTCATAAATGACATTGCATCCCCCATGTTATCCCGAAACCATGAGCCTATATAATAATTTAAACCGAAATATAATAACAAAATGATGCTGATTATCATGTAAAACATATCTTCCCTCTTTCATCCATTGTGTATAATTTAAAAGTTAAAATCTCACTTTTTTATCTATTCTTTTATATCATCTATAATAATTTTAAGTAATTCTTCTTTATCTCTAATATCATCTTTTATAATTCTGCCTGCTTGTTTCATTTTTATTTTCTCAAAGTATTTTCTTACTAATCTTCCATTACCAAAATTTTTATCTTTATTATTATATTGAATTTCAAACTCAGATGTTAATTCTTGTTTAGCTTCTTCTGTAAGAACGTAACTTTCTCTTATACATAGTCCTTCAAAGATTTCCATTAGTTCACCGGCATCGTAATCTGAAAATTCTACTACTAATTTTATTCTGCTTTCCATGCCTGGATTTAAATTCACTAAATCTTTCATTTCTTTTGTATATCCAGCCATTATTACAACTAACTTATCTCTATTATCTTCCATTTCTTTAATTAATGTAGCTATAGCTTCTTTTCCAAAATCATTCCCACCACTACCATTTAGGCTGTAAGCTTCATCAATAAACAATATTCCACCATAAGCTTCTTTGATTTTATTTAAAGTTTTTGGAGCAGTCTGCCCAACATATTCTCCAACTAAATCTGCTCTAGTCACCTCAATCATATGACCTTTTTTTAGCACACCTATAGTTTTTAATATTTTTCCTAGAATTCTTGCTACTGTAGTTTTTCCAGTCCCCGGATTTCCTGTAAATATCATATTTAATGAAATATCTTCAGACTCTATGCCTAGTTCCTTTTTTCTATGTTGTAATTCTAATGTATTTATTATGCCTTTTACAATATTTTTAACCTCACTTAGTCCAACTAAACTATCCAATTCTTCTTGCAATTCTTTCATCTTATCTCGTGCATTAAATTCCAAATTCACCCCAAAATCTTCAGAAGATAAAGTTAATAATTCTTCTTTAGTAACTTCGCTATCCCCGATTCTATAAGCCTTTTCTCTTATAGCTGATTCCAGGATATTTCTCGCTACTCTAGCATTAGCGAAATTTTCATCAACCTTTTCTATTTTTATTTTCTCTAAAAAGGCTCTTTCTCCATCTTTATTTAGCTGATAGTAATTTTCATTTGCCATACTTTTAGCAATTTCAACTAATTCATGATCTTTATAATCTTCAAATTCAATCTCTAAATTAATCCTGCTTTTTAATCCAGGATTTAGTTTCATTAAATTTCTCATTTCCTTTGTGTATCCTGCTAGAATCACTGTGAACTTATCTCTTTTATCCTCCATTTCCTTAATTAAAACTTCTATTGCTTCAGCTCCATAATCGTTGCTTCCTTCTCCACCCTTTGCTAGAGAATACGCCTCGTCGATGAATAAGATACCACCCATTGCATTATCGATCGCTTTTTTTGTGAGTTTTGCGGTTTCACCTATAAAACGACCTACAATTGAACTTCTATCAACTTCTACCAATTGCCCTTTTTCCAAGATTCCCAGATAATAAAAAATATCTGTAATCAATCTCGCCACTGTCGTCTTTCCAGTTCCTGGATTACCCAAAAATAAAAAATGATAACTTTGGCTGATATTCTTCTCTATTCCCAAAACATTTGCTCTATTATTCTCATACTTTATGAGTTGCACTATTCTTTTTATTTCTGTTTTAACGTTATTTAATCCTATTAAAGCTTCAAGCTTATCTAAAGCCTCTTCCAAAGAAGCTGAATTTCTGTCTCCATTTTCTTTTGATCTCTCCTTATGCGTAAAATTATTTTGATTAACTATTTGTTTATTTGAAATATCTTCATTTTTCTTTGAATATTCTTCTTTTACTTTTTCCATTTTATCTTCGCTGGAACTTACTAAATCTTCATTTTTCAGTCCCAAATCCATGATATTATCAATCGAGGATTTTATCTTGTTCTCATTTATCTTAAACTCTTCATTTAGATTTAAATTATCGGAATTCTCTTTATCTTGTCTAAGTTCTAATTCTTGGTTCATTCTGGCTTTACTTAACATTACTTTTTCATATATCTTAGAAACATACATTGTTGCCTTTTGAGCAATATAGGAATCAGTGTTTTCAATTATACTCCTCTTGCATTCTTTTAAACATTCAAAATAGTTCCCATTTATGTATAAAAATTTAATTATATCAAAATCAAGATCATCATCATTACCTAATCTTCTAGCTTTTCTTAATATCTCCAAAGTTACGATTTCATCTTCACCTTTTGCAATATAGCATTTACTTAACAATCTTGTTGCTTTGAAATTTTTATCATCTATACCTACAGCTAAAGCAGCATATTGCAATGCTTCGTCATAATTGTTTCTGTAAAGTTCAATTTTTCCAAGAGTAATAATAGCATCTAAATTGTAATGGTCTAATTCATATGCTTTTTTAGAATAATTATAAGCGCTTTCAAAATCATTTATCTGAAAAAAACAACAGCCAATAAGCCCTAAGTACTTGTTGTTATTCTCATCGTAATAAATTGCTGTTTTTAAACACTCAGTTGCTTTTAAGTATTCCTTGCAATAATAATAAGTTAACGCTAAAAGATAGTGCAACCCTGGATGATCACCGAAACACTTTATAGCTTCTGAGAGTATTGTAGTGGATTTATTATAAAAACGATTATTATTATATTGTTGTATCTCACTTTGAAATCTATGAAATTGCATTTTATCATGTAAATCAGTGTAGTCCATATTTCCTCCTCTCAAAGCACATAAAGTTCTCAATATCTTATCTTTTCATATTTATATATATTCTTACTTTAAATTCTCTCATCTCCAAAATTATATCATAAGTCCAATTTTTTTCATATTACAACCTTTACATTCACAATTATTTAATTGTGAAATTATATAACCTTAAAAAGCCATAGAAAGGATTTTCTCCTTACTATGACCTTATTGCATTTTGCATATATTTACCTAGCTAAATGGATTTAAGAAAATAACTACAGCATTTGTGGCAAGCTCACCAATTTAGTATTAAAGGTCCTTGGTCTACTATTTTCCCAATCCCTTTCCATTATCCATTAATTATTTCAGCTTTAAGTAAACTGCTCTTAAAAAGTATAATTTGTTTATTCTCACTATTTAAACTCACAGATATTTCATCATCTTTTAACCATTCATACAACCTATTCATATCTTTACTACTAATTTGTATAGTCTCATGTAAAGAATCTACACTAAATTTCATAATTTTATCACTGGATATAAATTCAATTGCTATTTGTCTAGACATATTTTTATTCATAATTTACACTCATCACAATCCCTTGTACACATTGTAAAGCAGCAATTTTAATAAAAGATTATAAACTCAAACTTTTTTTGTTTCACCCCTAACATATCTTCTTAAGATTCATAATTCCATAAAATGTTTACTATGAAACTAATCTATTTATATTATAGTCTCATACTACATATGCATTATATTATAGTAAAATATTTTCTTATAATTCACCTTCTTTTTTAGAATTATTTAGACTTTTTTACTCCTAAATAATATCTTAATTATTAATTTGATTTAAAGTTGAAATTAAACATTATTAATTTGAATATAAATAATAATTATTATGTCATTATACAATAATAATTGTATTACGATTTTCTTTGCTAAATAATTCTTCATACATTATAATTTATCTATAAAAATCTGTAAATTTTAGCAAAAGGGGTGTTATTGTGGGATATATAGAAATATTAAGACTTAAGCAGAAGATATTCTTCAGAAAAACTTTGCTTAACTGCTTACTGCTTTTTTTTATTCCCAAAAATAAATTTATTATTTCATTATCGAAAAATTTGGACAAATATATTACTCTTTACCAAAGGCATTTAAATTATCAATATTATTTACAAAATAATAAAATATAATTCATTCAGATACATACAATAATACAATCAATTGTAATAATTTAGTTCGAAATTTTATATGAATTAAATAATAAAAAATACAGTCTGGTTTGACTGCATTTTCTATTAAATATGATTTAATGATTACAATTACAATAATTTTGTTATTATATCCCAAAACTCTACTCTATAAGGATTTTACATACCATACATCACATGCATAATGTTCAGTCTCTAATATAGGTTTATCGAGCTGAACAAATCCATTCTTCTGATAAAATTTATTCGCAGCGACCATGTTATTAAATGTTTCAAGATAACATTTATCATAATATTTTTTTGCAAAATCCAATGATATTTTCAATAATTCCTTTGCTATTCCAGTCCCTCTTGCCTCTTTTAGGGCATACATCTTCTGTAACTCACATATATTCTTAGTATTTTCTAATGGACCAATACCACATCCACCGATAATTTTATTGTCTTTTTCAACAACCCAATATTTTGACTTTTGATCTTGATAAACTTGATAAAAACAGCCTAAATTTGGATCAGACCAAGCGCATCCTGGTTTATTTGCACCAAATTCTATTAAACAAGTTCTTATTAGAGTTTCTACTTCTTTATTATCTTTTTCTTCTATTTCTCTTATTAACATAAATAAGTACCCCCGTAATTACGCTAAAAAATATCTTTCAACTCTTATAGCATACTTTGCATTTAATGATTGAATACACATAATAATTAAACTTTCTTTATTTTATCGCCAATATGATTAGTGTCATTTAATGATAGTATTGATGGCATCAATTCATCATTAAAGTTTATTGTATTTATGCATGTATTTCCAAGCAAAATTTTATGATACATTGTCATATCCCATTCAAATATTCCAATAAGCCCAGCTTTAATAATTCCACCATGCGCAACAATTATTATCTTCTTACCTTTATGTTTTGAAACAATATCAAGAATACACTTTGATGCTCTATTCGCAGCATTTCTAATACTTAAATCTCCACCTGAGATATAACTTTCTACTTTATCTGTTCTCCAAGCCTTAAATATTTCAGGATATTTTTCACTTATCTCATGTATCGTCAGCCCCTCCCATTCACCAAAATTTATTTCTCGTATTTCTGGAGCTGTTATGACCTCTTTATCCGTATCAGATGCTATTATATTTGCTGTTTTTAGTGCTCTACTAAGAGGGCTTGTATATATATAGTCAAAATTACCATTAAGACGTTTTTTCAATAATTCCGCCTGTTTAATTCCTTCTTCTGATAAATCAATATCAGTACATCCCTGAAATCTACCTTGTGTATTCCACTCTGTTTCACCATGCCTGATAAGTAATAATGTTGTCTTCATGTCTTTCCTCTTTCTACATCGATATTTTATTAAATAAATCAGTGCTGTATTTTTGAATATCTAATAGATTTAATATATTATATTTTTCTTTAACACTTATAACGTATTCTGAAATTAAACTTTTATCTATTATTATCCCAAAATCTTCTTCGTCTAAATCTGTAGAACATGTATTTTTTGTTCTAGATAATATCCAAGGTGCTTCATTTTGAGTCATTTGTTTTATAATTTTCCCACTATAACAACCATAAAACTTTATTACACTTTCTACAATATTTCTTTCAAAATCATCCAAAGTTAATTTGTCATTACTTAAAATCCCGCGATGAACCTCTTTATAACCAAATATTCTATATCTTTCACGTATACTTGCATAAACAGGCCCATCAATTGCAGCTTTACAATCCTCTTCAAAAATAAAAGTATTTGTAAACATGTAATAAAAACTCTGTACAAAGTATAATAATTTTTGTAGAGTTAAATCTGTAAAGTCCTCACCTCTAATTAAAATATATTTTATTACAGCCTCCATCTTCACTTCAATAATTTCTGCATTTAATAAATTTCTAACTGTCTGCCTACTTTTACTGTAACTAATTACATCTAATTTATCTCTGTTTGTTTGTAATACTATTGAATAATAATCTATGCTTTCATATATTTTTTTAAGCACATTGGAATGATCTTTTAGAGGCATATCTCCATTCAAATATCTTTTTAACGTATAACTCTTCCATCCTAGTAATAACGATAATTCCTCATTACTTATAGAATATTTAGTTAAGATATTCTTAATTTCCATAATACTAATAATATTATGTCTTATTTTATATTTTTCATATAATACATTCAAATTGTGATCGCAGATATCAGAAACAAAAATTTCGTTGCCACATGCTTCGCAAATAGCCTCTTTAGCCTCAAAACTTATTTCTTCATTATTCAAAACAGAAGTTTTTTTATTTCTTTGTAATTTATACTCTTTATTGCTCATACAATGTTCACAGTATGCTAAATTCTTCATATATATATCCCTCCTTTAAAGGTTGGAACTAATAATTCTATTTAAAAAGATATGTACTAGGTTTATTTCTCTTATGCATCGACACTATAATTCTATATTCTTCTAAATCGCTATGTATTATATTAAATTTCAAATATATATCAACCAATTCTTTAATTCCTTCAATATTATATAATTCTTCTTGAGAACAAAAGACATATAAATTATTTTGTTCTATACCCTCTTTCATATTTTGAAGTCCATAACAGAAATTTGTATACTTTAAATTGAATAATATATGGATACGTTTATTTTCGTTTATGTTATATTCCTGAATAAATTGAATATTTTCAAACTTGTTATCTTCAAAAGATATTGTATATCTACCTTCTAAAGCACAATCTCTTATAATTTCCACTAGATTTTTGATTTGATTCTCCGAGTAATCTTTTAATAACATTTTTTCACCACCTTAGCAAAATATAGATTATATTTTACATAACAAAAGCGTATCATCTAAAAGTATGTGTGTCAATAAAAGCTAAAAACAAGAACTTTGTTTATACTTAACGTAAAAAATAAGGGATAATAAAGATTCTTCTCCATTATCCCCTGTACATTATCATTTAAATTTCTTTATTTTCCGAGCAATTTTATTCTGCTTCGTTCATAATTCCTAGTTTATCGAAAATCATGAAACAAATACTTATTAACATTGCTACAATTGTAGCTAATCCCATTCCTTTTAGCTCGATAGTTCCTAGCGTTAGTTTTATACCACTTAATCCTACTATAAATACTACTGATGTAAGTATTAAATTTCTTGATTTAGCGAAATCAACTTTTTCTTCAATAAAAGTTCGAAGTCCAGATGTTGCTATTGTTCCAAATAATAAGAAGCTAATACCTCCTATTACTGGAGTAGGAATTGTACTTATAAGTGCTGACATCTTTCCTGAAAATCCTAAAACTATAGATATTAATCCTGCTCCTACAATTACATATACACTATATACTTTAGTTAGTGCTAGAACACCAATATTTTCACCGTAAGTTGTTGTTGGCACAGAACCAAACATTCCTGAAATAATTGTTGATAATCCGTCACCTAATAAAGATCTGTGAAGTCCAGGATCTTTTGCTAGGTCCCTACCTACAATACTGCTTGTAACTTTTAAATGCCCAACATGTTCAGCTACTACAACAAAAGTTGCCGGTAGTATTGTTAATATTGCATTCATATTAAAATGAGCAACCTTTATGTTTGGTAATACAAAGAAGTTTGCATTATTTACAGTACCAAAATCTACTAGTCCCATACAAAATGCTGTAATATATCCTACAATTACCCCAATAAGTATTGGTATAACTTTTAAGAATCCTTTTAATAATACATTACATAAAATCACTGTACCCAACGTTACCATTGAAACTATTACCCATGTTACATTTAAAGTAGGTGAATTACTTAATCCTACTGGAAATCCTGCTTGATCAGCAGCATTACTAGCAAGTTCTAAACCTATAATTGTTATTATTGATCCCATAGCTGCTGGTGGGAATAATTTATTTATCCATCCCATTCCAGTATATCCTACAATAATTGCTATCACTGAAAACGCTATTCCAACAAATACAAATCCACCTTGTATAGTTTGGAAATCATAACCTTGGCTATATAAAAGTAAAACTGGCGAAATAAATGCGAAACTTGATCCTAGATAAGCTGGAATCCTCTTTTTAGTGATAAATGCATATAGTAATGTACCAATACCATTAAAAAATAGGACTGTAGTTGGATCAATTTTGAAAATAAGTGGCACTAAGACTGAAGCACCAAACATTGCGAATAAATGCTGGATACTTAATGGAATTGCCTTCTTTAAAGATAATTTCTCTGTTACGTCTACAAAATCTTTTTCATTTTTAATATTATTATTTGTCATATGTTCCCCCTTCTTAGTTTCTCTGAACTAAATTAAAAGTATGCTTTACAAAATGTAACACAAATATATGTATTTTGTCAATAACATTATAATATTTTCAGTTAATTATTTAAAAATTTCACAAATGTGAATTCATTAATTTACTTTTAAATGCCACAATGGTTTTGTAATCACTTTCAAGTATTGCCTTAATAATCTCTCTCATCTGCATTTCGCATTTTATTTTCTCCTTTGTTACATATCTATAATTCTTAATTCGCAACTTCTTTTTTTAATCTAACACTATTTTTATTATTTTTGTAATTCTCGGCAATAAAAAAACATCTTTTGTATATCAGTCTTAAAACCGAAGTACAAAAGATGTTTATCTAATAATTCAATTTAATCTTTATAGGTATAAAACGTTGAAATCCATAGTGATTTTTATAGATATTATTGCCATGACATTTCGCACAAAGAATCCTATTAAGACACTTTATTCTTAAGTCTTAATTTATCAGCTATAATCGCGATAAATTCACTATTTGTTGGCTTGCCTTTATCATTATGAACTGTATATCCAAATAATCTGTTTATAGCCTCTATTTGGCCTCTACCCCATGCAACTTCTATTGCATGTCTTATTGCTCTTTCAACTCTTGAAGCTGTTGTATTGTACTTCTTAGCTATTGAAGGATATAACTCTTTAGTTACTGCTGATAATAATTCCATATCGTTAACAACCATAGTTATTGCTTCTCTTAAATACATGTACCCTTTAATATGCGCAGGTACTCCAACTTCATGTATGATACTAGTAATTTCTGTTTCTAAATCTATAGGTGTCTTTGTTTTTGTTTCATTTGAAGAAATAATTGATGATTGATATGAAGTTCTAATACTTGTTTCTTGAAGTGTAGAAGAATTAAACATTTCTCTTATTCTTTTTGTAAATACTTCCATATCAAAAGGTTTTACAGTATAATAATCTGCTCCTAGTGTTATAGCCTGTTGAGTAATTTTATCCTGCCCAACTGCTGATAATATTATTATTCTTGGAACTTTCTCTAATTGCATTGTATTTAATTTTTCAAGTACACCTAACCCATCTAGATGAGGCATGATAATATCAAGAATTACCAAATCCGGTTTTCTTTCTACAATCAGCTCTAATGCCTCTCTCCCATCTTTTGCAATTCCTGTAACAATTATATCTCTCTGATTTAATAAATAATCATTTAAGATGCTACAAAATTCCTTATTATCGTCAGCAATAAGTACAGATATTTTTGAATCTTCCATATCTTTTTCTCTCCTTTTGTCCATTCTAAAATTATGTTTAACTTTTTATTTTATTTACCCATATAACCTTTCTTATTGAATAATGTCACTCTAAAATTTTTATAACATAAGGTTATTTCAACAAATTTTTGTAAGATTTCTTTTTATTATAGGGGTATGTACCTTTCTTATTGAATATCCATTAATATATTTAATCTTCGGTAAATATTTAATAGGTTTTATTGTTTTAATGTATTTATCTTCCACTATTTGTAAATTATACACTTTTTTTCTCAGAAAGTAAATAGTTTATATTAAAATACTTTTAGGTATTTTTATAAATAAACTTGTAACTATATATTTCCTTAATTCTCAATTATTTAGATAATATATATTTATTATATAATTATATTACTTTTTCTACAATGTATATTTATTATAGTAATAAAATTATACCAAATTTATTTAATTATGCTGAAAATTCCTAGACAAATCTATTTATTCTACTATTTTTCTTCAACAACACTTTTTAATGAAATTTTGATTATTTTAAATTCTGACTGTTACTATCATAAAATAATAAAATTAGGTGAAGCATTCTGCTTCACCTAATTTTATTATTTTATTATTCCTGCATCTTGCAGCATCCATTCAATATATATACCATACCCTGTATCTGGCTTATTTATAAGCACATGTGTTATAGCTCCTATAATCTTTCCATTTTGTATTATGGGACTTCCACTCATTCCTTGGACTATTCCTCCAGTTTTCTCTAGTAAGCGTGGATCAGTAATTTTAATTACCATACTTTTTGAACCTGCATTAGATTGATTTAATAATTTTTCAATTTCAATATCATATTCTTGAGGTCCAGTTTCATCAATTGTTGTTATTATTTTTGCTTTTCCTGTAGTTATTTCATCCCTAAATCCTACTTTAAGCGGTTTTATTTTTTTGTTTAGTGCTTCAGTATTTTTAATTTCTCCAAATATTCCACTTTGCGTGTTCTTATCGATGCTTCCAGTTGGATTTTCTTCATTTAAGAAAATTCCTTTTAATTCACCCGGTGAACCTCTTTCACCTTTTCTTACACTTATTATTGAAGATTCTAAAACATCTCCTTTTTTGATTAAGAAAGGTTCATTTGTATCACAATCTGTAATTGGGTGGCCTAACGCACCAAACTTTTTCGTTTTGGCATCAAAAAACGTCATTGTTCCTACTCCTGCTGTGGAATCTCTTATCCATAAACCGATTTTATAATCTTTATTATTTTCTTTTTTTAAATGTATTATTTTTGATAGATTTTCTCCATTTCTTAATATATCGACTTTTATATCTTCCTTATCACATTCCTTAATAGTTTTTAGTAAGTCAAGAGAATTTTCCATTTCTTCATCATTTATCTTTAAAATGACATCTCCAATTTCTAATCCTCCAACTTTACCAGGACTTTCTTCTTTTTTATTGTCAATCTCTATATCAGAATATCCTACAATCAGTACACCTTCACTATTTACTCTTACACCTATTGGATTTCCACCTGGATAAAGTTCTAATTCTTTTATTTTTTGAACTTGTAAAGATTTCAGTGGTATCATTCCTAAAAACTTTATTTCATACTCATCATCATTTTCACCAGATTTATTTATTGTATTTCCTATAGGTGCAATCGATAATACTGTTTTTTCATCTTTAGTGTAGATTTTATTTGGCAATTTCCTTATACTTATTGTGGTCATTAAAATTAGAATCAGGATTGGAGTCATAATTAAACTAGTTGTGCATAAAAGTTTTTTCTTCATATTTCTCTCCTCCTTCTACTTACTAATATTAATTTCCCCACTGCACTCAAGTCTTATCCTATAGGAACGTTGTTATTGTAGACAAAAAATTTAGCATCTACTAAATTTTAAGTATATATATTTTCATTTCTTTTACATCTTTTATTAAAAAATTCGAAAGCAATTTAAACAAAAAAATAAAACCACGCAATCGCATGGTTTTATTTTTACCAATTTTTATTTTGATATGTATTTATTTTTTAATTTCTAATTTTTTTGCTTCACTTAATCTTATCATTTCTTTGACATTATTTAATGTTGCCTCAGTAACATCATCACCTGCTAACATTTTACTTATCTCCAATTCTTTTTCTTCTTTTAATAATATTTTTATTTTAGTAAATGTCTTATTGTCCATTACTCTTTTCATTACAAAATAATGATAATCTGATAGAACTGCTATCTGTGGCAAATGTGTTATACATAAAATCTGATGTGTTTTAGATAACTGGTACATTTTTTCTCCTACTCTTTGCGCAACTGCTCCACTAATTCCTGTATCTATTTCATCAAAAATTAGTGTAGGAATTTCATCTTTTTCTGCAAAGACACATTTTAATGCTAACATTATTCTAGACAACTCGCCGCCAGATAACACCTTTTCTAATGGCATCAACGGTTCTCCTGGATTTGTTGATATTAAAAAACTTACATCATCAAATCCTCTTTCATTAAACTCTCCTTGTATCACGCTTATTTCCATTCTTGATTTTTCTAAGCCTACAAACGCAAGTTCTCTTAATATTTTTTCTTCAAGAAGCTTACTTTTATCTAATCTAAGATCATGAATAACTAAAGCAACTTCCTTCATTTTAGATAAGATTACCCTTTCCTTTTCCTTAAGGGCTTCTATTATCTTTTCTGAATTTACTATCTCATCATATTCCTTTTTTATTTTTTCATGATATTGTAAAATTTCCGGAATGGTCGGTGCATACTTTTTCTTATAAGTATTAATCTCATAAATTCTAGCATTTACTTTATCTAAAGCATCCTGATCATAAACTACATCTTCAGCCATATCTCTAATTTCATGGCTAGCTTCCTCAATAATATAAAATGCCTCTTCAATAGCCTCCTTATTCTTCTTAATTTTCTCAAAGTGGCTTTCTACATTTGATAGTTCTTGAATTACCTTTGAAATTGAGTCAATTACACTAAATTCTTCATTTCCATTTAAAATCCCAAATGATATAGCTAAACTATTATTTATTTTTTCAGCATTTGCTAAAATATTATACTCTTCTTTTAATGTTTCTTCTTCATTCTCTTTAAGTTTAGATTTTTCAATATCTTCAATTTGAAATTTTAAATAGTCAAGTAATTTCTCTCTATCTGTATTTCCAGAAATCCTTTTTATTTCTTCTTTAACATCAAATAGTTCTTCCCTCAAATTACTGAATTTATTTAAAGGATCTATTATTTCATTACCTATAAAGCCGTCCAAATATAATATATGAGTATTTCTTTGTAACAGATCCTGATTTTGATGTTGTCCATGAATGTCCAAAAGTCTTGCTCTAATCTTTCTTAACTGTGATGTAATTAAGCTTTTTCCGTTAACTTTGATTAAATTCTTTCCACTTATGTGACTTTCTCTAGAAATAATTAATATATCATCATTCTCAATATCTAGTTCTTCTAAAACAGTTAACACTTTTGAATTTTCTATTGAAAATAACGCTTCTACATAAGTTTTATCTTCACCAGTTCGTATTAAATTTTTGGAAAATTTACCACCAAGAACAAAGTCTATTGCATCAATCATAATAGACTTTCCAGCTCCCGTTTCTCCAGATAATATATTAAATCCTTCACTAAAATTAATTGTCAGTTCCTCTATTAAGGCAAAATTTTTAATATTTAATTGAATCAGCATTTCATCCCACCCTTAAATTTATGATGACATTCTTTTTCTTATCTTATCTACTAAATCCTCAGCACTTTCAATACTTCTAACTAAAATAAAAATTGTATTATCTCCAGCTACAGTACCTGCAATATCTGCACTTTCCAGATTATCAATAGCCTCAGCTGTAATTGGCGCTGAGCCAGTTATGGTTTTTATGACAACCATTTTATCTACATTTTCTACAGAAAGTACAGTATTTGCCAAAATGTTACTTAATCTATCTATGATGTTTTTTTGTTCCCCTGTTGACACTACATATTTAGACTTACCATTACCTGACTGCATCTTAATTAATTTCAAATTCTTTATATCTCTTGATACAGTAGCTTGTGTTACATCAAAACCTTCTTTTTTCAATACATCTGCTAATTCCTCTTGAGTTTCTATTTCTCTTGAACCTATGATTTCCAATATTTTTGTATGCCTTTTTGATTTCAAAGTTTCTCACCATCACATTCTTTAGAATTATTTAAAATCTTACTTCTTAATACTTTAAAATAATCATAATCATCAAAAACAAGTAATTTTACATTCTTTTTATTTTTGCTTAATTTCACTGAGGTTTCGTGATCAATTTTTATTGCTTTTTGGCCATCCACAGTTAAATATATTTTTTCTTCTTCATGATCTGCATATATTTCAATCAGACTATCACCCTTTAATACAATAGTTTGCATGCTTTTTGTGTGCGGACATATTGGTGTTATAGTTATTAGCTCCAAATCTGGATATATAAATGGACCTCCTGCCGAAAATGAATATGCTGTAGATCCAGTTGGTGTAGCTATTATTAGTCCATCACCTTTAAACGTCGAATATATTTTGCCATCTACGAATATCGTAAATTTAACCATCCTTGATAATGTTCCTCTAGCTAGTACTACATCATTCAACGCTTTTAGTTCTTCGTTATTTGTTGGTGATTCAACTTTACAATTAAGCATCATTCGATCAACAATTTTGTATTTGCCACCTTTTAATTTTTTCAATGCAATATCAATATCTGATATATCAACACTTGATAAAAAACCTAAATTGCCTATGTTTATTCCTAAAATAGGTGAATTAAAACTTTTATTTAGCGATCTAGCTATTCCTAAAAGAGTACCATCTCCGCCAAGAACAACAAGTAAATCAATACCACTCAAGTCCTGTTTTTCTATATCAAAAGAATTAAAAACTGCTACATCATTAACATTAAATTCTTCTCTAAATTTTTTAACAACCATATTTAATATTTTATCATCTTTGTCTTTTGACGGATTAATTGCAATCCCAATATTATTCATAGCTCCTCCAAAGAAGTTAAATTTCTACGTGTGATTCTTCTACTACTATATCTATATCTTCTAATCTAAAATCACTTTCTTTATTCTTATCTTTCGTAAAATAGACCAAATATTCCCTATTCCCCTCTGGTCCTTTAATTGGGGAATAACCTACTCCCAAAATATTTAATTCTTGTTGAATTAGAAAATTAACAATATCATGAACTACTTCTTTATGAGTACTTATTTCTCTTACAACACCTTTTTTACCAACCTTTTCACGACCTGCTTCAAATTGAGGTTTTATAAGTGCTACAACTTCACCGCTGCCTTTTAATAGATTCAAAGTTGCTGGCATTATCTTTTTTAATGATATAAAAGACACATCTATTGAAGCAAAATCCAAAGGCTCTCCTATATCCTCCAATTTAACATACCTAATGTTTGTTCTTTCCATGCAAACTACTCGATCATCAGTCCTTAACTTCCATGCAAACTGTCCATAACCAACATCTACAGAAAAAACTTTAGCAGCTCCATTTTGAAGCATACAGTCAGTAAAACCACCTGTAGATGCTCCTATATCCATACAAACTTTATTTTCTAATGAAATATCATATGAGTTCATAGCTTTTTCTAATTTAAGTCCACCTCTACTAACATACTTAAGAGTTTCTCCTCTATATTCTATATCAGCACTAAAACTTACTTTTTCACCTGCTTTATCTACTTTTTGGCCATCAACATAAACTTTCCCCTCCATTATACATGCTTTCGCTTTTTCCCTAGAAGTAATTATGCCCTTTTCAACTAAAAGTAAATCAAGTCTTTCCTTTTTTTCTGCCATTTGTTTCTCCTTTTAATCATAAAGCTTTATAACAGCCTTACTTATGTTTTCGCAATCTAATTTGTATTCTTTATATAAAACATCTACATTTCCTTGAGGAATAAATTCATCATTATAACCAAGTGACCTAACAGTTCCTTTATAATCAATATCACTTAAGTAATTTTTTATTGCCGAACCTAATCCACCTTTTAAGATATTATCTTCTATTGTTAAAATATTATATCCTTCTTTTTTAATTTTTTCTAGTAAATCTTTATCAATTGGTTTGATGAATGTTGCATTTACTATTGTTGGATTTAATCCCTTTTCATATAATATATCCTTTGCAAGCATTGCGTGTTGAACCATTTTGCCAGTTGAAATAATACATACTTTAGAGCCTTCACTCAAGATCTCCCATTTACCTTCTACTACTTCTTTGATTGGAGAAAGTGTATTTATTATGTTTCCACCACGTGGATATCTAATAGCTACTGGTGCATTCCTATTTAACGCCCATTTTAACAATACTTCGACCTCTTCTAAGCACTTTGGAGTCACAATATGTATATTGGGAATCATTGATAAATATGATAAGTCATTAATACCTTGATGTGTTTCACCGTCTTCCCCAACTATTCCTGCTCTATCTATTGCAAACACAACTGGAAGATTTTGAATGCAAACATCGTGAAGTACTTGATCAAACGCCCTTTGTAAGAAAGTTGAATATACAGCAAAAACAGGCTTTAATCCATTGCTAGCCATTCCTGCCGCTAAAGTTACAGCATGCTCTTCTGCTATACCTACATCAAAAAATCTATCTTTATACTTTTGTGAAAAACATCTAAGTCCTGTTCCTTCTGGCATTGCCGCAGTAATAGCTACTATTTTTTCGTCTTCCGCCCCAAGGTTTGTTAATGCTTTACCAAACGCTTTTGAGTAACTATTTTGAGGAGATACGTTTAATTCCCCACTTTCTAGATCAAACTTACCAACTGCATGATACTTACTAGGACTTTCCTCTGCTAAAGCATAACCTTTTCCTTTTTGAGTTAGAACATGTATTATTACTGGTCCACTAACTTCTTTAGCTTTTATAAAAACTTCAGTCATTACATTTATATCATGGCCATCAATTGGACCAATATATTTCACTCCCATATTTTCAAAAAGCATTGAGGGTACTACTAATTGCTTTATGCTATCTTTAACTCTAGATATTTTTCCTGCTATATTTTTTCCTAAATCTGAATTTTCTAAGGATGCGTGAATATCAGTTTTTAGCTTATTATATCGAGGTGCTATTCTGAGTTTATTTAAATACCTAGAAAGACCTCCTACATTTCGTGAAATTGACATTTGGTTATCATTTAGAATTATGATTAAATTTGTTTTTCTAAATCCTACATCATTTAAAGCCTCAAGGGCCATTCCTCCTGTTAGGGCACCATCACCTATTACAGAAATTACACTATATTTTTCTTTATTCAAATCTCTCGCTCTTGCAATCCCTAAAGCTGCTGAAATAGATGTACTACTATGTCCTGTATCAAAATAATCATATTTACTTTCATTTCTCTTAGGAAATCCACTGAGTCCATTATGCTGTCTAAGTTTTTTGAACCCATCTTTTCTCCCAGTTAAAATCTTATAAATATAACTTTGATGACCTACATCCCAAACAATTTTATCTTCATCAAAGTTAAAAGCCTTAAATAAACTTAATGTTAATTCTACCACACCTAAGTTGGACGCTAAATGTCCTCCTGTTTTAGAAACACTATCTATTAAGAATTCTCTAATTTCATCACTTAAAACTTTAAAATCATTTTCATTAAGCTTTTTTAAATCTTCTGGGAAGTTTAATTTATCTAACAACTTCATAATAATCAGTCCCTTTATTAATTTTCTCTATTTAAAAGAGTATATGTCAATTCAACCAAGCATTCAGCATTAACGCTTAAGTTTTTGAGTATATTTATACAGTCTTCCGTTAATGATTTACATAGTTCGATACACTTTTCTAACCCAAAAACTGATATGAAATTTGTTTTATTACGTTCTTCATCAGCATGTGTATTTTTGCCTAACACATTTTTATCTCCAACAACATCCAAAATATCATCTTTAATTTGGAATACCATCCCTAATTTACTTCCATATTCCTCTAACGATCTTAAATCCTTTGCAGGTGCATTAGCTAAAATACCTCCCGCAAGAATTGATGCTTTAATAAGCTCACCAGTTTTTTTTGAATGCATGTATTCTAATTGATCTTTTGATATTTCTTCACCTTCTGATATTATGTCAACAACTTGACCTCCTATCATCCCTTCAGCTCCAGCCGCGACAGCTATTTCATAAGCTGCTCTCAGTGAATTTCCACTATTACCCAATGCATAATTCATCATAAGTATCATGGCTTCATTTAGTAATGCATCTCCTGCGAGAACGGCAATATTTTCTTTAAATTTAACATGATTTGTGGGCTGACCTCTTCTTAAATCATCATTATCCATGCAAGGCAGGTCATCATGAATTAAAGAGTATGTATGTATCATTTCGATAGCAGCCGCCATAGGCATTATCTTTTTATAGTCTTCCTTATATATATAATAAGTTAAAGCTAATAATATGGGACGAATCCTTTTCCCTCCGATATTTAAGCTATAACTACATGAATCATATATGATTTTATTGTATGTTCCTTTATTCTTAAAATAATTTTCTAAATATTCATTAATTTCTTTTTTTAGATTATCTATCTTCATTATTTTCACTAAACTCCACTTCATTCTCTTCCTTGATTATCGAAATTTTTGCTTCATATGAATTGAGAACTTTGTAAATTTTATTTATAAGTTTAACTCCATCTTCATAAGATTTCATTGATTCTTCCAAATTCAAATCATCTGTCTCTAAATTACTAAGTATATCTTGAAGTTTAGTTAACATTTCCTCATAACTTTCTTTTTTAGCCATATCTTAAACTCCTTGTTTTAAATAAATTGAAAAATGTTAATTAATTTCTTTACATCATATTCAATAAGATACTAAATTGTCATATAATTATTAAATAAAAATAATTACTCAATTTAAATTAAATCATTAATCTTAATTTAAATCTTTTTTTCACTTAATATCATTTGATGGTATAAAATCACCTTTCACTTTCCCATCCTTAAGAATAATATTTAAATTCACTGTTTCTTTCAATTGTTCCTTCGATGTAATTATATTTTTTTCATCATCCTCTATTATAGCATATCCTTTAGAAATAACTTTAATTGGATTATGGGCAAGAAGTAAATTATTTAGACTTTCAATTTTATTTTTTTCTCTAATCATTTTTGTTTTAATCACATAATTTAATCTTACATGAAGTTTATCTAATTCCAAGTATGAATTAGATATTTTAGTTATTGGAGAATGAATTTTTAAAAGCCTTTCAGCTCCCAGCAATTCCCTTTTATATCTATTAAAATTATCATTTATCTTTTTATCTAAAATTCTTGATGCATCATAAAGCCTCTTCCTTATATCTTCGCTTAATGGAACTGCAATTTCTGCACCTTGAGATGGAGTTGCAGCTCTAATATCTGCAACAAAGTCACAAATTGTAAAATCTATTTCATGTCCCACTGCAGAAATTATAGGTATTTTCGAATTAAAAATAACTTTTGCTAATTCCTCTTCATTAAAATTCCATAATTCTTCGATAGATCCACCACCTCTACCTACAATTATTACATCTACTGACTTTTGCTTATTAAAATAATTAATTCCATTTATTATTTCTTTGTATGCACCTATTCCTTGAACTTTTGCTGGATAGAGCACCAGATCAACGAGACTGCTTCTTCTAGTTGCAACATTAATAATATCTTTAATAGCTGCTCCTGTTGGAGAGGTAACTATTCCTATTCTTTTAGGATTTTTCGGTAATGCTTTTTTATGATCTTCATCAAAATATCCCGCTTTAGACAACTTCTCTTTAAGCTTTTCAAATTTAATAAATAATTCTCCTAATCCTTCTTTTCTTATTTCATCACAATAAAGTTGGAAACTCCCAGTTGCAGGATATATAGATGCTCTTCCTTTGATGATTATTTCCATTCCTTCTTCAAGAGAAAAGTCCAACAAGACTGCATTACTTTTAAACATCACACAATTTATTCTTCCATTATTATCTTTCAGTGTGAAATAAATATGACCACTGCTGTGATATTTTAAATTAGAAATCTCCCCTTTTACAGAGAGATTACTTAAAATAAAATCATTGTCTAACATTCTTTTGATATAGTTTGTAACTTCGGATACCGTTAAAGTTTTAATATTCATTTTCCTTTAAAGCCTCACATGCATTCTTTATTAAAAGTGTTGTTGTTAGTGCTCCCACTCCACCAGGAACAGGGGTTAATAACTTGCATTTTTCAATTACTTTATCAAAATCTACATCTCCAGTTATTTTCCCTTCAAAAGATGATGTTCCAACGTCTATTACTATGGTATTTTCGTTAACATAAGATTCATCAATAAATTTAGGTTTACCAATAGCTACAACTAAAATATCTGCACCTTTACAAACTTCTTTAAGATTCTTAGTTTTTGAATGACATATTGTAACCGTCGCATTTTCATTTAATAAAAGTTGCGCTACAGGTTTCCCAACTATATTACTTCTTCCAAGAACCACCACATTCTTACCCACAATATCTATATTTAAACTTTTAATTAATGTCACCACAGAATTTGGGGTGCATGGTAAAAATTTAGGTTCCCCCATATATAACTTTCCTTGACTTTCAAATGTAAGACAATCAATATCTTTATTAGGAGATATTTCCCTAATTATTTTCTTTTCATTAAATTTTACTGGAAGGGGTAATTGAAGAATAATTCCTTGCACACCATCATCTTCATTTAGTTTATGAATCTCAGATATCACATCTATATCATCACATACCTCGGGTAAAGTTACTTTAACAAATTCAACTCCAAGAGAATTAGCTACTTTTTCCTGACTATTCATATAATAAATAGAACCACCATCATTACCAACTAAAATTGATGCTATTTTAGGTATTTTAAGTTTTTTTTCTTTTCTATCATCAACAAAACTTTTTATATCTTCTTTTACTTTTAATGCCACTTCTTTACCGTTTATAATTTGCCCCATTTTAAACACCTGCCATAAATTAATTTTCTTTAATCTTATCTAATACTCCGTTTATAAACGCTACGCTTTTTTCATCTGAATATCTTCTAGTAATTTCTAACGCTTCGTTAATTGCAACTCCTCTAGGAACAGATTCATCATATAATAATTCATATGTAGCTAATCTCAATATGCTTAAATTAACTTTAGATATTCTTTCTATCTTCCAATTATGTAAATTACTCTCAATTATTTTATCAATTTCTTCTTTATGATTATCAAACCCTATTAAGGCTTGTTTTACATATGTCAAATCTATTTCTTTTATATCACCTTCATAATTTTCCACAAATGACTCTATTGCCTCTTCAATTGTATCCTTACTTAAAGTTATGCCAAATAATAACTCCATAGTTTTTTCCCTTGATAATTTTCTATTCATATAGTCCTCCTAAATATGTATCATAGTTAATTATGTACATTTATAATTATACACATTTTTGTTTTGTTTTAAACCTTAGTATTATTAAAGTATAAATCTATTTGCTTATATTCACATAGAAACACCCTCTGAAAGTTTCAGAGGGTGAAAATCAAACTAGATAGATTCACTTTCTTCCTTTTTAGGCAAATATACATTTTGAACATAAATGTTAACTGCTTCAACATATAATCCTGTCATAGCTTCAACGGTTTTCTTAACATTATCTTGCACCTGTGCTACTACATCCATTATTTTTTTTCCATATTCAACGGATACATTCATATCTATAATTGCTCTATCTTCTTCTAGTGTTACTTTACTAGCTTTAGCAGTACTTTTCTTACCTTTAAATATATTTGTTAAGTTGCTAGCAACTCCCATTTGACCATCTAAAATTCCATCAATTTCTTGAGCAGCAATACCAGCAATAACACTTACTACTTCATCTGAAATTTTAACTACTCCAATATTGTCTTCTCTTATTAAATCTTCCATGTTACTTTAACCTCCTAGGTTTTGTAATAACAAAACATGCTAATCTTGTGTTTATTATATCAAATATAATTTAACATTACAAATATAATATGGCTTTTATGTTATTTTTCCACTTGTATTATTACATCTTTTATTTTTGATACATTTTGAACTATTTCTTGAATAGCTACAGTTTCACTTTCTTGTAAACTATTTTGTGACTTAACAATTACTGTTGCCTTATTTCCTTGTAACATACATAAAGCATCTTCATATCCTTTATTTTTAATACTTAGTTCTATTCTGCCTTCATTATCTTTCGCAATTGTTTTTTGAGTTAATTCTTTTGTAGCTTCATCCTTCTTTTCCTTTGATATATTTGCATCTGAAATGATTGAATTTAAAGTTTGAATTGTTACTGAATCTTGTTGCTCTCTTTCACTTCTAGATTGATAGAAATAATTTTGTTGATTTAATGCCTCAGTATCTTGTTCGTTTTTATCTGCTGATAAGACTTGACTTAAATCTGTTGGATCATTTAATCCCCCATTGTTAAGTTTTGCTGCTAGCATCCCTACACATAATATTAATGCTAATAATGTAAATATAATCCCACATTGTTTCTTTGTCATAATAATCTTCCTCCCATTCTTTTTCTATAAAATTATATGCTACTTACTCATGCTATATACATTAACCTTATCTAAACTTAAGTTATATAATTTAGATACCGCTTGTTCAATTTCATATTTTATTTTGCTATTTTCAGCTCCTTCTGCAAGTATTATTACTCCAATAACTTTAGGCCTATATGTCTTTAATATAAATGGTTCATTATTACCATCTGTAGTCGACATAACAATTTTGGATGTATCTGTATCTTGATTATTTATTCTTTTTCCTCCTTCATTATCGGTTTCTTCTGTGGTTGATTTCTGAGTATTCTTATCATATGCTGGAACCTTTTCTTCTCCATTTTCAAAAGACATCATTACTTCAACGTCACCAACTCCATTCATTTTTTTTAATATATTTTTTAAATCCGTCTTTTGTTTTTCTTCATAATCCTTTGCCTCTACCTGATTGACAGTTGTAGCCTTATCAACATTTTCTTGACTCGTTGTAGTTTGTGATAGCTTGGTACTGACTAAACTTTTACCGCTGCTTGGTGATAAAACATTCATGGCAAGTAGAATAAATGCTAAAACCAAGCATACAGCCATTAAATTCTTTAATGGTTTTTGACCTAATATTTTATTGAGCTCGTTTTTTAGCTTATCTTTATCCATAATTTATACCTCCTATTCATCTAATTGATACACTTCGATTTTTTCCTTTGGAATATCTAACTCATTACTTAAGTAATCTTTTACTTCACTGTACTCTTCATCATCTTCATTCATATTTACATTAACATCTTTGTTTATTACTATCTTTTTTATCTTTTTGACCCTACTGTCGTTTACACCTATCTTTAGCTTTTTAACATTTAAAGTTACGTCAGTAAAATTAATATCACAATCAACTTCACTTTTAAAATTCATATCTTTAAATTTGCTTTTGAGTAAATTATCACAATTTTTATTGAAATTATTTATAAATGCTTTTTTTCTGTTATCACCCATATTTTGATTATTATTAATTTCATCTGAGTTATTTACTTCAAGATTATTCTCATTTTTTGAAAATACCTCCTCATATTTTTTAATGCTTTCTAAAACTGATTTATCTCCATTGGATACAAATTGTAGTATTGGATTTAAAATTACAGTTATTAGTATTAATCCTAGGACAAATCTAATATATTTTTTCATTTTATTACTGGGCGATATAAGCTCCACCGCACTTATAAAGATAAGAACAGTCACTAATGTTGTAACAATACTTTTTAGATTTTCTATAAACATAATTTTTTTATCCTCCAACTATAAACCTTCCAGAAGATGCCATTATACCAATTAATATAAAAAACATTAAAGTCACAGTTAAAACACATGACATAATAAGTACCATAGAAGTTCCAGCCGCCTCTAATGATTTAGTTATTCTTGGGTCGCTTATCGGTTCAACTATTGCTGCGGATAATTTATATATGAAAGTAATTAATACAAGCTTAATAAGCGGATGAATGAGTATCAATATTATTACAACCAATCCTATAGAGCTTATTGCATTTTTTATTATTAATGAATATCCTGCAACAGATGCAATTGCATCTGAAAAGGCTTTTCCAACTATAGGAATAAAATTATCCACTGCAAATTTTGCTGTCTTTAGTGTGACTGCATCTATAGTTGTCGATGTAATCCCACGAATAGTTAAAAGACCTATAAAAATTGTAACTATTATCCCTTGAAACCATATGGTAACTTGTTTAAACAACTTACACAAATTAGTTATTTTATGTTCAGACGATATATTGTTTGCAAATTCTAGAACAAATCCCATTAGTATCATTGGAATTATAATATTTGAATATAGCTTTGGTATAAACACAACTGCTCCAAGAACAATTGGATCTAATGTAGTAGCCTGTGTAATTCCCCCAGCAAGAGTAATCATAGTTACTAATACCGGCAAAAGAGCGCTCATAAAATCCGAAATGTTTGCTATTACATCTTTCGCAACCGAAATTGATATTATGAAACTCTTTGATAATACTATTATTATTAAAGCATAACAGGCGTAAAAGGCGACTTGGGATATACTCTCATCTGAAAATGCATCTTGAAGATTTTTCAAAAGTGAACATATTATTGCTATTGTAACTATAGACACCACAAGTTTTAAAACACTTTTTACCTCTTTAAATATCATGCTTATTACTGCATTTAAAAGAGCATCAATTGAAAGATTTCCCTTTCCCTCTTTTAGATATGCTTTAATATATTCAACTGGATCTAATTTATCCATTAACTCCACATCGGTTTTCATTTTACTAATATATTCATATAAAGAATCTATTTCTTTTTTAGCACTCCCACCTAATTCATCTATACTTAATTTATCTTCCGTATGTTGATCCCTTGATTCATTATTAATATTTATTTTTCCAATTGCTCCCTCATTATTTTTATCTTGATTCTCTATTGCATAAACCTTATCAAATAATAAGTTTCTACAACTTGGAACTATAGTAATTAATAAATTAAATACTAGACTCATTGTTAATACTAAAGTAACTCTTTTTATCATCTTCATACTAAACACCTACATTATTTGCAATATTGAATTTAATACTGCCATAAGTATTGGAATAGCTAGCACTAAAATCATTATTTTGCCTGATAGATCAATTTGCGCTGCCAAGCTATCGGCATTCGCATCCTTACATAAAGCACTTGAGAAAGATGCTATATAAGCAATTGCTAGAATTTTTAATACTATTCCAATGTAAATTGTATCAATATTTGCTCTCTCTGTAATATCTCTAATAAAATCAATCACTTCTTTTAATGGCTCTATCATAATTAATAGGATTAAAGTTCCTGCAGCTAAACCTATAAACGTAGGCAGACTTGAATTAAGATGGCGAAATATCAAAATCAAGAATAATGCAATGAAGGCCAATCCTACAATTTTAATTATTAACATAACTAAAGCACCTACATTATAAACATTGTTTTCACAGTACTAAATAAATCTCCAATAATCGAAACTATCATAAGAAGAATTATTACTACTCCTGCAATATTAGTGATAGCAGCTATTTCACCTTTCCCACTGCTTGTTAATACCTTGTCTAATACCACTAGAAGTATGCCAGCTCCACCAATTTTAAAAAGAATACTTATATCATGCATTCATCTTCCTCCAATCTATAAAAATACTATTTACATTCTTAAATTGTTTTCCATAACTAAATTAAAAAAATTATTATCATAGTTCCAAGGCATATTCCAAGATACCTATAAAGCTTTATATTTTTTTTAGCATTATCATCTGCATCATTTAAATTCATCTTTATCCCTTCAATTGCTAAAAAAAATATTTTTTCTTGTCCATAAACCCCTGACTCTCCAAGAGATTTAAAAAAATCTCCAATAATCTTTTTATCATCATCACATAAATAAAATTCATTTCGTAATACTTCAAATTCCTCTATAGCTCCTTCGTATACACTTTCAACATCACCTTTAGTAAGCCTATCACTTATTGCACTAATAAATTTATTCAAAGGTTCACTAACCTTGCAAGAAAGATTTCCTAATGCTTCTGGAAGCGGTGTCGTTCCATACACAATTTCATTTTCAAGAATTGTTAACGCTTTTAAAATCTCTTTAAGTTGATTTTGCCTTTTTCTAAACGTTTCTCCATATGCAAAGCCCAAATAAGTGCTTACAAGAAATATTAAAATTCCAAATATCAACTTAAGCACATATATTCACCTCCTTTTAGGCTATACACATTTTCTATAGTTCCAACACCATTTCTACTGCTTAAAATTATCACTCTTTCTAGAATATAATTATCAAGCAAATCACAAAAAACTTTTCTTTTGTATAGATCCTCAATTGTAAATCCATGAATCGTTGTTATTATATTAACTCCAGAATTAAAAGCCATCATGAGAGCTTCTATATCTCCTTTAGTTGCAATTTCATCACAAATTAAAACCTCTGGTGATAGACTTCTAATTGCCATGATAAGACCTTCCCTTTTTAAACAATTATCCAATACATCTGTTCTTATACCTAAATCACTCTGAGGAATACCAAAGTAACATGCTCCTATTTCACTTCTTTCATCAACTACAACTACTTTTTTCCCATATACCCCCAATGATGAGATTCCATTAGAAATATTTCTGGCGATATCTCTTAAAATTGTCGTTTTCCCACACTTAGGTGGTGAAATAATTATTGTGTTATATATTCTATGATTTGATGTTATATATTTCATAACTTTATCTGAACATCCTATAATTTCTCTACATATTCGTATGTTTACAGATGATATGTTTCGTATAGTCTTTACCTCTCCTTTTTCCATAACACATTCACCTGCTATTCCTATTCTATGTCCACCTTTTATAGTTATGAAGCCTTGACGTATATCTTCTTCATAAGCATATAATGAGTAATTTGATATCTTTTGCATTACACTTTTCATATCTTCTTTGGTTGGAATATAATTTATAATACTTTCTCCACTCTTTGAATAAACTAAAATTGGCTTTCCAACCTTTATTCTAAGTTCATAAATTTGTTCTTTATAAAGTCTATCCTTAAGTATATTGCTTATTTTAAGTGGAAAGATCCCTATGATCTCTTCTTCATCTTTCAAAACTCTCACTGCCTCCTCTATCGTTCTCTTATTTAATTAATATTTATCATGTAGCTGAAATATTACTGATAATTATAAAAATATGTAAAATAAAAAAGACTATCTTAAATTTAATTTAGGATAGTCTTTTTAAAAAATTAGTTATTCACAGCACTATATGTTAGGCTGATTATTGAGTATATACTCAGGAGATAAACTTTTTCTATTATTTTCAAGCTACAAATAACCTATTCACAATATTTTTATAAATAAATAATAAATTATTTTTCCTTAATGTTCTTATGACAATATGGACATGGAATTTCATCATTGTTGCTTAGTGTAGATTGCTCAATAAAAATTGGTTTACTACAATGAGAGCAATTTATCTCGGTATATTCATCTTCCATGTCATTTAATTCATCAATAGATAATTCTTCAAATAATTCATCTTGAATATTAGTTAAATCATCATCCATAAATCTAATATTTTCTTCAATTGTTTCTTGATTTATAGTTAATTCCTCTATCTTTTGATTCATAATTTCTAATACAGCGAACACATTACTAAAACATTCTTTATATTCGCCACTTTCTATTTTAGATAAATTATTCTTTAGATTTTCAATCTCTTTTCTAAGCTCTTCCATATCTCTTCACTTCCTTTTCTTTCTTTAAAAAATTATTGAATTTAAATATAAATAAAGTTGCTAAGCTTTATGCTTAGCAACCTATGTATTGTCCTAAACTCTTTCCATATAATCGCCAGTTCTAGTGTCTACTCTTATAACGTCACCTTCATTAACAAACATAGGAACATTTACTATTGCACCTGTTTCAAGTGTAGCTGGCTTCATTGCATTAGTTGTAGTATTTCCTTTAACACCTGGTTCAGATTCTGTGATTAATAATTCAACAAAGTTTGGAGCCTCTACTGAGAAAGCATCTCCTTTGAAGAATTTAATTGTTGCAAACATGTTTTCTTTTAAGAACTTTATTGCATCTTCAACTTTTTCATAATTTAAAGGAATTTGCTCATATGTTTCTTGATCCATGAAGTAATATAACTCTCCATCTGAATAAAGATATTGCATTTCCTTTCTTTCAATTACTGCTTCTTGTAATTTTGTAGTTGGGTTAAATGTTGTATCTGTAACTCCACCTGAAATTACATTTCTAAGTTTAGTTCTAACGAATGCTGCACCTTTTCCTGGTTTAACATGTAAAAATTCTACTACTGTAAATACTTGTCCATCCGATTCAAAAGTTGTTCCTTTTCTTATATCTCCTGCTGTTATCATTAAATATCCCTCCAAATTTATAAAAATAATTACACCGTAACTTATCTTCAAACATTAAGCAATTTCACTTAATCGTTGACATAACACTCATATTTTATCAAAAGACTATAATAATTGCAATTATTTCTGATTACTTTCCAGTAAATTTTATATTTTTCTTATGTATTATATGCTTTCTTTAGCACTAATTTCTAGTACAATATTGCATTTATCTTCTTTCTTACTTATCTCATAGTCACTAATATCATAATTTCTTAATTTTGATATATCATTCAATAACTCTTCTTTATTGCCACTTATTTTTATTTTTAAATACCATACGTTATCTCGTTTATTTGCAGCGATAATATCCTTTTCTTCTATACAACTTAATTCTTCATAAAGTTCATTTAAAGCCTTATGTTTTTGAGTATTATCTAGTGTATTATATACTTTAATATTCTTCTCATTTTTCTTTATATTTATACAATAAATTTGTACAAAAACTACAGCACCCAAAATAAATGCTACAATATTTTTTAATATTTTACTCATCAAGGCTTACTCCTAGCTTATATCTGTTATCGCTATTTAAGTTTATATCATTAATTCTAATCAGTTTATTAGAGCTTAATTTATTAATTTCATCAAAATTATCAACTAATATTTCCCCTTCATTCATTGTTATATATGCTTCTTTAATGTCACTCTCAATCACACACTCTATCCACGTATTAATATTATCTATACTAGTTATTTTCTGTTTTATATTTTTAGTCTCAACTATATTTGCGTTATTTTTTTTGTGAATATTCATCATACTTTCTGAAGT
>NZ_MZGT01000023.1 GCF_002029255.1 Clostridium chromiireducens
ATATAATATATGTGATATAATATGCAAAATTAAAATTGGTAAAAAAATAGATGAAGTAGTAATCTGGGATAAAGCAAAATACAGATTATCATCAATTTCATATGAATCACAATTTCCATATGTCATATTAGAATGTGAATTTATAAACTAGTTAATGCACTTTATGGATATATTAAACCTTTTTCGGTATTTCTACTATAAAATTAGTTCCTTTACCAATTATGCTATCTACTGTTACATTTCCACCATGTGCTTCAACGATGGACTTAGAAATCGTAAGTCCTATCCCTGCTCCACCTGTTAATTTATTTCTCGACTCATCTGCTCTATAAAATCTCTCAAACACATAAGGTAAATCATCCTGTGATATTCCTATCCCTGTATCCTTAATGCTTATTTCAATATAATTATTATCTTCATATATATTAACATCAACTTTACCATCTTTTTGAGTATATTTTAAGGCATTAGATATTAGATTAACTACAACTTGGCTTATTTTATCTTTATCTAAATATGCAACAATATCTTTCTCATGAAAAATTAAAGATACACCTTTATTTAAAAATTCTTTTTCGAAGTTTAGAACTATATTTTTAACAACCTCACCAATATTAAACTTTGTCTTATTTAAAACGAGATTCTCACTTTCATACTGTGCTAACTTTTCCAAATCTCCTACAAGACGTTTAAGTCTTAGTATCTCTTCATGGCAGCTTACAAGCCTCTCTGGGGTTGGCTCCCATATTCCATCTATTAGTGCTTCCATATGACTTTGAAGAGTAGAAAGTGGAGTTCTAAGTTCATGGGAAACATCTTTTGTTAGTCTTTGCCTTAATTTTTCTTGTTCATTAAGAGAATACCCAAGACTATTGATAGTGGCAGTTAGTTTGTCTATCTCCTCAACATTTGATTTCTTCTCAATCTTTTGACTATAATCCCCTTTTGAAATCATCTCTGCTATATTTATAACCTTCAAAATTGGTCTGCTTAATCCTTCAGCCATTATCAATCCCAGTATTAATGCACATAATAAAGAAGCTGCTCCAACACCTATAAGTATTTTATTTAGAGTTTTTGAATACATTATGTCATTTTCATCATAATAAAAAGGGCCATAATGACCTATACTTATCGTTCCTACTTTATTAGAATTATTTATTATTGGATATTCATCTTTAGAATATTCACTTTCCCAGGTTGGAAAAATCTTTTCCATTGTACTAATCAAACGATTTTTAACTTCTTCACATTTAATATTATTGTAAGTTTCAGCATCCCATATTACTTTATTTGATGCATCTTTTACAGTGATAAATAACCCATTTTCAATTGCACCAGCACCAATACTTTGAATTGCCTCAACATTAAAAGTTTTACTATCGCTATACTCACGACTTATAGCTGCAACAATAATTTTATTGTCTCTTTCACGTTCTTGAATAACATAATTTTTGAATTGATTTACAAGAAAGAAGTGTGAAAGAATACTAATGAGTGCTACGCAAATCATAGTTATAAATATGTATGAAAGTGAAAGTCTGTTTCTAAGATTTTTCTTCATTAAATTCTCCTCCAAACCTATAGCCTGTTCCATGGACAGTAATTATATACTGTGGATCCTTAGGATTGGTTTCAATCTTCTGTCTTATATTTTTAACGTGAGTATCTACATTACGATCATATCCATCATAATCATCTCCAAGTGCCGTGCTTATTAGCTCTTCCCTTGTAAAAGTCTTGTTAGGATACTTAAGTAAGGTCATCAATATTTTATATTGCCTTGAGGTAAGCGCTATATTCTCTCCATTTTTCCGTATTTCTTTCTTTAACATATCTATTACCAAATCATTATCATTAAACGAAATTTCATTAGATAAAGGTACAACTTCTTCATTAAGTCTTCTAAATATAGCATATATTCTTGCTATAAGCTCTCTTGGACTAAAAGGTTTAGTTATGTAATCATCAGCGCCCATATGTAATCCTAAAATTATACTCTTTTCATCAATTTTTGCTGTAAGCATTATAATTGGTACCCTAGATTTTTTTCTAACTATGCTGCAGATTTCTTCACCTGTCATATCTGGCAGCATTAGATCTAGAACTATTAAATCTGGATTAATCCTTTCAAACATCTCTAATGCTTGATTACCATCATATGCTTCAAATACAATTGCACCTTCCTTCTCTAGATATGATTTTATAACTTCAACTATCTTATTTTCATCATCTACTATAAGAACCTTTTTCTCTTCCAGCATATTTTACCCCCTACCTAACTTAAATAATTATAACTTATTCGATCAATATATCTTGAATTATGCATTCCATTTTGAGCATAATATTCATTAGGGCTGCCTGTGGTGCAAAACAATAATGCTTTTTTCCCATTTAATGGACCTCTTGGAGCTCCGTCAACACTTTCACAAGCAAATCCATAGGAAAAAACTCTGTCAACATACCCTTTTAACACTGCTGGAAGGCCTACCCACCAAACAGGATTTACAAATGTAATGACATCAGCCCATTTAACATGGTCTTGTTCTGTTTTTATATCTTCAGGTATGTTTCCACTATGCAAAGCCTCAAAGTCAGCTGGTTTAAGAATAGGATCAAATCCTATTTCATAAAGATTTCTAACAGTAACATTATCCCCTTTTTATTTTGATGCTTTTTCTATACTATCCACTATTCCTCTGCAAAAACTTTCTGGGTTTGGATTAGCAAATACAACCAAATGATTCATAATTAATTCCTCCTTAAATATAAATACATTCTATTTTCCCTTGAAAAAATAAATATATTCTATTCTTACTAGATGCCTATGAAGCATCTAATTAAATGGATATTTACAAAGAAATTTAATTATGTCTGTATTAGGAGAATTAATTATTTCTTACAGCTTGATTTAGTGCATCATTTACAGCCATCATAATTCCCTTACTTGTCATTGTGGCACCCGATACTGCATCCACCTCTGTAGATTGTTTTTCTATAATTTCTTTAGGAATTACTGCTAAAGCTTCTTTTCCTTTTGTTTCATTATTAGATACAATCTCTACATTTGTGATTTTGTCATCTTTTACTGTAACTGCAACTTTTAAATCTGGATTTTTACCTTGTCCGATTCCATCATAAGTTCCATCATTATATTTTCCTTGGTTATTAGCTGTTGATGAAACATTGATTTCTGCTTGACTTAAAGCATTATTTACTGCTTCCATGATTCCTTTACTTGTCATTGTAGATCCTGATACCACATCAACGCTTGTAGATTGTGTATCTATAATTTCCTTAGGTACTGTATTTAAGGCTTCTTTTCCCTTTGTTTCATTGTTAGATACTATGTCTACATTTGTGATTTTGTTGTCTTTTATAGTCACTGCAACTTTTAAATCTGGATTCTTACCTTTCCCTACTCCTGTATATGTTCCATCTTTATATTTCTTTTGCTCTGATTTGTTAATATCTGAGCTACTAGCAACAGTAGTATTTGATGAATGATTAGGCATTGTATCCTTCATAACGCCACCTAAAGCATTTACTCCAGTAAAAGCAGCAATAGCTATTGTACTAGGAAGTAATGGACTTACATCTTCACCTAAAATATTTACTTTAGTATTTTTTCTAGGACAAACATCTATGCACTTAAAGCAATTTATACATTCTCCACTGATCACCTTATCCATTTCATAAAGCTTTATTCCCATTGAACAATTATTTGTACATATTCTACAAGATCCACATTTGTCTCTAAGTTTCTTTATTTTTAAAATTCTAGCCTTTGATAAGATTGAAAAGACAGCTCCAAGTGGACAAAGGTATCTACAGAAAAATCTTTCTATAAAAACTGCTCCAATTGCTATTATTGCAAGTATTATAAATCCTCCTGTATAACCTGCTATAGCACCCGAAATATTATCAAGCTGTGCAAATGCATCCCAAGGACTATAACTATCAAACACTGTACTACCGCTTGTCCAAATAACTACTATTATAAATATTAAAATAACATATTTAAAATATTTTAATATAGAATCTACTTTTTCATTAACTTTGAATTTTGTTTTAAATACTTTTTTTGATATCATGTAAATAAAATCATTAATAGCTCCGAAAGTACAAAGCCATCCACAAAAGAATCTCCCAAGTACTATGGTTATAATAAAAATTGTAACCATTGCTAATAATTGAGGCCATACTGATATTACATCAAAATTTCCTTTAAGAATCATTGAGTATAGCTTTTTTAATTGATTAAAAATCACTGCAACTAATTCTGGCATTAAAATTAAAAACATAATTTGAGAAATTAATCTCAATCCTTGTAACTTTGATATTGTTTTTTTCATCGTCTCTCTCCCATTCTACTATTCACGTTAATAAATTTTGTTTTTTTCTTATAGGCTATCCTTGTAAGTAAATTGTGTATTGGTTATCTTAAAATTATTTTTTATCCCTGAAGTCACATATACTTCTTTACTTTTAGTAATAAAAATAGCATCAATTCCTTTCAAGGATTCTATTAATTTAATGCTCTTTTCAAGCCCCATTATATAACCCCCTGTAGATAGTCCATCCCCATCAATGGAGTGATCTGAAATTATTGTTGAACTTATAATTTCACTTTCAGAAGGATATCCTGTTTTAGGATCAATTATGTGGTGATATATTTTTCCTTCCTTCGTAAAATACCTTTCATAATTTCCTGATGTAACTACAGATTTATTTTCCACGCTAATAACTCCAATATGTTCTCCACGAGTATCAGAAGGATTTTGAATACCTACGTTCCATAAGGTGTTATCAGGCTTTGTGCCCAAGGCATAAATATTTCCTCCAAGATCGATTAAAGCGCTTTTAATCTTGCAATTTTCAAAAACTTTCCTTACTTCATCTGCGGCATACCCTTTAGCTATTCCACCAACATCAATTGCTTGGTTTTCATGCTTTAATCCTATTGAATGATTCCTTTCATCAAGAATTATATCTTCATAATTAACGAGTTTAAGATTATTGGTAATTTCACTTTTACTTGGTATTCTAGGATTATCACTTCCTATACGCCATAGACTTACTATAGGCCTTATAGTTGGATCAAAAGTTCCTTCTGATAATCTGCTGTATTCCACTGTTTTTTTTATTACAAAGTAAGTATCTGTGCTTACCCCTTGGCTTGATACTCCAGCATTTTTATTTATCATGGAGACCTCGCTAAATTCTTTATATACAGACATCTTATTTTCTATTACATTAAGTCTATCCATAGCTTCTTGAATGGCTCTTTCTCCATTTCTTCCATCTACTCTCAATCGTATTATTGTACCAAGCCCATAAAATTCTCTTACAATGGTTCCTTCACTTTCTTTCTTATTTTTATTAACTACATAAGTTGAAATAACTATTATAAGAACTCCAATAACAATTCCTAAGAATAAATTTTGCTGAATTAATCTAATCAATTTTTAATAACCCCCATAATATAAGATTTTAAATTTTTAAAACCACCTAATTCTTTGAGTTTTCCTTCCACCTACACCTACAACTTCTGAACGTATTCTAACATTTATTTGTGTGAATTTTATGGGGATAGAAAACTTTAAAACAAAATAGATCTTAAATTTATGTGATAACTTACCGAAAGAGAAGGAGCTCTTTCAGATGTGGTATATATTTTAAGCATAAATCACATATACATTAAGACTTATTACCATAAACCAAAAGAACCACCACATAAAGATGCATTAACATCTTTATGTAAGTGGTATCATAGTTGGTATAGTATTTATTTCTGGTGCTATTTTCCTAATAATTCATCAACTAATGCCCTATTGTTTTCTACGCAATGTCCACATCCAGTTCCTACTTCAGTTTTTTCTTGAACTTCTTCAAATGATTTTGCCCCATTAGCAATGGCATTCTTTATGTCTTGTACTTTAACATTTTTGCATCCGCATATTACTTTATCATTATCCATTATCTCGTCTCCTTTAACTATTTTTAGTTTATATATGAAATCTTCTAACAATTATTATTTTTAGCACTTACATCTTTATTATGTATGCTTTTCAGATTATATATAAACAAATCATAACCTTAGCATATGCTTTTAAATATAACCCAACTAGAAATGAGTAGCATACTTTTGTGGAATGTTTCATAAGGAATTTTTATGGATGTGATTCTTAGAATAAAAGTTGTTCCAAATATGCTAGTTCAAAAAGTGATGCTCCAAATTTTATATTTGGTCAGCAGAACTTTCTCTGTGAGCGTTTTGCCTTTGAGGCTAGCATTTTGGGTACAACTTTTATTCTTAGAGTCACCCATAAAAATTCCTTAGAAACTGGAACAAAAGTATGCTACTCATTTCGGTGAGTTATTGTATAAGTTTAAGTTAAGTTCTGTTTATCTTTATACTATCTTGCTAATAATTGTTTAACTAATTCTTTATTGCTTTCTACGCAATGTCCACAACCAGTTCCTACTTTTGTAATAGCTTGCACTTCTTCAAATGATTTAGCTCCATTTTTAATTGCATTATTTATATCTTGTACTGTAACTTTAAAGCAACCACATACTACTGCATTTTCTTCTATTTTATTTGTTAATATTAATTTATTAATTAGTGCTTTATTACCTTCTACACAGCGGCCACAGCCAGTACCAACTTTAGTGATAGTTTGCACTTCTTCAAATGATTTTGCACCATTTTTAACTGCATTCTTTAAATCTTGTTCTGTTATTTTAAAACATCCACAAACAATTTTATTGTCCTCAGTTTTAACTTCTTCCTTTATTCCAAATAATTTTGATAATATTGATTTAATCATCTTACGTAACTCTCCTCATTATTTTTTTATTTATATGAAAGGTGTTTTATAATATAGTCACCTCTATTAACTATTTTTTAAAGTTTTTATTTTTATTAATGTTCCTTATATGCTTAAGTATTCTAATTTGATTGACTCTGCTAGCTCTGGATTTTGTTTCGAGACATTCATTAGGTACATAAGTACATTTCCTGGATACTCTATCTTATCTTTTAATTGAGTATATTCTAAAGATCTTCTTGTTAGTGCTACAACACAATTTTCACTATGATTTTCATTGCAGTCTTTACATAACTTACAGATATTTGCGATTCCTCTGGCAATTATTTTATCCTCATAGTATTTTAAATCGTCCTTTGGAATTAGATTTTGTCCATCCTCTATAGCTTTTATAGCTTTATCTTTTATATTTTCTACAACATACTTTGCAAATCCAATATTGCACTTTCTATAATTACAATTATCTGAACCTTTCTGGCAACAGTCATCGCATATTTCTTTCATATCATTCTCCAAATTACTTAAATAGTCCACTTAAACTCTTCCTTTCCAATCTCAAATCATATTCTCTAAATAAAATTAATTAATCATTACTAATTAGTTAACTACTAACTAGTTAATTACTAATTAGTACTATTTATTTAAAAATTAAGGTGTAACTTTATCTGATGTCTAGCCACTGTAACACTCCCATCTTCTATTGAAGCGGGAGATAACAGTGGCACGACCCTAGATAAGTTCAACTAACCTTCAGTGGGAGATAAAACTCCCTCTGAAGCTAAGTTTCACTTTATACACCTGATAATTTCTTTAACATATTTATTAGATTCTTCTTCTCTTCAACACTTAAAGCACTAAAAATTTCACTTAAATTATCTACGTGCTTAGGAAAAAGTTCACTCATAAGCTTTCTTCCTTTTTCAGAAATGCTTATCAGACTCGCACGTCTATCCTTAGGATCAGGTCGTCTTTCGATTAAATCATCCTTAGCTAGGTTATCTATAACAACAGTCATATTACCACCAGTTGAAAGAGTTTTCTCTAATATTTCACTGACTCTTAAGTCTCCTTTATGATACAGTACTTCAAGTACTCCAAATTGTGAAAAAGTTAATCCTCCTTCTTTGATAATTTTAATTTCTCTTTTATTAACACTTTGTATGCATCGGCTTAATGCTATAATAGCTTTTAAATTTAAATCATTTAATTCTCCATAAGTAACTTTCTTCTTATCCATGGGTATAATATTATTACTAATTAGTAATAATGTCAAGGGGATTATATCAATATAACTTTATGAAATAATTGGTAGAACCCAAAAAATCTGCTTTGAAGATTATGTGTTTCTACTACTTATAAAAATCATCTACAAACTTAACTTGATTATAATATTCCAAAGAATAAAAACCGTACTGGTTTTATACAATACGGCTATCTAGTAAAAATATTGGGGGTATGTAACAATATAGACTTTAATACACAAGATTAGACTTCATGAAGACACTTATTAGTCGGACTTTCAATCCAGATTCCCTCGTAATTATATCTTGAACCGTGACAAGGACAATCCCAAGTTAAATCATCAGCATTCCATTTAAGCTCGCAGCCTAAGTGGGCACACTTTGTTGATACCGTGAACACTTTACCATCATTATCCTTATATACTCCAGTCTTTTGACCTTTGTATTCTACAATGCCCCCATGACCATTTTGAATACTCTCAAGAGTCTCCTCTGGAATATCTATCCTTTGAGCAATGAAGTTCTTTGCAGTTATTATCAGATCATTAGCAGCATTTTTCATTGAAGATGACATATCAAATCTTCCTGGTGAAAATATTTCTGAAAAGTCATTTTCATTTTCAAGAATCATATCGCTTATTATCATTGCCGCAACCATTGAAGTTGTCATTCCCCATTTTTTAAATCCTGTTTCAACATAAATATTAGGAGTTTTAGATGAGTAGTGACCTATATAAGGTATATTGTCCAATGTCATACAATCTTGAGTTGACCAATGATATTTTTCTGTTGAGTTTGGATACAATTCTTTGGCTGCTTTTCTTAACTCTTCGTATGCTCCCCCTTCTTCATTTTCCCCAGTTCTTCGAACAGCACCACCAAATATTAATAAATTTTTATAATTCCTAAAAGAATATCCTGTTTTATCAATACATTTATACATTCCATTTACATCTTCTGCATTTTCTAATGCCAAAACATACGCTCTTTCTTGATGCATTCTCATAAAATAATATCCTGGAGTATTTAAAAATGGGTAATGAGCTGCTACCACTATTTTATTAGCTTTAATTTTCATATCATTTTTTGTAACTACAGTGTTGTCTTCAGTAATATCAAGAGCTACAGTATTCTCATAAATAGTTAATTTTTCTGAGATTGGACTCAAAAACTTAAGTGGATTAAACTGTGCCTGATTCTTGAATTTTAACGCCTTTTTAGCCCCTACAGGAATAATACTTACTTCATCTACGAGCTCTGCATCAATTCCTGATCTCTGAGCCGCATTATATTCATCTTCTAGACTTTCGATATTATCTAACGTATACAAATACGCATCTTTATACTCAAAGTCACAATCAATTTTTTCTGAATCAATTATTTCCTTGTATCTCCTTATTGCAAGCTCATTAGCTCTCGCATATTGTATTGCTCCTTCTTCACCAAATTCCTTAATGATACTATCATAAATTAAATCATGCTGAGATGTTATTTTAGCAGTTGTATTTTTAGTAACTCCACCTGCTGTACTTCTCGCATCAATTACAACAACTTCTCTCCCTCTTTTACTTAGCATATATGCTGTAAGTAGCCCTGCCATTCCAGCCCCTATTACAAGAACATCACATTCAATATTTTTATTTAGAGTTTCTCTTTTTCTAAAATTAACTTCAGAACTCCATACACTTTCCATATAAATCACCTCGTGCTTAGTATTCCATTTTTTTAAATACTATACACAGATTTCTATTAGTTCCTACAATTAATTTTTAAAATATTCATATAAATCATATTAGAAACATCTAATTTTTTATAATTATTGTTGTAATATTTAATGATATCGTTTAGTAATAAAACTAGGTCAATCTCTTTTGAGTTCTTAGCATTTGCATTAATTGTTCAAATAAATTAATTATGATAATATTACTAATATATTTTAGGTGATGGAGTTCGCCTTTAACTGCGTAATGCTAATGACTCCTACAAAATAGCGGTAATCCGCTTTTTTGTAGGAGTCATTTTTATTTTTCCAAATATACACAATAATTATTATGCTAAATTATATTACTAAAAACAATAAGATAAGGAGAATAATAATGCATAAAAGAAATTCAAAAATTTTAAGAACAACACTATTTATTAAGAACTTGAATATGAGTACAATCCTTGGGCTGTCATTTTTTAAATGGATTATAATTAGTACAATAGTAGGATCCTTAGTAGGTTCTGCTGCTGCTTTCTTTTTAAAAAGTTTAGATATTGCTACAACATTAAGGAATGATAATCCTTGGCTATTATTCCTTTTACCAATAGGAGGTGCACTTGTAAGTTTCTTATACTCTAAATATGGGAAAAACTCTTCTAAAGGTAACAATCTAATTATAGATAAAATTAATACAAGCAAAGATCATATCCCTTTGCGTATGGCACCTTTAGTCTTTTTTGGAACTTTCATTACTCACTTATTTGGTGGTTCTGCTGGAAGAGAAGGTACTGGAGTACAAATTGGTTCAAGTATAGCAGAAAGTATTGGTAAGTTATTAAAACTAGATAAAACAGATACTAAAATTATTTTAATGTGTGGTATAAGCAGCGGATTTGGTTCTGTATTTGGTACGCCTCTTGCTGGTACTATATTTGGACTTGAAGTGGCTGCTCTTGGAACTATGAATTATGCGGGGTTAATTCCTTGCTTTATTTCGGCTTTTGTAGGAAATATTATGACTGAAGTATGGGGAATTCATCATACTCATTATAGCGTTTTGCAAATTCCTGACATTACATATTCTTCAGTATTAAAAGTTGTAATTGCTGCAATTTTATTTGGATTAATAAGTAAGCTGTTCAGTGAATTAACTCATAAATTAAAAGAAGTTTTTTCTTCTGGTTTTGAAAATGCTTCTATTAAAAGCTTTATGGGCGGACTTATAATAATTGCCTTTACATATATAATAGGAACAAGAGATTATCTTGGTTTAAGTATTCCATTAATCAATGATTCCTTTACTGGGCATGTTAACCCTTTTGCATTTTTGCTAAAAATTATATTTACTTCATTTACCTTAGGTACAGGCTTTCAAGGCGGTGAGGTTACTCCCCTTTTTGTAATTGGTTCAACCTTTGGAAATACTTTATCAAGTATTCTTAATATTTCACCTTCACTTTTAGCAGCCTTAGGCCTTATTGGAGTATTTGCAGGAGCTACAAATGCACCTATAGCTTCTTTTGTTTTAGGCCTTGAAATGTTTGGCTCAGCAGGTATGGAATTTATGTTTATGACTTGTGCTATAAGTTATTTATTCTCTGGTCATTCTGGTATTTATACTTCGCAAAAGATTGGTATAAGCAAAAGCAGATTAATTAAAGTCCCTCAAGAATCGACTCTTGCTTATTATAGAAAAAAGAAAGTAGATGAAAAAAAATCTAAAGATAATCATATTCTTATTAGTCAATTTAAATTTGGAGTTTCAAGTATAGAGCTGCCTAGTATAGAAGGCCTAAATATGTATAAAATCAAATGTAACAGAAAAGGTGTACGATTAGTTCATCGTTCATATAATCCTGACGGTGGTACCTGGTCAGCAAATCCTATTAAAGGACAGTTAAAATATATTAAACTAAAAGATAATACTGAAGAAATTCATGCTATTAATGTATCTGAATCTTATGGCCAAAAGGATGAACTATTTTTAATGAACACTAATTTATTTAACAGCGTTGAAGTACAATATTCACTTCAAAAACATCATAGTAAACATGATTATAAGAATAATGTTTACTATGATGATGAATATGACGATTATGATAGTGAATCTAAAGAAGTAAACCTTAAAAATCAATTTAGGCTTTTAAAGTCTATCATTGAACTTCCAAATCCTAAAGGCGAAATTATTTATAACATTTCAGTTAATGGTGGTAAAGTTAGGCTAAACCACAATTCATATAATCCTGATGGTGGTACATGGTCTTCTCCTCCAAGTAAAGATCAAGTGCAGCATATAGATTTATATGAAGGCGAACATAAAATAAAATTGTGCATTGAAGAACATTTTGGATATAATGATAAAATAACTTTAGTTAATACTAATTTTAATAATAGTGTTGATATAACTTATAATGTTGAAAAAATAATTGATGATTTAAATATTGAAAATCTTAGTTAAGGCACATGAAAGAAAATAATAAACTTCATTTAAGATTGTAATTTGAAAAGCAAATTCTAATATACTAAAATTCTTAAGAATATTAGAATTTGCTTGAATAATTTTCCAAACAAAACAAAATATCTGAATCACGCTTTTTAGCAATTAATCGTTGAAAATTTGCAATTAATATAATAGCTATTACACAATAACTTTACATAAATATGTAGCCAGAACAACTCCTCCCAGGCTTAAGAAAACATTTAATAAAACATTTGACATGCCTGCTAAATATCTTCCATCACTTAGCAAGCTGATTGTTTCATAACTAAATGTTGAAAAAGTTGTAAGACCTCCCATGATTCCAGTGGTTAAAAAAAGCTTCAAATCTGGTGATATTAAATCTGTAGACATACTTAGTTCATTTATCATACCTATTAAAAAACCACCAACAACATTTACTATCAGCGTCCCTAGTGGAATGCTATAATTAAATAAATTGGCTGACTGTTTAGTAATTAAATATCTAGTTATTGCTCCTATACATCCTCCAATACCCACATAAATAACTCTTTGCAATTTAATCTCCTCCATTTATTAAAAAATATTTTATTATCAGGATTATTAATTACTATTCATCCTTCCTCCTCCATTCTTAAGTTACAACTCCATTTAACAACCAATATATTAGATTAAGTCTTCTTACTATACTAAGTTATGTTTTAATAAGTCCATTTTCTATTTCAATAACCAAAATTTATGCCTATGACTTTGTGAATATATGCATAGATTCAAGAAGTTCTTAAAAATAAAAAGACTCCTACTACATTAATTGTAGTAGAAGTCATCAATCTCTAAAGAGATGTTTAAAGGCGAACTTCATCACCTATAAAATTCCTCATATTCTAAAAATATCATCTGTTTATTTAATTGTAAGTTATAATTTGATGATTTTCAAGCTTTAATAATTCAATTTTTAATTTTCTTAATTATTCTTCTCTCTTATAATTTAAATCTTTTTATAATTTTATTAAGCATTTCATTTATCTAACTCCTCCATTTTAATAATAATGCTGAATGTACAATAACTACAACTGAACCTACATTATGTACCAATGCTCCTACAATTGGATTAAGAATACCTGTCATAGCTAATATAATTGCAATAAAATTTAAGGCCATTGACAATGCAAGATTAATATTTATTGTTTTCATAGTTCTCTTTGAAAGCTCTAATAAGTGTGGAATACATTTTATATCATCACTTACAAGGGCTATATCTGCCGCATCTACAGCAATATCACTTCCTATACCACCCATGGCAATTCCAACAAAAGCCTTCTTTAATGCTGGTGCATCATTTACTCCATCACCAACCATTGAAACGAGTTGTCCATTTTTTTGAAATTCTTCAATTATAGCTAATTTATCTTCAGGCAGGCATTCTGAATATACCTTTTCAATACCAGATAAAGTTCCTATATTTTCTGCTGTTTTTTTATTATCACCTGTAATCAGAGCAGACTCTATATTTAATTTATTAATTTTTTGAATTGTATTTTGGGCATCTTCTCTTAATACATCTTCTAAAACAACAAAACCTTTTACATGATCATCCTGTGCAATATACACAACTGTACATCCTTTTTCTATAAAATCGGAAGCTAAATTTTCTTGAACATTGCTTAAGTTTAATTGATATTCTTCTAGTAGCTTCTTGTTTCCTGCTATTATTTTATTATTATCTATTTTTCCAGAAACCCCTTTACCAATTATCATCTTAAAGTCTGTAACTTTCTTAAATCCTTCCTTTGATACTGTTTTATAATATTCTATAATTGCTTTTCCAAGTGGATGCTCTGAAGAGCTCTCAACACTGGCCATTAAATTTAATAATTCTTCTTCTGATACGCTTTTGTCAAAAGTACATACTTTAGTTACTTTTGGTTTTCCATAAGTTAAAGTTCCTGTTTTATCAAAAGTAATCTTCTTAACTTTTGATAACCTTTCAAGGGCATCCCCTTCTCTAATTAAAATACCGTGCTTTGTCGCATTTCCTATACCTGCCATTATTGCTGTCGGTGTTGCTAAAACTAATGCGCAAGGACAAAATACAACTAATATTGTAACAGAACGAAGAATTTCACCCGTAACGAACCATGTTCCACCTGCTGATATTAAAGCAATTACAACAATCCATGTAGCCCATCTATCTGCCATTCCTACAATCTTTGCTTTTCCCGCATCTGCTGATTTTACAAGACGGATCATTCTTTGAAGTGAACTATCTTCACCAACTTTACTCGCTTTCATACTGAAGGCACCAAATTGATTTACAGTACCACTAAATACTTCATCTCCAACATTCTTATCTACAGGCATTGATTCCCCTGTCATAACAGATTGATCTATTGATGTCTCCCCTTCAATCAAAATACCATCAACAGGTACTGTCTCTCCTGGCAAAACTTTAATAATATCATCTACTAGAACATCCTTAGCTTTAATCATTTTTTCTTTTCCATCTACAATTACTCTTGCTATTGTTGGTGTTAGATTAACCAATTTTTCAATTCCAGATTTTGCTTTTGCAACAGTATGTTCTTCAAGCAATGCACCTAAAGTCATAATAAATGCAACTTCTCCTGCTGCAAATATTTCACCTATGATTACAGAAGCAATTAAAGCCATAGAAACTAGCACATCTGCTTTAATATCAAATTCTGTAACAAGTCCAATTATTGCTTCTTTAATAATTGGCAAACCACATAATACTATTGCTATATAAGCAGCATCAAAAGGTAAATCTATTAAATTAAAAAAACTAATTATTAGCGATAATGCTGATATTATAAGCATTATCATAGTTCGTTTTTCTTCATCCTTTATGAATTCACTTATTTTAGACATTTCATATCCTCTCCTTTCATATACCCCTAGGGGTATACGTATATGATAATGATAAAAGATTTTTTTGTCAAGAATGATTCTCATAATTGTTTAAAAATATTTATAACAAAAAGCAGTCAAATTTTTGACTGCTTCCCATAAAAAATCATTATAATTTAAATATTGTTATGACATCCTAGAAAAATGCTCTACTGCTTTAGCAAAATCAGCAATTGTCTTATCAGCATCACCGTGCTCTATCCCTTCACGAACACAATGTTGAAGATGCCCCTCCAATACTACTTGACCAACTTTATGTAAAGCACTTTTAGCCGCATTAATTTGTATTAAAATATCTTCACACGGTACATCCTTATCCACCATTTCTGAAATGGCTCTAAGCTGGCCTTCTATTTTTTTAATCCTAGTTTGAACTTTGGGTATATCCATACATTGACGCATATCAAATCCTCCTAATAAAATTAAATATTATTGTTTTCATAATTTATATTTCAGTAATCACTGGCAAAACCATAGGTTTTCTTTTTATTTTTGTATATATAAAAGTGTTTATTTCTCTTCTAATAGTATTTTTTATTTCTGACCACTCAGTTACATTATTATCAAGGCATCCCTTTACACTTTTATAGGCTATTTCTCTAATATCCTTAATTATTTCTTCTGAATCTCTAACATATACAAATCCGCGCGTAATAATATCTGGACCAGATATTATACTTCTACTTTCTTTATTTATAACTATAACTACTGTTATAATACCGTCCTTTGATAAATTTTTTCTATCTCTAAGTACAATATTACCTACATCTCCAATACCTAAGCCATCTATAAGAACTCTACCTGCTGGCACCTTGTTAGTTATTTCTGCTTTATTTCTAGATAATTCTAATACATCTCCTATTTCTAATATAAACGTATTTGATTTATCCATACCCATATTTTCTGCAATTTTAGAATGACTTAATAAATGCCTATACTCACCATGTACTGGTACAAAAAATTTAGGTTTTAAGAGTGCATGAATCAATCTAAGCTCTTGCTCACAAGCATGGCCTGATACATGTATGTCTTCTATTGCTTCGTATATCACCTTGGCACCTTTTTGTGTTAAATCATCTATAACATTAGAGACAGCCTTTTTATTACCAGGTATTGGAGTTGATGATATAATTACCATATCATCCTTTTCAAGTTGAATACTCCTATGATTTCCTGAGGCTATTCTTGTAAGCGCTGCCATTGGCTCACCTTGGCTTCCAGTGGTAATTATCGTAATTTTATTGTTAGGGTATTTTTTAATATCATTTAAATCTATTATCATTTCTTGTGGTATAAATAAATATCCCAAGACTCTAGCAACTTCAGATATTTTTTCCATGCTTCTTCCACTGAAAGCAATCTTTCTACCATTTTTTATAGACGCATTTGCAATCTGCTGCACTCTATGGATACTTGATGCAAAAGTAGCTACTATTACTCTTCCATCTGCCTTAATAAATAGATTATCTAAAGTTTCACCAACAGTCTTTTCCGACATTGTATAGCCTGCACGAGTAGCATTAGTACTATCAGCCATTAAAAGCAGTACTCCTTTTTTTCCGATCTGTGCATATCTTTGTAAGTCTATAATTTCTCCATCAATTGGAGTAAAATCAATTTTAAAATCACCAGTATGAACAATTGCTCCTATAGGTGTATGTAAAGCAATTGATACACTATCTGCTATACTATGATTTGTTCTAATAAATTCAATCTTGAAATTGCCTTTTTCTATTATATCACCTGGTTTAACCATGTTTAATGTGCAATCACTAAGAATATTATGTTCTTGTAATTTACTTTCAATTAACCCTAAAGTTAACTTTGTAGCATAAATAGGAACATTGATTTGTTTTAACACATAAGGTAATCCTCCTATATGATCTTCATGCCCATGAGTTATAAAAAATCCCTTTATCTTATCTTTATTTCTTAGTAAATACGTTATATCAGGAAGTACTAGGTCGATTCCTGGAAGCTCTCCATCTGGAAATGACATTCCACAATCTATAACTACTATTTCGTCTTCATATTCAAATACAGTTAAATTCTTCCCTATTTCTCCTAGCCCTCCTAAAGGTATAACTTTTATCTTATTAACTTTTTTCTTATTTACCATTTTTACTCCTAATCTGTAACTAAGAACACAAAAATAGAACTTAGCTACCACTAAATTTTTTCTATAATTAAATTTTTATTTTTTTATATTCCGAAGAGCAATAATACACTTTCTTAAAGTCATTTTGTCTTAACCTCATAATAATATTTATTATCAATTTTAGAAAGATTTAAAATAAACTTAGTATATCTGCACCTTGTTTTTCTTTATAAATATTATGTTCATTATAAAAAAACTTGAATAAATATAAATTTATAAATGTGACCATAAATCGATTATATTCATTCATCTTTTTTTATTGCTTTTAATATATGTAACTAATTTAATCAAATAACTCTTAACTAAATATTATCACGAAAACTCTTATGTAGTCAATTTCAACCTAATAATATTATTATTATTTTCCTGTTTTTATATTAACTATGAGAAGTTTGACCCAAAATTTCGATATAAAACATCAGTCTGTAATAAAATTAATAATAACTAATTTTTATTACAGACTTTTTAATAATAATAAATAGATAAATTTAGCTTAATCGATTTTTAATATATTTCCCGTATTATTGTAGTCAAATTTATTTCCAAAAAGAGTTGTTATTTTTAAACTCATTTATTTTTTCTCCTTATCATAATAATCTTGAATAGCATTTCTAAGTGCTTGTACACCAAGATTAGAACAATGTTTTTTATTTTCTGGTAATCCTTCTAATGCATCTACAATATCTTCTTCAGTAATTTTCAATGCTTCTTCTACTTTTACATTAAATTTATTTAATTTATCTTCATCTTTATGCTACTCTAATTCATCAATAATTTTTTTAACTATAGGATTAAATAATAATTCTAAACTTTCATCTATATGGGCATCATAAAATCCCAACGCTGTATCCAAGCCCTTTTAAATGTTTCGCAATGGTCACAGAAATTGAAGATTTACCAACTCCTCCTTTACCACTCATAACACCAATAATTTTCTTTACATTGTTCAAAGGATTGTTTTCAATCATGCAGCTAGCTTTATCTTTTGCACATCCATTTTTTGTTATTGTCAAATGCTAATAAAAAATATTGACTTACTTTTTTAAAGGGATTACTATTAATTATGGCAAATTTAATTACCATATATTATGAGTTATTTGAAGTAATACTAGGAGATATTTTATGAAAAATATAAATAATAAGCAATTACTTTTGAAGATAATTGAACATATATATTACAGCTAAAATATCATTAAATATAAACTCATATATTTAACACATTTTTTATACTATAAATCAAAATATTGAAAAGGGGTTGTACAATGTATATTTCAGATGAACTTATAGACAAATTTATTAAAGAAGATATACCCTACATAGATTTAACTACTCTAATTTTAGGAATTGGTCATCAAATAGGCACTATACAATTTTTCACAAGAGAAGATGCCGTACTTTGTGGCACTGAGGAAGTTTCAAAAATATTTAACAAGTTAAATATAGAACTGGTTAAAACTAAGCCTTCAGGCGCTTTAATAAAAAAAGGTGAAGTTTTCCTCGAAGGAAAAGGTAATGCTGAAGATTTGCATATGGCATGGAAAGTATCACAAAACATTCTTGATTACAGTTCAGGAATTGCTACTAAAATGAAAAAATTAGTAGATAAAGTATCTAAAATAAATTCTAATCTACATATTATTACTACAAGAAAAGTGGTTCCCGGAAGTAAGGAATTAGCGATTAAAGCTATAATTGCAGGTGGTGGATTTCCCCATAGACTAGGATTATCAGAAACCATATTAATATTTAAACAACATTTATGCTTTTTAGGCGGCATTGATGAGCTTATTAAAAATTTAAATTCCATAAAATCTAAAGCCTGCGAAAAAAAAGTAATAGTGGAAGTGGAAAGTATAGATGAAGCTATTAAACTTTGTAAAAATGGCATTGATGGTATTCAATTTGATAAAGTCCCACCTAATGATTTAAAAGCATATGTAGATATTCTTAAAAATATTAATCCTTCTATTATTATTTTAGATTCTGGTGGCATAAATGAAAACAACATTGAAGAATATGCTAAGACAGGCGTCAGTGCCATTGTTACAACTTCAGTATATCATGCGAAACCTATTGATATTGGCTGCAAAATTAAAAATGATAAAATGCAATAAAGTAAAACCAAAATTTAATTTTAATAAACACGATACTTATTTAAATTTTAAAAGAGAGGTTAGCCATTTTACCTTCCTCTCTTATTATTATTATTAAACTAATTAAAATGCCATTTACTACTTAATTATACAATTTTATAAATGAGCATTTACCTTATTTATTATATTATTTTTTGGCATAAAACCAGCCAAATTTTCTACTGGAATTCCATCTTTAAAAATAATCATAGTTGGAACCGCTGCTATTCCATATTTTTGTGCTATTCTGCCATCTTCATCAACATCTAGTTTGAAAAAATTAACTTTATCTCCCATTTCATTACTAACACCTTCAAATATAGGAGCTAACATCTTACAAGGTCCACACCAAGTTGCAAAGAAATCAACAACAACTACACCTTTTGTATTTTCAACATTTTGAACAAATTCATTACTATTTATTATTTTAGCCATGCTTAATTCCTCCTATTTAATTTAAACATTTAATAATTCCTAGTTTGCTTATACTTTAATTATATTTTTGTTTTTATTCTTTTTCTGTGACTTAATCACTTAATACATTGTCTATAAATGTTTCCTTACCGATTCTATCCATAACTGTAGAAATTCTTTCTCCTTTTTGGCCAACTTCTCTGTAGTACTTCATTATTTTATCAATTACAGGTACTATCTTTTCTTCCTCAAATATTTTTCCAAGTGAATCTCCAATTCTCATTCCCCTTCCAAATCTTCCACCTACAAATATTTCAGCACCGTTTTCTTTAACAATAGCAGCATTAGTTTTGCATACTCTCACACATTCACCGCAGCTTACACAGAGCTCTTTATTATAAACTATCTTCTTATCTACTATTTCTAAGGCTTTTTGCCTGCAACCTTGTACACAAAGGCCACATCCAACACAATTATCTAGCTTAAATTCTGGTATTGTTCTTCCCATAACTCCTATATCATTTATATTAGCTTTTGCACAATTATTTGCACAGCCAACAACTCCAATTTTGCATTTATGTGGAGTATCAGTTCCAAAATATTTAACTTCCAATTCTCTACATATCCCTTGTGTATCAATATTTCCATGAAGACACACAGTTCCTTTGCATGCAACTAATGGTCTTATTTTTTGACCTGTCCCACCATGACGTAACCCCAAATCTTTAGCTTCTTCCATTACTTTTTCTGCATCTTCATCTTTGATCCAAGGAACTTCCATTTGAAGTCTTGTAGTAAGACCAACATAGCCTCGTCCATATTTTCCTGCAATCTTATTAATCATATTTAATTCTTCCACTGTATAATTTCCTGCTTTGCTTAAGAACCTTACTGAATAATGTTCTTTATCATTTTGCAATAAAAATCCTAGAGCTTTCATTTCTTTTTGTCTTTTAGCATTAACCATAAAAAATATGCATCTCCTTCAAATATGTAATTTATTCAAATTAATTAACTTTAATACCTTAAAGTATAATATTGGATTATTTGCAAGTAAAATAAGAATTTATAATATAACCATAAATATATCTAATGATTCAGTGTGGCATTTGATGTTTGTGCCTATACTAAAACCCATATAAGAGATTGTATTATAATCTTTCTTAATTAATATTATTGACATATGCCATTTATGAGTTTATTATAATAGATAAAGGGCATATGCCAATAATGTTTATTATATATGTTCCTTTATTTAATATTTTGTTGGAGGTTTATATTATGAAAATAGCATTACCATCACGTAATAATAATATCGATGGTCACTTTGGACACTGTGAATATTACACAGTTTTTACAGTTGATACACAATCTAAAGAAATAACAAATTCTGAAACTGTTGAATCACCAGCTGGCTGTGGCTGCAAATCAAATATTGCAACTACTCTTTCTGATATTGGAGTTGAAGTTCTTCTTGCAGGAAATATGGGTGAAGGAGCTGTAAGAGTGTTAAATAATGCTGGTATAAAAGTTTTACGTGGCTGCTCTGGAGATGTCAAAACTGTAGCATTAAACTGGATTGAAGGTTCACTTGTAGATTCCGGCGATGTCTGCCATGAACATGAATGCCATAATTAATAAATTTAATTAAAAAGTTGTTCATAGTGATTTAATAAATCACTATGAACAACTTTTTTATAGCTAATCTTATTTTGTAAATTTTTACTTTTTCAAAATTACTTTACAGATTAATTATAATTCAGACTTCAAAATAATATTCTGCACTAGTTATTGAAAATCCTTGAATATTTCTCTATACAAATTTTCAAAAGCACTATTCTTTCTCCATATAAAATAAAAGCAATGCTTTTTTTGCAAATCTTGAATTTCAACTTTTTGTAAACTGCCATCTTCTAGTTCTTCTTTTACTGCCGCTTCGTATATAGCTGTGATTCCATTGTTATTTTTAACTAAAGATTTTATTGTATTAATATTTCCTATTTCAATTACTTTATTAAAATCTTTTATTGTCAAGTTTTGTTCTTCTAAATTTCTTTCAAAAATATCTCTTGTTCCTGAACCTTTTTCTCTTACAATCAAAGTTTCTCTAAGTAGATCTTCAAGTACTTTAGGCTGCTCTTTAAATTTATAGTCTTTACCTGCTACACAAATATATCTTTCCTTAGAGTATATAACATAATCATACTCGCTTTTTATAAAATATCCTTCTACTAATGCAAAATCAATTTCACCATGTTCCAATTTCTTCAAAAGTTCCTTAGTGTTCCCTACAATCATATTAATATTCATGTTATTATTCTTATTCAAATAGTTATGAAGTTTTAATGGTAATATAAATTCCCCTATTGTAAGGGTCGCACCAAATTTAAGATTCTTTACTCCTAATTTTTCTTCATCAATCTTTTCTTTTAAGAATTTTTCATCATGCTTCATTGTAATAGCTGTTTGATACAAAATTTCTCCTGATTTTGTAAGCTTTATTTTTTTTCCTTCATATTCAAATAATTTACTTTCATAAGCTTTTTCTAAATATTTTATATGTTGTGATACTGCTGGCTGTGTAATGCAGAGTATTTCTGCTGCTTTCGTAAAATTCATATATTCGCATACAGTTAAAAAAGTATCTATTCTAAAATCCAACATTTTTTCACCTCTGCAATATATCATAACACATTTTTATTAATATATAGAAATGAATAATTTTTACTTATGAATTTAATTTGCTAGTATATTTTCGAACTAGAAATTCTGAAAATAGTAGTAATACTTTCTGTATATTGTTCTAAGATTCATTTCCATATTCTATTCTTTTTCTAAACATTTATATATTTCATCTAGATTATATCTCATGGCTTCAATATAATCCTTATCATCTTCTTTAGATTCTAATGTCAATATTGGTACTACTTCTGCTCCGACTTCCCTTGCTAAAGTTTCAGAAACCTTTGGACTTGCTAATTCTTCTGAAAAAACAGTTTTTATATTATTTTCTTTACAAAAATAAACTAAATCTTCTAATTGCTTTGGAGTCGGTTCCCCTTCAGCAAATAAATTTTCAACTGACTTTTGCGTTAAACCAAAATCTCTACATAAGTATCCAAAGGCAGCATGACCTGTTATAAAATTCTTCTTATTTAATGTATCAAATTTAGGCTTATATTCATTATATAAATCATCTAATTCCTTTTTAAAATTATCATAATTGGCTTCATAATAATCCTTATTCTTTTCATCTAGTTTTATCAAAGTATCTTTTATGTTTTTAGATTGTATTTCTGCATTTTTTAAGCTTAACCAGCTATGTGGATCAACTGCTCCTTCTTCTTCTCTAACTTGTACTCCCTCACTTGAGTTTACTATGATTATATCTTTTCCTTTAAGAGTATCGTTAACTTTATCTACCCAGCTCTCCATTCCTAACCCATTATAAATAAACGCCTTTCCTTTAGTTAGTTCCTCGAAATCTCTAGTTTTAGGCTCATAATCATGAGGTTCTACATTATCCGGTACTAAACAAGTTACTTCTGCTTTATCTCCTGCGATCTTTTCAGCAAATTCTTTTAGCGGATATATGGAAACCATGATTTTTAATTTGTCATCCTTTGTATTTTGTGATGTAGTTTTTGTATTAGTTCCACATCCAATTAGTGCCATACTAGTTACTATAGCTAGCACTCCTGAAATAATTTTCTTTTTCATATTTGCACCCCTTTTGCATATGATTTGCATTTGCATTTTCATTTAATAATATTACTATCCAATAATAAATATGTCAATACTTATAAAAAACTATATAAAATGGCACTATTGTAATTTTATACTTATAGGAATATAATCTATATAAAATGTAAATGCAAATCTATTGCATCTACAAATTCCTATAAAATATAAAAACATAATATATTCTTTACAAATTGAATAATTTAAATAATAAGTTTATTAAATAATATATAGTTGAGGTAAATTATGAAAATAAATATCGATATAGTATTAGGATTTATTGAAGCTGGAAAGACTAACTTTATAAATTCCATATTAAAAAGTGGTGAATTTCAAAATGAAACAATTATAATTCTTCAAGATGAATTTGGATTATCTGAAATAGATATATCCTCTCAAAACTCTCAAGATAATAATAAGATTATTGTAATTAACCCTAAAATAACAGAAGAAATTAATACATTTTTTATTAGTACAATAATAGATCAATATTCTCCAAATAGAATATTGATAGAAACAAATGGAATGAAGGATTCTTCTTCTATTATCAATATATTCAAGGATAAATTTCTTAAAAAAATATGTAGGGTTGATGATATAATAGCAATAATTGATGCAAAAAAATTTTTTATATATTTAAAAAATATGAAAAGTATAGTTACTCCTCATATTTTAAATAGTGAAACGATAATATTAAACAATCTAAATTATTTAAATAAAGAAGAATTTTCAAATATTCAAAATGAAATAAAAAAAATAAATGAAACTGCAAAGCTTATAGAACACGTCTCTACCTTAAACATTAAAGAAATTCATCAGGAAGAATATGTACAACTTAATAATAAGAATAATTTCCTTACTTTTAAATTTTTAATCTCTACAACTGTTTTTATATTTTTATTTACATTCTTCATGACATTAATGATGTCTGATTATAATATATATAATGATTATATAAGTAAATTCAAAAATTTTTATACAATATTTATAAGTATATTAATTCAAGGTCTTCCCTTCATTTTGGTTGGAAGTTTTATATCAGCAGTAATACAGATTTACATTTCTCCAGATACGTTTATTAAAATATTTCCTAAAAATATTTTTTTATCGTGTATAATTGCTGCTTTTTCAGGTATATTATTTCCAATTTGTGATTGTGGGACAATCCCAATCGTTAAAGGCCTTATAAAAAAGAAAGTGCCTATAGCCGCTGCTATTACTTTTATGCTTGCAGCTCCAATAGTAAATCCTATAGGAATTCTATCTACTATCTATGCTTTTCAAGGTATGAAATCCGTAGTAATTTGTAGAATATCCGCTGGAATAGTGATTTCAATTTTGGTAGGACTAATCATGCAGTTTAGTATGAAAAAAGAAGATGATATATTAATAATCAATGATGATGAAATAAATTGTAATTGTGGTTTTTGCAGCAGTGATTATGATTCTTCAAGTGATGCATTTAAAAGGCTTAAAGCAGTATTTATTCATACTGGAGATGAATTTTTTAATACCGGTATATTTATGATTATTGGTACATTTCTATCTAGTATCTTTCAAACTGCAATCTCTATGAATAATAATATGTATCTTCCGAACGATAACAGAAGTTCCCTTATAACTATGATATTATTATCTTTTTTACTTTCAGTTTGCTCAACTTCAGATGCATTTGTAGCAAAAGGATTTTTGAAACTATTTTCAATAAATTCTGTTATGGGATTTCTAGTAGTAGGTCCCATGCTTGATATAAAAAATACAATTATGCTCTTTGGCAACTTTAATAAGAAATTTGTTATAAAGTTAATATTTTTTATTCTTGTAATATCTTTTGGTGTTCTTGTTAACCTTAAACTATCCTAATAATAATGCGTCAAATATTGAAATATATTTTATCTTAGCTATATAAAATAATAAACCAAGACTGTTGCCTATAATTTTATATACTTAAGCTTTGGAGATGAGAAGTATGAAGAAATTAAATTTAGATATAATAATTAAAACATCTATATTATTATCCTTATCAATATTTTATCTTAGAATTATTTTAACCAATGAAATAGTTCTATATGTCCATCCAAGAATTATTCCTTTTGCAGTCTTCGGAATGATCTCAATGTTCATGATTGCATTGTTCTTACTTGGAGGCATTTTTAATACTAAGAAAAAAAAATTAAAATTCAAAAATTATATTGTTTTTATAATTCCATTAATTATGATATTTTTTATGCAGACTATCAATACAAATTCTTCTGCTAACGCTAGTGACATAAATTCAAATTCTAGCTTAAATAGTAGTGCAAATTCTACTCTTAATGCTAATAGCTCTAGTTCCTTTGACATCTATAGCGGAAAATCTGAAAGTGATGATCAAGGTAAAATTGATAAGAAAGAACTAGATATAAAGAATGGTATTATAGAAGTAACTTTAAATAATTTTGTATTTTCTCTTGATGAAATTCTTTCAAATCCAAACAAATATATGGGAAAGGAAATAGAAATATCTGGTTTTGTATATAGAGATAAAGCTTTAAATGAAAATGAGTTTATAATAGGAAGATTTATGATGGTATGCTGTGCAGCAGATATGCAGATTGCTGGAATTGTATGTGATAATAATAATCTACAAACTTACGATAACAATACTTGGATTAAAGTAAAAGGAAAAATCCAAAAAACTTCTATTGAAGGTGATGTAGAGCCAATTATAGTCCTCGAGCATATAGAAAAAGATTCTAATCCTGATACTTCATATGTATATCCATTTTAATATAAAAGTTCTTTTTGAACAAAATATGACAATTCTAATATATTATTTAGAATTGTCATATTTTCTTATAAAACAGCAATTTCTGAAACTAATTATTTTAATCTATTCAATATTAAGATTTGTATTATTACCCCTGCACCAATTTTTACAAAATCCTGCTTTTTTATTACACATAACTTTATCTGAACCACAGCTTGGGCAGACTGCTCTGTCTACATCATAATTTATTTCATAAATTGTTCCACATTCTGCACATTTAAATTTACAGTGAGTTGTAGTATAATGACCACCGCTTATTCTTATTGCCTTGCCTTCTGTCAAAGCTGTAGCTACTTTTTTTCTCGCGCTATCTATTATATTTTGAAAAGTCTGTCTTGATACCTGCATTTTTTCTGCACATTCTTCTTGGTTTAAGTCTTCTATATCTTTAAGTCTCATTGCTTCAAGCTCTTCTACTTTTAAAGTCATCTCCTCAAATTGACATTTTGGTTTTCCCCATGGTACAAAATAATCATCTTCCGGAAAAAACTCAACTCTCCTGAATTTTGTTGGTCTTGCCATCGTATATCCTCCCTGGATTACTATATATTCAAATTGATATAATACTAAATCTGTTTTAAATGTTTATATATTTAATTATACTCAATTTGATAAAAAGCTTCAAATCTATATAATAACAACACCTTATTTTTACGATAAAAGGTATTTTTTAACCTCATAATGTTTAATACTATATTATAAATCTATTTACCTGTTCTGACATTTCTTCAGTCATTTTACTTAGAACTTCTGAAGATGATGCTACCTCCTCAGAAGATGCATTTAACTCTTCAGAAGATGCTGATATCTCTTCGGAAGATGCTGAATTTTCTTCTGATATAGCAGAGATACACGTTAATTTATCTACAATATTATTTTTCGAAGAGTTCAAATCTATTGCCGTTGAATTTATGTATTCTATTTTAGGAATAATATTATTAATTGAGTCAATTATATTCTCAAATGATTCTGCCGAATAATTTATAATTTTAACTTGATCATCTAATTCATCAATCATGTTATTTGTATCATTAGAAATTAAAATAGCTTCTTTTTCAATCTCTTGGATAAGCTTATTTATGTTTTCCGATGAATTCTTACTCTCTTCTGCTAATTTTCTTATTTCATCAGCAACTACAGAAAATCCTCTTCCAGACTCACCAGCTCTTGCTGCTTCTATAGCTGCATTTAGTGCAAGAAGATTTGTTTGATCAGCAATACTATTAATTATATTAGTAATATCATTTATTTGTTTAATGCTTTGAGTTAATTGTAATATTTTTTCACTAAAGCTATTGAACGAGATATCTATATTTTTTATAGAGCTTTTCATATTTTCCATATTGTCGCTATTCTCTTTAGCCTTTAAGTTAATATCCTGAGAATTTCTATCTATTACATTTATCTCTCCAACCATATTAGTTAAACCTTCACTAAAGCTATCTAACAATTGAGTAGAACTTATTAATTCTTCTGCTTGAGAGCTATTACCTAAAGCTACATTATTTATCGCTAAAGCAATATTTTCAGAAGAAGATGACATTTCTTGTGATACTGAAGAAAGATTTTGTGCCTGATCATGGATTTTATCAGAACTTTCTCTTATGCTAAGTATCATTCCACTAAGAGATGTTTTCATTTCTATAATTGATTTAGCCATTTGTCCAATTTCATCTTTTGAATTAATATATTTAGAGCTTACTTCAAAACTTAAATCTCCTTTTGCTAATCTATCTAAGTGCTTTGAAGTACGTTTTATAGCATCTGCAATTTTATTAGAAATTAAGTAAATGAATATAATGCCAATAACTAAAAATATAAAAGAAGTTGCAGCTATTGACATTCGCATGGCTGTTAATTGGGATAAGATTTCATTTTCGTTTATAACAACTGCTATTGACCAATTCGTATTATTAACAGGAGCATATCCAACATACTTATTTACTCCATTATAGTAATAATATCCAGTTCCAGCGTTACCTTGTGTCATTGTAGTAATTACACCTGCTAAACCATTTAATTTACTATCCTTTTTTGCTTCTTCAATTGGGTTGTACATTTTTTTTACAAGATCCACATTAGTATGAGCCACAACAACTCCACTTTTATTTACCATAAAGGCATTCCCTGTTTCTCCAAACTTAACATTATTAGTGAACTTACTTAATGCATCACTGCTTACAGTAGAAACCAGAACTCCTACTATAGAATCATTAAATTTTACAGGTATAGCGTAAGCAATAACAACAGAACCATCAGTTTTACTTATTATTGGATCTGATATATTTTTTGAACCAGATTTTGCTTTTTGAAAATATTCCCTATCGTTAACATTACTAGTTTTCTCATCTGAATATAGCACATCTCCCTTAAGGTCAGCTATTCCCATTTTTATATAACCTAATCTTTTAGCTTCACTCTTAAGTATCTTAATCTTATTTTCGTATGGATTATTGGGATCGGCTATGTCCTCTCTAGATGCAAGTGATTCTAATGTCATTAAATCTCCCATAAATTTTTGCTCTACACTACTGGCTGTTTGAATAGCTATTTGAGGAAGAGTACTGTTAACATTAGATACAAGAGCTTTCTTTGATGTAATATATGAATCCAGACCAAAACCTATACACATTATCAATATTAGCATCCCTAAACTAATCATCATTTTCGTTTTTATACTTTTCATTATTATTCCCCCTAGATTATTTTCATTAAAATTCCCGATTCTCAAATTTCCGTCAATAGTTTTAATTATTGAACATTAAATATATAACTATTTTCTATTAAGTAATCCTCAAACAATGGCTTATTAGTAATAGTTGATTTTATCGTCTTGTCATATAAACCATCAAATCCTTGGTGAATTTTTCCCCATCGATTAATTTTAATTTCACACCTAGAAGATGAGAGGACAAATTTAATATAAAAACATTAACCTTTGATGACTCCAGCATATTCATACCAGTTTCCAAAAATATCTGGAAAGCTTCAAAAGGATCAATCTTGTTTTTGTAAACTCTATTTGTAGTCATTGCATCATATATATCTGCGATGGATATTATTTTTGCGTATTCTCCTATGTAGTCCCCTGTTACTCCATTAGGATAACCTGATCCATCTAATCTTTCATGGTGCATTAAAATGCTTTTTTTGATATCATAGTTAAGATTAATCTCATTTTTTAACATACTATAACCCAATGTTGTATGTCTTTTAATTATCTTAAATTCTTCAGCAGTTAACTTTCCTTTTTTATTTAATATGTGTCCAGGAATCCTTAATTTGCCTATATCATGCAAAAGTCCAGCTATTATTAAGTCTAATATTTCAGAACTATGCATACCTGACCATTTTCCAATAAACATCGCATAGAAACTTACATTTAGACTGTGATAAATCTCATAATATTCATATTTTCTTATCTCGCGGATATATTTAATTATGCAATCTATGTTGTTATTATTTTCATACACCAATTTTGCAACATGATTTAGTATACTGATTTTTAAAGTTTTTTCTTGAGCTAAATCTTGAAATATTTCTTTCAATGAAATTATGCATTCTTCATAGCAGACCTTTATTTTATTGTAATCGCCCTCTTCTACATAGCTTTGTTCAAACTCAGATACATCATATATCCAAATACTTTGTATATCCACTTTTATCAATTCATATTTTACGAAGTTATTAATAATAGTATCTTTCTCTGCTATTTTTAAACCTTTCCGACTTATTACGTCCCTAGATAATACATTCCCAAGCATACTATCTATTAAATTTATTTTTATTTCATCCACTCTCACACCTCAATACTGCTTTAAAATATTCTATTTAAATTAACCCAAGCTTATTTAGTGCTTGGTCCAATACCTTACTATTTATAGGTTTTTCGATATATACATCATAACCTTCAGTTAGTGATTCATTTACAAATTGTGTCTCAGCTAATGCCGTTATTACAATCACCTTTACATATTGATTTTTTTTCATTCTTTTTTTTCTTTCAAGCTCTCTAATAGATTTTAAGACCTTAACTCCATTCACCTTGGGAATCATTATATCCAGGCAAATTAAATCATAAGGCATACCTTCCTGCAAACCTATCAAATATGCATCCAAAGCCTCCATCCCATCTATTGTTATGTCGCATTCCCCGTATTGTGATAAACTTTTTTGTAGAAATAATCTACTCACTTCGTCATCTTCAACTATTAAAATCTTCATTATTTATATCTCCTGTACTTTTAATCATAAGTTTATAAAATCTATGATATTCATCATTTATTTTTGTTACTAATTTTCTAATCTTTTCCAATTCATACTTTCTTGCTGCAAGTTCTATTTTAAAAGCTATAATTTTTAATGATTCTGCTCCAACCTTGTTTGATAGAATTTTGATTTCATGAGCTTCCTTCTCAATTAAATGCAGATCACCTATATTCAATAAATTGTTTATTGTACTTATAGAAAGGTTCAATTTCTCCATACTACGCAAGTCTTCGTCTTTTGCCTCAATATTTAAAAGCGGCGCCACTATAAAATCCCCATTATGACTCACTGTAAAATTTTTATACGGAATTGCCTCAATATGATCTTCACAAGTAATTTTATCAATAACATTAAATAACTCCTCCATTTGAAAAGGCTTCGAAATATATTCATCCATTCCCATTGAAATGAATCTATCTCTATCACCTTGAAGTGCATAAGCAGTCATAGCAATTATTAAGGTACGTTCACCTATTAAACTCTCCCTTTTTCGTATTTCCTTAGTTACGGACATTCCATCCATTTCTGACATCTGGATATCCATAAAAATGATGTCATATTTATTAGATTCTAAAAGTTTTAAAGCAGACTCTCCATTATCTGTGCTGTCCACTAAATATCCCCTTTTTTTAAGCATTAATGACGTTACTTCTCTATTGACTTCATCATCTTCAACTATCAAAATATGTAATGGAATTGGTGGTTTCTCCACGTTAATCTTTGCTACTGAAATTTCTTCCTGTTGTTTTGAAATTTTAAACTTAATTACAAAATAAAATGTACATCCTTTTCCTTCTTGACTTTCAAACCATATGCGCCCATCCATCATCTCAACCAACTGTTTAGAGATAGCAAGACCTAAGCCAGTACCTCCATATTTTCTCGAAAACGACCCATCTACCTGAGTAAAGCTCTTAAATAATTTCTCATTCCCATCTTCAGAAATACCAATACCTGTATCTATAACAGCAAATTGCACTTCTATATTATCTTTATCACTTGAGAGTTTTGTGAGCTGCAAACATACTTCTCCATTTTCAGTAAACTTAATAGCATTATGAATCAAATTATTCAAAACTTGCTGAAGTCTATTAGGATCACCCATTACGTATTTCTCTATTGTACAAGAATGTTTCACATTTAATTCCAGACCCTTTTGAGCCGCGAAAGGTGAATGAAGTTTGATTATTTCTCCTACAAGCTCTATGATATTAAAATGAATGTTCTCTATTATCAATTTACCCACTTCTATTTTTGAGAAATCTAGTACATCATTAATGGTTTTAATAAGATTTTTAGTACATTTCTGTGCTGTATTAAGATATCCTCTTTGTTCATCATCAATATTAGTAGAAAGTGTCAAATCTATCATTCCTGTAATTCCATTAAGCGGAGTTCGAATCTCATGACTCATATTCGCTAAAAATTCACTTTTTGCTTTATTAGCCAATTCTGCATCTTCTTTAGCTTTTTGCAATTCATATTCTGCCTTTTTTCTTTCAGTTAAGTCAGTTAATATAATAATAAAATAATATTTTTCTGGACTGTATATCAACCTAGAATACCATTTACTGTCATCATGTGAGTAGTAATCACCCTCTGGTATATATACTCCTTCTAAGGCCACCTTCGCCACAGTATTAAGTATCAATTGAGCCGTATCTGCAGATCCATTGAAAACTTCCGAAAATCTTTTTCCAATAATCTTTTTTCTTTCGTAACCACCCATTTCCGCGAAAGCTTCATTTACCTCAATATATTCAAAATCAACAGGAACTCCATTTTCATCTAATAAGATTTTGCCGTAACCTAATCCGCTTTTAAAATTCATAAAAAGTTTCTTAAACTTCACTTCACTCTTATATAATGACTCAATTACTTGTTTCCTTTCAGAAACATCTCTTATAATACTTATCAAAACACATTTATTTCCCGTTTTTATTATTTGACAATTTACTTCTACTGGAAAGAAAGTTTTATCTTTTCTATAATGCACTGCTTCAAAGGATAGATTATTTTGAATTCCCTGCATTGGTTCGTTGGTTCTATCAGCATATTTACGTATATCATATATGCTTAATGATAAAAGTTCTTCCCTAGTATAACCGTATACTTTTATTGCTGCCTGATTTGCATCGATAATTCTTCTACTACTAAGATCTATAAATAAAATAATATCTAGTGTAAATTTAGAAAGCAGTTGATACTTTTCTAAGTCTTCTTGTTTTTTTCTTAAATTATCTCTCTCGTTTCTTAATTCTTCTTCCATTTTGATGATTTTAGTAATGTCACGAAACACCATTACAACGCCTGAAATAATACCATTCCCATCCTTTATTGGAGAACAGCTAGCGGATAAGTATATTTTTTTTCCGTCCTTAGACATAATAACTGAACGTTTTTTTAGACCTACTGCATCACCAGACCGTAATGTTAATTCTCTAACACTTTCCATTGGTTCATTAGTCGCGATATCAATTAAATTGATGATTTCATCAAAATGTTTACCTATTGCTTCCTCTGATTTCCATCCTGTAATAAGTTCACCAGCATTATTTATAAATTCAATAACTCCATTAACATCAGTAGAAACTACCCCGTCACCTACACACTCTAAAATCGTAGCCATACGTTCTTTTTTTAAACAATCTTCATGTTCACGTTTTATCTTCATTACTATATCTATCCTCCTTTCCTGTAAATTTATCACGTAAAATAGTCATAAACTGCGTTTATTATCAACACCCTTTAAATGAATCCAAAAAAACTTTGAGAGTTATAATTATCTGTTGTTTAAATTTAAAGGTATATTTACTTTTTCTCCATCTATGTACAATCATTAAGAATGAGCCAACCACTATATCTATTAAAATTTGACTATCTATCAAAGAATTTATCTCCCCACACTTTTGGGCCTTTTCAATAAGTGATTTAAAATACGCTATTCTATTATTTATAGTTTCCTCTGCCTGTTTAGTTAATTCTTCATACTGTAATAACATTCCTGAAATATCTATAAGGCAGCTACTTTCTGGATAGTTTTCATAGTTTTCAGCATAAATAGATGCAAATAGTGTTATAGCTTCTGTTGGAGATAAATTTTTAGCTTCCACAGTTTCAACAATACTTGCATCAAGTTCTGAATGATATTTTAAAACATCCGAAATAATTTCGTTCATATTTTTAAAATGGCTGAACAAGGTTCCTTCTGATATTTTTTCGCGCTTAGCAATTTCTTTACTTGTTAATCCTTGTACACCAAGTTCACTGATAATTTCTATACTTGTTATAACTATACTATCTTTTCGATGTAACAGTGTTTTTCCCATAAATCACCTTCAACAAATCTCATTAAAGCATTATATATGTTGTAATAATAAATAACATTTAGGAAGTTTATAAACTAGGTAAATGTTTAGAAATAGAATGTCGAAACTAATTACAACATATATACAAATAAAATGCTTTAATTTTTCAATATTCCGAGTAAATACTCGTCGTATTTATTATATTATCTTGTCAGTATTTGTCAAGTATTTTTGCATTAATTGTCAACTTTTGTTTTATTTAAGCTTATATTTATTTATTTATTTATTTATTTATTTATTTATTTATTTATTTATTTGTAATCTTTTTAATTGTATCTTGATGATACTTTGACTAACTTTTATCTTATTAACAATACATTTTTATAATAAAATACGATCAGTACCATTATTCAGCAGACTCAACGCCCATGCTAGGCGCACAAAAATAAAGAGTAGTGGTTAATTCCACTACTCTCTTTAGAAATAAAAAAATGGCATGCGAATATATTTTGTTGCTTTTTGTTGCTTTTAGTATAGCTTTAACATTATATAATATTATTATCATATAGAAATTTACTATCGTTCATTATCTCATCATAAACACCATCTCTTACAATCGTATGATTGCTTGAAAAAACAACAGCTCTTTTAAATACTCCTTTTACATATTCAAAGTCATGGGTAGAGCATAGAATAGTTTTTCCTGCATTATTTATTGCTATCATAAATTCCCTTAGGAATCTCTTAGTTTTAGGATCAAGTCCATTCATTGGTTCATCAAATATATAAACATCTGGATTTAAAACCACTACAGAAGCTATAGATACCTTTTTCTTTTCTCCACCACTTAAATGATATGGCTGTCTATTTCTTAATTCTTCAATTTTTAATAATTTTAAAGTATCTTCTACTCTTTTTTTAACTTCTTCTTCATCCATTCCCATCTGCCTTGGTCCAAATGCAATTTCATCATATACATTTGAACAAAATAGCTGTACATCTGAATTTTGAAAAACAAAACCTATTTTTTTATGAAAAGCCTTCGAGAACTCCTCATTTTGCATTTTTTTATTATTAATTTCTTCACCTTCAAAGAAATAACTTCCACTATCAGCTACTATTAATCCATTAATCAATTTCATTAATGTAGACTTTCCACTTCCATTTACGCCTATTAAAGCGATAGCTTCTCCTTCATCAATATGTAAATCTATATTTCTTAGTGCAGTAACTTCAGCATCATATGAATAAGAAGCATTCTCTATATCAATCATTTAATCACAACCTATCAAAATAAAAATATGCACATATAAAATTTAAGTTAAGTATAATGCAAATATAATCAACTAACTTAAAATTAAATTTCATATATACTTTATATGTTCCTGTAAATCCTCTGGATTCCATTGCTCCATACATCTCTTCTGCCATTTCTTTAGACTTTATAAACATAGTTCCTACAACACCAGAAAGTGCAGTGCTTTTATTATTGTTTCTACCTACGGACCTTAATTTAAGCGCATAAACCATATTCAAAGAAAACTCGCCTAAAATCACTATATATTTCATGGTAATATCGAGTACCAAAATGAATATATCTGGTATTTTAAATATTTTTAAAGCAATTATTAATTCATTCCATTGAGTAGTACAGGTTAATATACTAACAGAAGCAACTGAAACCAGTACTTTTAATGTAATCATTAACGAATTATTACCATATCCTAAGAAAATAGATGGTAATAAAATAATAAATGTAAAAATTGTTGCAGCCAGACTTGCTTTGACAACATATTTTATTTCTTTTGTACTTAAAAGATTCATTAGCACAAGTATAAGTACATTTGTAATTAAAATAAAGTAAAAATTTCTGCTTAAAGAAACAAAAATAATTAGTATAAGTGTTGATATTAATTTAGTTAAGGGGTTAATTCCAAATTTAGATGTCCTTAGTTTTGTTTGCATCCTAAACCTAGCAAGTACATTAAATATAGACAGAATGCTCTTATCTATAAAAGCATTCTTGTCTTTTAGTGGTGTATAATTATCTTTTTTCAAAAGCCATTCTGGCATTAATAACTTCCTCTCTTATAACGTATATTAGGCACATTCAAAAAAATAACAAGTCTATTTGCCTTCCTATTTTCATGTGCCTTAACCATTTATGCTTTTGTTGCCTTTTTCATACTTGCAATTATTCTAAATACTAATAACAATATTGCAACTCCTGCAACTGCCGATAAAATATATCCAAAGCTTTCTGGAAGGCCTGAAACAGAATAGTCCGGCATTAATGCACTAAAATTAAATCCACTTTCCATACCTTTAGGTATAAATCCTAACGCATTACCGCCTGTTACTACAGAACCTATTTCATCAGTTCCCCATTCTCCCCAAGCTGTTCCTTCAGCCAATAGCCCTATAGGGGATAAACATATTAAACCTATTATTAGAGCATATATAGGTTTTACCTTTGACACAGATCCTTCATAAATAACTCCAGGGGAAACCTTTTTTATAAAACTTACTACTCCAACAGTTATAATTCCCTCTATCACTCCTGCAACTGCAAGATGTGGAATAAGCATTGCAGGTACAGAAATTGACAAAGGATACGGACAGTATAATGGCATACCTGCTGAATCTACAAAAAGCAATGGTTGTATACCAAATTCTATCGCTGCACATAAAGCTCCAATATTTAATCCAATATATGAAGCAATAAAAATTGAAATATATTCTCCTTTATCACTTTTTAATATCTCTCTTAAAAATTTGTAAATATAATATCCTGCAAATGGAATAACAAATGCCATATTGAAACAATTGGCTCCAAATGCTAAAATACCGCCATCTCCAAATAATAATGCTTGGAGTAAAAGTGCTATGGTTACAGAAATACATGCTGCTTCAGGTCCTAAAAGAATAGCCAGTAACGTTCCTCCTACGGCATGTCCAGTTGTTCCTCCTGGTAATGGAACATTGAACATCATTGTTAGAAATGATAGTGATGCACCTATCCCCATAAGTGGCATTTTCTTTTTAGTCACCTCTTTTTTAACTTTTTTTACAGCTCTCGTCCAAACTGGAACCATCACCGCACCCATAGCTGCACAGGTAGCTGGACTTAGATAGTTATCTGGAATATGCATTTTAATTCCTCCTTCAAATATTAATAAAAAATAAAACCACAAAAACTGATTACAAATTAAGCAATCAACCTTCGTGGTTATTAATAATCAAAATTAATATATTTATTTATATATTATAAAAATCGCATGCCCTCGTAGCATACAAACTTATAATACTATGAAATTCCAAAGTTGTAAATATTAAATTATTTTTCAATTCTTGTTTTTGCTTTTATATCATTCAACTACATTTTTCACCAAATAAATGGAATAATCCTTTTAGTATTCTTCTTATACTCTTGATAATCTGTCTTGAAGTTACTTATTAAGCACTACCAGCAATAACTTTATATGATAATAATTCTAACGGATTAACAAAAAGATTTAGACAGTATATTGACTATATTGGAATAATATGCTATCGTAATTTTAGACAGTATATTGTCTAACCGAGGAGGAGATATTTTATGGATAATCACAAAGCGCTTTTTTTAATACAGCAAATATATGCAACTCTATTCTCTCTTACTAACAAAATTCAAATTAAAGGTGATGAATATTGTGACCCTTTAACCAGCAGACAGCTTATGGCAATGGTAGCTATTATTCATTTACCGGAAAATGAAACAACTATAAACAATATTGCTAAAAAGCTAGGTACAACAAAACAGAGTGTAAAGCAATTGATCACTATTCTGCAAAACAAAGGATATGTCATTACTATACCAAGCCAATATGATAAACGTGCAGTTAATGTACAGATTACTAAAGCTGGAACAGATGCCATGATGATAGGTGCCGAAAAATCAATGGAGTTCTTTGGGATGCTTTCTAAAGGCTTTTCTATTGAAGAAATGGAAATCTTATGGACGTTATTAAAGAAATTATATAAATTTGATGGCGAAGAGCAGGATGGGTTTGAAGAAGAAGCTGATTTTGATATGGGTGAAGATACTCAGGAAATACAAGAGAGAGCATTAAAGAAATTTGAACGAATAAGAAATGAAGAAAAATAAAAAAATTATTTTAGTAAATAAAGGTGGTGCAATATTATGAATAATACTATATCTAATAACCTTGAAGGTCTTAATGACCTTTTATATGAACAGATGAAGGAATGGAAAATTCCTGGAATGGCCGTAGGTATTATTAAAAATGGTGAAATAATATACTCTGGTGAATTAGGTGTGCGTGATGTTAATCAAAATTTAAAGGTAACAAAAGACAGTTTATTTGCTATAGGCTCTTCCAGTAAAGCTTTCACTTCCCTATCAATAGGTATATTGGTGGATGAAGGCAAGCTGGATTTGGATACTCCAATAAAAAAATACATGCCTAATTTTAAAATGCATAATAAATATGCTGAAGAACATCTTACATTAAGGGACATGCTTTGTCATCGTTCTGGATTACCTAGACATGATTTATTATGGTATAACAACTTTTCTTTAAGCAGAAAAGAACTGGTAGATAGAATTAAATACTTGGAATTTAGTAAAGATTTCAGAGAAACATGGCAATATAATAATTTAATGTATGCCACAGCAGGCTACAGTATTGAACTAGTTACAGGAATGACCTGGGAAGAATTTGTGAAAGCAAAAATTCTTGAACCTCTTGGTATGAGCAGCACAAATTTCTCAGTAGATGTTTCAAAAAAATCTGCCGATTACAGTGAGCCATATGCAGAAAAAGGAGAAGAAATTCAGCAAATAAACTTTAGAAAAATGGATTCTATTGGTCCTGCTGGATCAATAAATTCAAATTTGTCTGATATGCTAAAATGGCTTAGCCTTCATTTAAATAAAGGTAATGTAAATGGAAAACAGATTATATCAGAAAAAACTATAAGTGAGTTACATTCACCTCAAATCCCTTGTGAGCTATTCCCTTTGAAGCTTGATGAATTACAATTTTCATCTTATGGTTTAGGCTGGTTTATTGAATCCTATAGAGGACGAAAACATGTTAATCATGGTGGAAATATAGATGGATTTTGTTCCTATACAAGCTTTCTTCCAGATGAGAATATAGGTATAGTTATTCTTACTAATTTAAATAATCCTGCCTGTGCAATGCCTATAGCTTACTATATATACGACAAGCTTTTAGGCTATGACTATACTGCTTTTAACAAAAAACTTAAAAATGAAGCAGAAAAAATATTTAAAGCAATGGAAGCTGATAATAAATCTACAAGAAACTCTAAAGAAGAAAACCTTACTCCTTCCCATTCCCTTGAAGAATATACAGGTATATATGAAAATCCAGGGTACGGATCTGTAAAAATCGAAATAAAAGATAATAGCTTGAAATTAACTCATAGTAATATAGAATATACACTTACTCATAAATGCTATGACGTTTTTACCATGACAATGATGAAATATTACTTGATTACTCTCACATTTAATTATGATAGTAATGGAAATATTAAAAGTGTTTCAATACCTTTTGAACAAACTGTAAAAGACATTTTGTTTATAAAACAGTAACATTTAAATTCAATTGATAAAAATCACTATGAACAGTATAATCTTTTTATGTTAAATACTTTAACTATACTCTGTATTTAAATAACAAGGGAATGGATTAACTATTATCACTTCCTCTCTTTTTATGATTTGAAAAAAGAGCTGACTAATTATATTGGTCAGCTCCCCTCATCATCCTTTTGTTCCTACTTCTCTTCAATCCCAAAGATTTAGTTTTAAAATTTTATTTCCAGATTTCATCTGCAATTTCTTTAATGAAAATAATTTTATTCCACTGTTCATCCTCTGTAATAATATTTCCTTCTTCGGTAGAAGCAAATCCACATTGTGGACTAATGCATATATTATTAATATCAACATATTGAGTAGCTTCTTTAATTCTACTAATTATAGTAGCCTTATCTTCTAATTCTCCGATTTTTGAAGAGACAAGCCCTAAGACAACCTGTTTTCCATCCCCTAAGAAACGAAGTGGTGAAAAATCACCTGCCCTATCTGTATCAAATTCAAGATAAAATCCCTCCACATTTTCTCTTCCAAATAGAATTTCTGCAATTGGCTCATATCCACCAGAAGCTGCAAAGGTTGAATGATAATTTCCTCTGCAGACATGAGTTGTAACAATCATATCATCTGGGTGATTTAAAATTGAAAGATTATTAACTTTCACATAAAGTTCAGCAATTTCTTTTAAATTAACCCCAGCATCTTGCCTAGCTTCCCAGTATTTTTTATCACAGAACATTCCCCATGTACAATCATCAAGTTGTAAGCTTCTGCAGCCAGCATCATATAACTCTTTTATTACTGTTTGGTAAGCTTTTGCAATGTCATTTATTAAATCATCAATGTTATTATAAAATTTATTAGTATCTTCTTTATTTTCTGCACGTTGTAATTCTGCTAAAAATTGAGCTGGCGCAGGAATTGTTTGTCTTGCTACAATTCCCTCCTGTGCAAATTGGTTAATAAATTTGAAATGTTCAACAAAAGGGTGATTTTCACCAGTGATTTTACCTGACAGTCTTGCAGTTTCTGGTCTTGTTTCTAAGCCATTAAATTTATATCCATTATCTATTTCCACTTTTTCAACACCAGTTAATCCCCACATAAAATCAAGATGCCACCAAGAACGACGGAATTCTCCATCTGTTATTACTTTTAATCCAACTGTTTTTTGCTTTTCAATTAGTTTTGTAATTTCAATATCTTCAATGTTTTTTAATTCCTCTCTAGAAATTATTCCTTTTGCAAATTTTGCTCTTTCTTCTTTTAGAACTTTTGGTCTTAAAAAACTTCCAACAATATCATACCTAAATGGTGTTACTTCTCTTTTCTTTGCATTTTCAAATTGCATCATGCTTATCTCTCCTTTTATTTTCAATTTATCCAAAAATAACAAGTACCAATTTACCAATATAAGTTTCGAGATGCAGAAAAGTTCCGCATTGTAGCATAGCTACTCCTTTTTATAAGTGCATAGCTGCTCTTTTCTAAGGTGAAATGTTCCTTATTGTGCTTCGCACTTTTTTCTAATGTGTGGATGTTCTTTATTGTGCTTCGCACTTTTTTCTAATGTGTGGATGTTCTTTATTGTGCTTCGCACTTTTTTCTAATGTGTGGATATTTTTCACCAGGCAAGAAGACTTGTATTTTTTTGAATGCGTCTTAGTAATACAAGTATAATACATTTCTTTATGTATAAAATAATTCCTAAATTATATGGCTAAACATAGTTTTAAGCTATACCTGATTGAATTCTTCTATTAACATTTCTTTTAATAATTCAACATAATCTATAGCTATTTTACTTAAAGATATATTTTCATGAATAATGTATCCAATAGTAATTTCCTCTTCCAGTTGCAACGGAACAGAAATTATATTATTTCCATTTAAATCATTACTGATAACTCCAGTTGAAATAGTATAGCCATTTAATCCTATAAGCAAATTAAATAATGTTGCTCTATCGCTTACTATGATGCTTTTTTTATGAGTAAGAGTACTTTGAATTTCTTCTGAAAAATAAAAAGAATTAAATTCACCTTGTTCAAAAGAAAGATATGGGTATGGCTCTAAATCTCTTAATGTAACGTATTTTTTATTTGCAAGCGGATTTTCAGAACTAATGAAAATATGAGGATTTGCCTTAAATAACTCATTAAAAATCAAATTATTCTCTCTTAAAAACTTATTAAGAACTTTAAAATTAAATTCATTTAAATAAAGAATCCCTATTTCACTTCGAAGATTTTTCACATCTTCTATAATTTCATAAGTCTTAGTTTCACGTAAAGAAAATTCATATTCATCCAAATTATATTCTTTTATAAGATTTACAAAAGCACTAACTGCAAAAGCATAATGCTGCGTAGAAACAGAAAAGCTTTGTTTTAACTGTTTTTTATTAGAATAGCGACTTTCAAGTAATTCAGCTTGTTCGATTACTTGCTTTGCATAACCTAAAAATTCAGCACCATGAGTAGAAACTTTGATGCCTCTATTGGTTCTATTAAAAATAGTAATTCCAATTTCATTTTCCAGTTCCATAATTGCATTAGAAAGACTTGGCTGACTAATAAATAGCTGTCCTGCTGCTTTTGTAATAGATCCACATCTAGATATTTCAACTGCATATTTTAATTGCTGTAATGTCATAAATTTTCACCTTCAATCTAAATTAATGTTAAACATCCTCTGCCATACTTGTATATAATAATAGCCTTTTCCAAACTGGAAGCATTGCCGCACAGGAAGCTGGACTTAAATAGTTATCTGCAATGTGCATTTTAATTCCCCTTCAAATTTTAATAAAAAATAAAACCACAAAATTACTGCTGCAATTTTTATTTAATTTTAGCATTAGTTTTACAATTTTTATTTTCGCATCTATAAAAAACACTTGACTTTGAGTTAGCCTAAGGGTATAGAATAATATCATGCACAAGAAGACAAAAAATATTGTTTATAGTTTAGCAACACTTTATCTATAGATTGATTACTTTCATTAAATTCTGTGCCTTAATCATAGCGAAAGGAATGATCATTAATATGAAAATTGCTGTAATAGACGCACAGGGTGCAGGTCTTGGTCAAAACATCATAAAAAGGATTCGTAGAGAAATAGACAATCATGTTTATATTGTTGCACTTGGTACAAACTCCTTTGCTACCTCAAAAATGGTACAGGCAGGTGCAGATGTTGGTATAAGTGGAGAAAGAGCAATTAGTTCATTTTGCAAATCAACAAAAATAGATAGCATAATAGGACCAATCGGAATAATTTGCAGTGGAGGTATAAATGGGGAGATTACTCCTATGATTTCTAATGTAATATTTAATATGAACTGTACTAAATATATACTTCCATTACAAAAACATGGTATCTATATTCCTGGAACAAGAAATCTTCAAATTAAAGATATAATCGAAGAGATTATATTTGATATAAAGCAAAATATATTGTGATTTCATTATGAATATATAGGGTTGTGCAATGATAATCGAACTTATGTGTATACTCACTGAAATTGAATACATGTTTATTCCATAGGACTATGAAAATAAGCTGAAAGAGAAGGTACTCTTTTTTGTAGTGTTGCATTGAGAAACAGAGTACCTTCTCTTTCGGTTGGTTATATGCATAAGTCTAAGCTATAGTATGTTTATTTATAGGTAACTATTAAGATCTATTTGTTCTTTGAACTCATCTAATCCTACTCTATCTATATAATCCCCTAATCTTTCTTTGCTAGAAGCATTTTCTCTATATATTTCAATAACTTTTTCTATTAAATCATATACCTTTTCTTCTGATATACTAAGTGCTATTCTATCAGCTATTCTTGGTCTAGCTCCACCTTTTCCGCCAACATAGAACATCCATCCTTTTCCACTTCCTATTAATCCTATATCCTTAAATGCACTATCTGCACAACTATGAGGGCACCCACTCACACCCATTTTTAATTTATTAGGTAATTCCATTCCATGATATATGCTATCTAATTTTGATCCAACCGCTACTGAATCTTGAAGGCCTCTTTTACAAAAAGTGGTTCCTGGACACACTTTTATGCTTCTTACACATAAACCTACTGCGGCACCTGGATCCATACCTAGATCCTGCCAAGCATCATCTAAATCTTCTTCTTTTAATCCAACTAATGCAATTCTTTGAGCTCCTGTAACTTTAATAGCAGCTGCATTATATTTTTCAGCTACATCTGCAAGATTTCTTAAAATATCTGGAGTTACAATTCCAGCAGTTAAATGTGGTGCAATTGCATATGTTTCTTTATCCCTTTGTAATATTGCACCTTTTTCTAGTAAATCAGTTTTCATCGCGTATCTCTCCTAATTATAATATTTAATATAGATTATTTATGTTATTTAATAATATCTATTAGTTATTGTATCATATTCACATTCTAAACTCTAGTCAAAGCATTATTTTCAAAATATTCTAAATTTACAAAAACTTTTATTAATTAAAAGCTTTCAGCATATAAAATTGCACATATTATTAACCACTTATTTGAGGTATCTGATTTTACAAGGGATATTACCTATTAGTTATCAAAATTTGAAATTTGACCAATTTATATTGGGAATAAAATATTAAAAATAACTAAGAATAAATTAATAAGCAAACTTTGTTACATTTACAAATTTAGTAGAATAATAGGAGGAATATCATGCATAAGAAATTAATTCGTTTAGTAATACTCATAATACTTATAACAATATCAATGAGTAATTTAGCATATGCACAAGTACCATCTAAATCTATACCTTATGGTCCAAGGATATCAGATTTACAGAATAAAGAAGATATTTTAAATAGTTTAGAACAAATCAAAGTCATACGAGCAAATTTAGTCGTGCTTAATTTAAAAGCAAACACTCCACCTGAAGAGCTAAGAACCTTAGATTCAACTTTACAGCGTGATATTAATCAACTTCGAACTATTCGAACCAATTTAGTAAATCATGCCGATAAATATGCAAATTCAATTTCTGATGTATTCTTTGCAGAACAAATTGTAATTATAGCTAATTGCTATATTGTGAGCTTAAAACATCAACAATTATTAATAAGGGGACTAGAAAACAATGTGTCAGAAGCCTCAACCCTATTTTATTCAACTTATATGATACCAATATATTACTACCTTACATTAGGTGATGAACAGATAGCTTATACTCAAACATATACTGTGGTTTCATAATTAATTCTAAATATAAATTTAGGATTCTGATCAAAGATTATATGAGTTTGAGTAATAATTTCTTTCAGTAGTTCGATTCTTCTATGGGGCACCAAGTAGTGAAAACATCAATGTTTGGAATGTATGAAACGTTGATGTTTTTATTATATTCCCACACTATCTTTGGATAGGTATTGAGATTACTTATCTAAGAATACCTGTTAGTATTCTATATAATTTATTAATTGAGTTTATATATAATTTCAATAAAAATCTTTTTTAATTTAGCTATCATTACTTATTTTTTTATTATAAGTTGTTGAGTAAACGAAATTTGTGAAAAAATAATTTGGCTAAAATCCCAAACACATCTAGGGAAAATTGTGTATCTAAATTGGGGACTGTGTAGTGTCAGCCCCCAATAAAAAACACCTTTCATATTATTTCACTCTATTCATTATTGTTTTTCCAGACATTGTTCATAAATTCAGAATACTATACAACCTTATATATATTTCTTTGGATTTTGTAAAATTGTAATTATACCTCTATTATCAATTTTTAAACTTGTGTTTTCTATAGGACTTACATTATTAACTAGGTTCATTCCAACAGCATAAAAGTCATTAGCTAACTCTTTCAAGTCTAAAATAACTGTACCAGACATAATTCCCTTATCAATTAATTCTTTAGCTTCAGGAATCCCACCAATTCCAAAAACCGGTATAAAGTTCGAGTTTTCGCCTGTATTATATCCATATTTTTGAAGTGCTTCAGCATCACCTATTGCCAAGTCATCAGAATTAGCAATTATCGCCTCAACTTTTCTACCATATGTTAGGTATATATTTTCAATATCACTTTTAGCTACTTCTTTACTCCAATCAGTGTTTAATGATATAAATTTTTCTGTTTTTATTCCAGAGTTCTCAATTGCTGAAATAGCGCCTTGTGTTCTTTGATTTGATATTAAGTCTCTCATTGGACCACTCACAAGAACATATTGTAAAATACCATCACCATTTTTATCTATAATACTTTTATTCTTCCATAAATATCTAATCATTTCATAGCCAAACTTTTCATACTCACATCCTAAATGGCTAAAAACTTTGACCAAGTCATCATAGGTAGTATCACCCTCTTCATAATTAACTCTTATATTTAACCTTAAAGTAAATCTCCAATCATATTAAACAAAAACATATTTACATAAAAGTCCTACTCTAATATAACTTTCTTCTTGTAAAATTAATGAAATATTTATTATTGATATCTTTAAATGATTAATTGTTCATATGCATATCCTTCTTCTACTTCATGACTTTAATATCTTACTTCATAAAATAGTTATCATGTTTGTAATCTAATAAAATATTGAATAAGTTTTATATAAAAATCAAACACTAACACTATTTAAAACAGGGTACCTGGAGGAATAAAAATGAAGACATTTAAGAAATTAATCTCATTTCTTTTGTTTACAATAGTTACTACCATATTAACAACAAATTTTATAAACAATGTATATGCTACTTCTATTTTAAATAATGATTATAGAAAAATAGCTAATATCGCAATATTATTGCGTAGTTTTGATGATCCATTTGAGATACAACTTAAGGAAAATTTAGAAGATATTCAACTGAAAAATAAAGATAAAATGACATTTACTTTCTATGATGGAAAAAATAATTCAGCTCTACAAACTGAAACGCTAAGTTCTCTCGTTAATCATAATATTGACTTATTTATAATTATTCCAGCTAATCCAAGTGAGGACTTAGTAAAAGACATAATTATTGGAATTAAACAAAAAAATATTCCACTAATTCTAATAGGAATATCTCCTCAGATAGTATCAAGCGTATATAAGGATTACAACAAGGTTGCCTTTTTCTCAGAAAATACAGGTGAAATCAGCAGTATTCAAGGCGAAATACTTATAAACTTATGGAATACCAACCGAAGTATTTTGGATAAAAATAATGATAATATTATGCAATATGTTCTATTACAAGGTAAATCTAATAATCCCGTAGCAATCGAAAGAACTAACAATGTTATTACCACGATTAATAACTCAGGAATAAAAACAGAGCAGCTTGCTCTGGTAAATGCCGATTGGTCTCAAGATATTGCTAAAACTTCTATTGAAAACTTATTTCTTAGATATGGTACTAGAATTGAAGCAATAATTTCAAACAATGATGCTATGGCTATAGGAGCTATTGAGGCATTGCAAAAATATGGATATAACAAAGGTGATAAAACAAAAAATATAGCAGTTGTTGGAATTGATGGACTTCCTGAAGCAAAAGATTTAATTAATAAAGGGCTTATGACAGGCACTGTTATTCAAGATGTAAACTTCTTAGCTAATGCACTTTATACTATAGGAATGAACTTAATTAATAAATTAAGTCCTATAGAAAATACAAACTTTAAACTTCTTGAGGGAGAAATTATAACTCCGCAACTCTATCAGGAATATATAAAAAAATAAATCAATTAAGAGGTAGACAATTATTTTGCCTACCGATCTCCATCCCCTAATGTCATTATCTTAACGGCTATTTAGGATGGACTTAGAATTATTACTGATAACTATGTCATATTCCTCTCTTCTATTTAATTCTTTAAAGTCATCATGTTTTCCTAATTCAATCTTCTGGCTTTAAATTTACTTTTAAACATTACTTTTCTAAATAACAGAAATTTATTTCAAAGCAATAATTTTATACAATATATCAAAATCGTTAATGTTATATTTTCGTTATGAATATAAAATATACTTACAAAGTTGAAAATGGTTTCACAAAAAAGTTTAACTCAATAACGCTTTAAGTAAGCCATTATAAACTAATTAATTTAGTTGTGCTTATCTTAAAGTACAACTAACCATAAATATTATGTTTTCAACATATTAAAACGAGGTGATATTTTGTTTGGAAAAGATTTTATGCTAAATGGAGAAACATCAAGAATTCTTTATAATGATATTGCAAAAAATGCCCCTATTTACGACTTTCATTGTCATCTATCCTCTAAAGAAATATATGAGGATAAAGTATTTAGTAATATTTCTGAGATTTTTCTTGAATTTGACCATTATAAATGGAGAGCCATGAGATATGCTGGTATACCTGAAAAGTATATTACTGGCGATGCATCAGACAACTTTGATAAATTTAGGATGTGGGCAAGAACCTGTGAGAGGTTAATAGGAAGTCCACTATACCACTGGACTAACCTAGAATTAAAAAACTTTTTTGGTGTTAATGAAATTTTAAAAGAAAGTAATGCTGAAAAAATATATGATCATTGCAATAAAAAAATACAGTTGGAGGATTTATCTCCAATAAAGTTCATAAAAAACTCTAATGTAAAACTAATTTGTACAACTGATGATCCTTCTGATAATTTAGAATATCATAAGAAACTCGCAGAAAAGAAAGATTTAGGATTTAGGGTACTTCCAACTTTCAGACCAGATAAAGCTCTTAATATTTTAAATGAAGGATTTATAGATTATTTAAATATCTTATCAAATATTTCTTCAATTAAAGTTACTAGTTCTTATACAACATTAATTGAAGCATTAAAAGAGCGTATAAATTATTTTCATGAAGCAGGTTGCAAACTTTCTGATCACTCTCTTGAGAGTTTATCTTATTTCTCTACTACAGAAGAAGAAGTGTCAGAGATATTTAAAAGAAGATTATATTTGGATAAGGTATCTCCTGAAGATGCCGAAAAATTTAAGTGCTATACTCTTAAAATTCTCGCTAAAGAGTATCATGAAAAAGGATGGGTTATGCAGCTTCATATAGGAGCCATGCGAAATAACAATGAAACAATGTTTAAAAAACTTGGACCAGATTCAGGTTTTGATATTATGAATGATTTTAATGTAGCAACTTCCTTATCAAAACTTCTTAATGAGATCAATGAAAATTCTAGACTTCCCAAAACAGCAATTTATACTTTAAATCCAAAAGATAATATTGTTCTTTCTTCACTACCCCACTGCTTTGGAGAGGATGGAATTAAGGGAAAAGTTCAATTTGGTGCTGCCTGGTGGTTTATTGACCATAAAGAAGGTATTTATGAACATTTAAAATCTATAGCAAGCCAAGGAATGTTAGCTTACTTTATTGGTATGCTTACAGACTCAAGAAGCTTTTTATCTTACGCAAGACATGAGTATTTTAGAAGAATATTATGTAACTTTATAGGTACACTCGTTGACAATGGAGAATTTGAAAACGACTATGAACTTCTTAAAGAAATCACTGAAGGCATCTGCTATAAAAATATTAAAAATTATTTAGAGTTGGAGGATTAATAATATGAAATTATCATTTAGATGGTATGGAGCTGACGATGCAGTTAAGCTTCAATACATTAGACAAATTCCAAGTATGGACAGTATCGTAACTGCAATTTACGACGTTCCTGTCGGAGAAGTTTGGAGTAATGAGAGCATACTTAAATTAAAAGCTGAAGTTGAAAGTGTAGGATTAAACTTTGATGTTATTGAAAGTGTTCCTGTACACGAAGACATTAAACTTGGGTTACCTACAAGAGATAAATACATTGAAAATTATAAAGAAAACATAAAACGCCTTGCAAAAGCTGGGGTTAAAGTAATTTGTTATAACTTCATGCCTGTATTTGATTGGACTAGAACTCAGCTTGATAAAGTTTTAGAGGATGGTTCAACTGCTCTTGTTTATTACAAAGACCAATTAGAAAAAATGGATCCTCTTACTGGTGAGTTATCACTTCCAGGTTGGGATTCAAGCTATACAAAAAACCAACTTGCGGATTTATTTGAGCAATACTCAAAAGTAGATGAAGAAGTTTTATGGAGTAACCTTGAATACTTCTTAAAACAAATTATTCCAGTTGCGGAGCAAAATGATATTAAGATGGCAATTCATCCTGATGATCCACCATATAATATTTTTGGACTTTCAAGAATAATTACAAACGAAAAGAATTTAGACAGATTCTTAAAATTAGTAGACAGTAAATACAATGGTCTTACTTTCTGTACAGGTTCTCTTGGGTCAGCTAGCTTTAATGACATCGTAAAAATGGTAGATAAGTATTCTGCCCAAGGACGTATACATTTCATGCATGTTAGAAATGTTAAACTTCTTGAAGATGGAAGCTTTGAAGAAAGTGCTCACTACTCACCTTGCGGCTCTTTAGATATCGTTGAAATTATGAAAGCACTTCATAAAAACAACTTTGATGGATATCTTCGTCCTGATCATGGAAGAATGATTTGGGGTGAAACTGGAAGACCTGGATATGGTTTATACGACCGTGCTTTAGGTGCTATGTACATTACAGGAATATGGGAAGCTCTAGAAAAAACTAATAAATAAAGGAGATAAATAAAATGAAATTACCTTTTAATATAGATTTAAATAATAAAGTTGTAGTAGTAACTGGTGGTGCTGGAGTACTAGGGAGCTCTTGGGTTGACGCTCTAGCTGAATGTGGTGCAAAAGTAGCTATACTTGATAGAAGTATAGAAAATGCAGAAAGAAAAGCAGCTGAGGTTGTTGCTAATGGAAAAATTGCTTTAGGTGTTCAAGCTAATGTTCTTGATAAGACAAGCCTTAAGAAAGCTCATGAAATAATTTTAGAAAAGTTTGGTCCTTGTGACATTTTAATAAACGGTGCTGGTGGTAATAATCCAAAAGGTACAACTACCAAAGAATATTTATATGAAGAAGATTTATATGAAGAAAATAAAGATCTTGTAACTTTCTTTGATCTTGATGAAGATGGTATTAGATTTGTATTTGATTTAAACTTCCTTGGAACTCTACTTCCATCACAAGAGTTTTCAAGAGATATGATTGGTAAAAAAGGATGCAGCATTATCAATGTTTCATCAATGAATGCTTTCACTCCACTTACAAAGATACCAGCATACTCAGGTGCAAAATCTGCAGTATCAAACTTTACTAAGTGGCTCGCAGTTCATATGTCAAAAGTTGGCATAAGAGTTAATGCTATAGCTCCTGGCTTCTTTGTAACAAAACAAAATGAGGCACTTCTTAAAAATGCAGATGGAAGCTATACTGAGCGTTCTCATAAAATATTAAATGCTACTCCAATGAGTAGATTTGGTGAAGCTGAAGAACTTATAGGTGCACTTTTATTCTTAGTAAATGAAGAAGCTTCAAGTTTTGTAAATGGTATAGTTATACCTATTGATGGTGGTTTCTCAGCTTACTCGGGAGTTTAATAAAAAAATGAAATGATTGTAAAAAGTAGCAGACTAATATTACTAATATATTAAATGTCATACCTCCGTAAATGAAAAAATTCATTAGATAATATTTTAGTTCTGTTACCTTTCACATATACAAATCTTACTCTAATATTCACAAGATCATGAAAAAGACTCCTTTGTTTTATATTCCAAAGGGGTCTTTTGTTAATTTCTCATGATCTTTATACCTAATTAATTATACTTAAATATACCAACTTAAGTGTATATTGGTGTATCTCTTCAAATGCATTCTCTTCCAATTCTTAAACATTAAATTGATAATTTTATATGTTTTTTCCTCTTTCTCTAAGAAAGTTCAATATTTTATCCTTACTTGTATTCATAATAAGGGCTTCAGGCATATTTATCTCTTTGAGTAACTTCTCGGCTTCATTAAAGCCCCCAATTGCAAAACATGAATGAGCATCACTGCCTACTACAATTTTTACACCATATTCTTTGCAAAGTAATGCAATCTTTTTGCAAATTACATCACTTCCTTTTCTCTTAACAGAGAATGATTTATTATTTATTTCTATAAGTATATTTTTTTCTTTTGCTTTTTTTACTATTTCTTCTTCATATATAGGGAACTTTGGATTTCCTATATGACCTAAAATATGTAGGTTAGGATTATCCATTGTATTTAAAAACATTGTGGTATAAACTTCCCGACTCTTCCCAGTTTCTACAACTGGATCATGGAGACTTGCTATAATAATATCAAGCTTTTCTTGCTTATCTATTGATAAATCAATATTTCCATCACTATCAAGAATATTTGCTTCACACCCATAGAGCATCGTAACGCCATATAACTCCCTTGGCATAGCATCAAAAGTATTAAAATACCATTCATGAGGTCCACCAGGCATTTTAGGTCCATGATCAGTTATTCCTAACAGCTCTAATCCTATTTCACTAGCATATTTTGCATTTTCCATTGTAGTACAATGAGCATGCCCACTATTTATAGTGTGTGTATGTAAATCAAAAACTAAATTCATAAAGCCTCTCCTTTAACATTGTTTACTCTGATTATAAAAACTCCAATTTCTGTTTGGCTAAAACTTAGTAAAAGTTATAAACTTTATACTCTGTAGTATAGTTTATAACTTTTACTAAAATATATCTTCAACTATTTTGATTTTTTTATAGAAATGTTGCTCTTACGTTTTATTAATGCATTCTTATTAGATTATTCATTATCTTAATCGGCAAGAACTTTAACTACCACTTTTTTCACTTTTTTAGACTTTTCTACATTTATGGATGGCATATGACCATCTTCTGGAGTAAATATAATAAACATTCCCTCTTGAACAGTAACAAAGTCTCCATTTGCTGTACCAAATAAAATATCTTTTTTCGAATCATAATCAATAGTAACTTTTATGTTATCTACATTGGTATATCCCATTTTTTCTGAACCCTTAATCATATATTGAACATCTATGTATCTCTTATGCGCTTCCCATAACACACCTTCCATTGATTTAGTTTCATATTCCGAAACCATAGCATAAACGTCGTTATTTTCAATTTGATAGTTTCCTGCTTCTAATTCTGTTAAATTAATATTACTTAAGTATTCAAGAGCTCTTTGTATCTTTACTCCAAGCCCATAATAGCATTTTCCATTTTCTAACTTATCAATAACCATAGAATTTCACCTCTAAATTTTATAAATTTTGTTTTATAGTATTCATTATTTCACTGTATTCTTCATCATTCAAATATACTTTTCCAGGATTCATTTCAAATGTGCTTCCCCAGTTAAGACCATTTTCATACTTAGGTACTATATGAAAATGAAGATGAGGCAATTTATCAGAATATGCTTCATAATTCATAATATCTTCTCTAAACTTACATTATAATTTTTTTAATATCTCTTTTACAAATATATTCATCAATAGCATCAGCAACTATTTTTGATACTCTAACTGCCTCTACAACTGTTTTAGCTCCAGTTACAACATCGCCAGAAGCAAACACACCTTCCCTCGTGGTTCTTCCGCACTCGTCAGTAATTACTAAACCGCCACGATTCACTTCTATGCCTTTTGAACTTGAAACTATGTTTGTTCTAGGCTTCTGTCCTATTGCTAAAATCACAGAATGACATTCAAAAATTGACTCTGTTCCTTCTATTTCCTGTATCACTTCTTTTTCCTCATCGTCTATGCCGGCTACTTCAGTCTTAATATATTTCACACCATTATCAACAACCTCTAATGGTGATTGATAAAAATTAAATCTAACACCTTCAAGCTTTGCGTACTCAATTTCGACTTCATCGGCTTGCATACTGCCGGCGCCTTTTCTATACATTATATAGACTTCCTTTGAACCACTTCTTAAGGCAGTCCTTGCAACATCCATTGCTACATTCCCTGCCCCTATTACACATACTCTTTTTCCCAAATCGTATACTTCTGGACTCTTTAAATAATCAATTGCATAATGAACATTCCCTAAAGTTTCTCCCTTTATTCCTAATCCCTTGGGATTCCAAACTCCAGTGCCAATAAATATAGCTTTATAACCGTCTCTAAATAAATCATCCACTTTTATAGCTGTACCAATTAAAGTATTAGGTCTTATTTTAACTCCCATGCTGATTAATTTGTCTCTAAGTTTATCTAAAATAGTTTTGGGTAATCTGAATTCTGGAATTCCATATCTTAAAACTCCTCCTATTTTATCATGCGCTTCAAAAATAGTAATATCATAACCTTTAGAAGCTAGAATAATAGCAATAGTAATTCCTGCAGGTCCTGATCCAACAATTGCAACTTTATTATTATTATTATTATTTTTCACCTCTGAAGAAATAAAGTTTAAATAGTAATCTGATATATAATGTTCTACCATACTTACTTTAATCGAGTTTCCCTTCTTTCCCAATACACAACTACCTTCACACTGATTTGAATGTGGACATACTAGCGAGCACACTACTGAAAGTGGATTGTTATTAAAAAGCATTTCTCCAGCTTTTATAATACTTCCTTCTAAAAATAACTTCACAACCTCATTAAAAGATGTATTAACAGGACATCCGACTTTGCATAATGGTTTTTTACATTTCAAGCACCTTTTAGCTTCTTCAATAATAATATCTGCCATAATCTAACTCCCCCGATTACATATAAATATACAATTTCAACATTAAATTTGTTTATAATAGTTCTCACTAATCATTTAAAGAAATATATACACTTTACTTTTTATTATCCATATAATATAAATTCAAAAAAATGTTATTATTACTGCATAGCTTTCAAACATTGTTCATATTTCTGCTTATTTAAATTTGATTTAGATAATAGAAAAACATCCTTAATAAGGATGATCTTCTATTTGCTTTGAATTTTTCTTAATTTATCGTAATATTGTTTTTAGGTATTTCATTTAATTCCCTATTAATAACAGGCAAAATCTCTTTTGGTATATTAAGTTGTGAGATTTTAGACATCCTATCTATAGACGTTACTCCCATCATTTCCTGCATTCTTGGGCTATCTGCCATATGACTAAAATACTTTAAAAATATTGCCTTTGCTGCTTCATTTTCATACAATTCTTTTATTGTATCAAAAGTTGAGTAATATCCTTCTTTAAGGTTAACTTCTTGAACATTAGTTAAATCAAATTTTTCAAACCAATTCGTTACAAGACCTTTATCTTCAACTTTAACATATACATAGCTTTTATCCACTTCAGAAACATGATTAATTATCATGTGATCTTCATAAATAATTTCTGCTTTGTCATAACCTTCAGCTCTTATGATATTTTCTCCTAAAGCTAATTTAACATCCTTTAATGTCTTAATTGCTTCATTTGAATTTATTTCCCCTATAAATTCTTCATTGACAAAAAGTTTTATAGTATCTAAATTTGATATTACAGTTATGTCATTTAAAGCTTCATGCCTATTAACAAATCTCTTTCCTGCTAAATGAACAAAAGGAACATTTGACCAATTAGCCTTATATAAATAAAAAGCATCTTTTTTAATCTTTCTATCTATAGTAACAAAACCTTTTTGATTTTTACCCTTTTCTCCGCCTTCATTTCTATTAGAACTTCCAAAATCGAACATATTCCAAACATATCCACCTAAAACGAAAGGTTTTTCATTAATTGTCTTAAGTGCATTATCATGAAATAACATTTGATATTCTTCTGTATAATCCTTAACTGTTGGATTATAAGAATGGAACTTAGGATTAGTATCTACTCCATATTCCGAAACTAAAACTGGAATATTTGGTCTTGCCTCATGGAATTTTTCAAGTCTTTCTCCTAAATCCTCCATTTTTCCATAATACCAACCATAATATAAATTATAGCCAAGTACATCAGTTATCTCATTTAATGGACTTTCATCTTCAACTGAATAAATATTAGCTGAAGCAGTAACTCTGCTTGAATCTAATTCCTTAGCTATAGCTTCAAGTTCTCTAACCTTTTCATAAATTTTTTCATTTTCAACTGCTATTGTAATTTCATTTTGTACTCCCCAGCAGTATATTGAACTATGATTATATGCTTGTTTAATAAGTTTATCTAACTGTTCTTTAGCATTTTTGTTTTCTTCATCTGTAGTTGTAGGTACACTTATAAACGGAATTTCTGCCCACACAAGCATACCCTCGCGGTCGCAAAGTGTATAAAAATAATCATCATGTTGATAATGGGAAAGCCTAATGCTGTTAGCTCCTATTTCTTTAATTAGAGACATATCTAAATCCATATGTTCTTTTGTTATAGCATTTCCAACCCCACCAAAATCTTGATGACGGCTAACTCCATTTAATTTTACAGGCTTACCATTTAGAACTACTCCTTTATCTGGTGTAACTTCAATTTTTCTAAATCCTATTTCTATATCTCGTACATCATAAACTTCTTTATCACAGATTAGTTCAGCTTTTAAGGTATAAAGATAAGGATTTTCTACTCCTTGCCAGCAAATTATATCTGAAATTTGTTCTGATAGTTCAAAGTCAGAATCCTTTTCTACTTCAATATCAATAGTTTTATTTAATACTATTTTTTGTTCCTTATCACAGAGATTAAACTTTATTTGTACATTTTCTAATTTAGCCAATTCATTTACAACTCTACCACTTACTTTAAATTCAAAGGTATTTTCATTAATACTGTTTTGTGTTAAATATATTCCATCCCTGCTACCATCCAACAAGTCAAAATGTACTGCTTCAGTTATTATAAGTTTCACATCACGATATAAACCACCATAAAACGTAAAGTCAGCCATTAATGGATATACATCTTCATGTCTGCTATTATCCACCATTATAGCTATAAGATTATCTCCACACTTTATAAAGGAATTTAACGCAACTCTATACATTGAAAATCCGCATTTGCTGCCTCCTGCTAGTTGTCCATTTATATATACTTCTGAAACATTACCAGCTGCTCCTATTTCTAAAAATAGGTTTTTCTTAATCTCGTCCTCGCTAATATTAATTTTTCTTTGATACCAGCATTGACCTCTGTAAAAACCGCCTTCTCCAGACTGTCCATCTTCTGCATTCCAGCAATGAGGCAATATTATGTCATCAAACTCCGCAATTTCTTCATTAGAATTTTTTACATCATTTATTTTTGTAAATTTCCACTTTTCATTTAAATCAATTATTTTCATACTATTCACCTATTCTAATATAATATTTTATTAATTTTTATACGTTCTCACTTTTAAGCTCTTTCCCATTTTCAACTGACTCATCAGTTTTATTATCACATATTTCCTTGTATGCACCGTGATCTATTCTATAAAATTCCATAGAAATTACACTTACTAAGTCACTAAATAAAGGCGCTGCTAAATATAATAACAATGTTGTCCAAAATAGAGTATTAGTTGGTTCATCATCTGTAAAGTAAGCCATTTTCAATTTTATAATAAAGATATTGTTTGCACACCGTTTAAGATTAATATCAATATGTCTTTTATTAATATAAATATATCTAAATCTCAAGTTCTTCTTAAAATATAGATTTTGTTATTGTGTTATTAACATGATTTATAATTATTTTGTTTCTATAATCTATAGGAGTACAACCATATTGCTTCCTAAATACTTTATAAAAATAACTGTTATTGGTATAGCCTATTTTATTTATTATTGTCTCTATAGTCATATTAGTATATTCAAGCAAATTACAGACTTCCGACATTCTAATTTCCATGAGCAAGTCTTTTAAATTCTTTCCAAATTCCTTTTTAATAAGATTACTTAAATAACTAGGGTGAAAATGAAAATGTTCAGCCATTCTTTTTAGATTGGTATCCGTAAAATTTTCCCTCAAATAATTAAAAACTTCTTCTTTTATTGCTTTATGGGACTTATTAATAAATTCTTCATTACTTTTAGTTATGGCTCTTGAAAGCTCCACAAAAAGTATTAACAAATATCCATTTATTGCAGCTTTGGATCTTGTGCTTTCTGAAAAATATTCTATTAACAAATTCTGCAGAATTATATGTAAAGTTGTTTCTTCTTTAATATGATATTTTATAAAATTTTGTGTAGTATTCATTGAATACAGAGTATTAACAATAAAATTTGAAATATAGTTATCATCAGAAAGAAGATGTATGAACACACCGTCAAAGAATTTAGGAGTAAGTAACATATTTATTATTATATTATTTTTATTAATAGCTTCTGATGAATGTTTAGTATTCTTATCAAAAATGCAAAAGCCCCCTTTTTTCATCTTATATTTTTGGCCTTCAATACTTTGCACTAACTCACCTTTTAAAACATATGTAATTTCAATATATTCATGTCTATGTTCACTAATATTGCAATATCTGAGTTTTCTTTTTATTGCAAATTTGGCCTCAGTTAATTCCTCATTTGGAAAAGATGTATTTATACCTTCTTTGTCCTCATTAATAATTATCTTACTCCCATTATCATATTCACCTATATTAGAACTAAGTCTATAATTGCTTCTTATTATATTCTTTTCTGCATTTGTATCTTCATCTAAATATTTAATCAGTTCATCAAAGTCGTTAATTTTCATAAATCTTGTCTCCTCTAACTGTTATTATCAACATTTGATACAGGTACCAACTTTTTAAGAATTCACCTCCATTTTTTAGCTAACAATTTTAGAAATATTTTTTTTTTAATAATCTTGTTTAAAGTAACCTTTATATTTATGATTTTCCTCCAGAAACTGCCTTAATTGATTTGTATTTTCATTTAAATAATCCAATAATAATGGTTCAATTGCTACACTATCTCTATTTTTTATTATATAAAAGATTTTTTCGTTCTTCTCAACAAAATACTTACTGCCGTATTTTAAGTCTGGTATAAATCTAAATCTATTATAGTGAGTGCTTATCTTAAGTATAGTTTTCCAAATTTTTTTAAAATTCACACCTGAAAATATTATCTCATGAAAATTACTATCCAATAGGTTGAATTCCATTTTTTTATCCTGCTTTTCTAAAATAAATTTCTGCTCTATCAAATTTCTCTCCAGCTCAATTAACTTTTCTTTTGGAAAACTATCACAAGCCAATTTTAGTACTTCTTTTTCTAAATGATAGCTCATAAAAAATGCTTCTTCAATATATTCCATTTTCAATAGCGAGACATATGTACCTTGTTGAGGTTTTACTTCTATTAGATCTTCTTCTCTTAATCTAATTAATATTTCTCTAATAGGAGTTCTTGAAATATTTAATTGTTGTTCCAACTCTGATTCACTAATTTTTTGACCTGGCCTAAGTTCTAATGACATAATATTGCTTTTTAAAACTCTATATGCATATTCTTTAGCGTTTTCGTTTTTAAGCCTTTCTGAAAAATTCATAACTCCTCCCACTTTAAAATATTAATAAAATCTCCCATTTGCTGTACCAGATAAAATATCTTTTTCTGCATCATAATCAACTGTAGTTTTCATATCTCCTACATTTGTATAGCCATTTTATCTGAACCTTTAGCCATATATTGAATATCTATGAAATAAATTCCCAGCTAAGATTCTTCAATTTCTAGCTGAGAATTTATTTAAATTGATTTATTATTTAATCCATGCCCCATCATTACCTAATGTATATCCATCAACACTAGTATTGGCTAACATGGCTCCTGACGCATCACAATAGTACCAATTTCCATTATCGTTAATCCATCCAGTTTTCATATCTCCCGATATATTTAAATAATACCAAGTCCCATTATCATTTATCCAGCCTGTAGCCATAACTCCATTAGATTTTATATAATACCACTTTTCGTTGTCTTTCATCCATCCAATAAACTTAGTTCCATCAGCCTTAATATAAGACCAAGTACTATCTGTATTTTTTAACCATCCAGCTTTAGCTGCACCTCCAACTACTACCGCTGCTCCAGTTGTTGTATTTTGAGTTGCACTTCCAGCCGCTCCAGCTGCTGGCTTATTATATATAATTGAATATGCATTTTTATCTTCATTCCATACAATTACATTATTAGTTCCGCTCATAGATATTTTATTCATAGATCTATCTACTTTGTATTGTTTTACAAAAGCATTTTTAGTTTGATCATATGCGTAAATATATCCTTTACTTACAGCCCATAAATTACCAGAAGGTTTTGCAATGGAGCTTGAACCTTGTTCAATATCTAGGCTATCATCGTCACTCTTATCTATGTATCTATATCCGTTCTTTTGTTTTAAACTAATAGTTTCTGCATATACTTTATTGTTTGTAATATCCAGAAATAAACTAGTCATGCCTTTTTGTCCTGATAATATCATTGGTTGAGCATATCTACTACCAGTTTTAAGTCCTAATACATCTTCACTATTTCCATCCTCATCTGTAGGAAAATAAATTTCTGAAGTCTTAGGATACTTAATTCCATCTATTGTGTCTGAAGCCTGTTCTTTTGAAAAATTCTGTATTACTTTTACAGAACCATCCCCATTAGTTGCCACCTTATGCTTATTATTACCGCTTCCAAAATATACATCTCCTGTTACAACTCTATATGTACTATCATCCGAGCCTTTTACTTTTTTGTATATAGTAAGGTTAACCGTTCTATACATATCACTATACCCCTCAGATAAGAATGAGTTTCCGCCAACTTCTCCAACCTCTGCTTTTAACTCATAAGTTACTCCATCATCAATTATCTCATAAGTTTTATAAGTATTATGAATTTTCACGCTAGCACTTGTTGTTGAAACTGTAAGATTTCCTAAATTATAATCTGCATCAACATAATTTCCATCCAAATCAGAATATATCATTGAAGTTGATTCACTTTTCCCACTAAGCTTATCTCCAATTAGAATATCATTTAATTTATACTTATAATGAGACCATTTTCCTGAAAATCCATCAAGATATGGATAACGTGAATCTGCTCCAGGTCGTTTTTGAGTTGGTTGAGGAGTTGTATTTTCATAAAAACTTTCTTCAAATCTTCCATCATTATCCTTTTTAATTTTTTTCTTTAATTTCTTTGCTGCATCATCAAGCTGAGTTTGGTTCAAATCATCCTCTATAATTTTAAAGTTGTTATTCATATCTAAGTATTTTTCATCATAATCACCAACTGGTATATACTGACCCTTAGCTGCGTCACCAAATTGTGTATCAAAATCACTTGAATCTAAACCATCTATTTTATTAAACTTTCCATCAGCTGTAGCACTGTATATGCTTGTATCATCATTATCAGCTTTGTATCCATAAACTAAGAACACGCCATTTCCATAAGCTTTAGCACTTTGAACAGTTCCATCTAATGTTTCAACTGTCTTAACATCTTCAGCCATTGCTGGTACTGCTGACATAATAGACGTGGCTGCCACCAGTAAGCTTATAACATTTAAATTTCTTTTTAACATAATTAATTCCCCCGAATTCATAATTATTATTTTTAATATAGTTGCTTATAAGCAAAACGTTTTCACTTTTATACGTATATTCTATATTGTTGACAATAATATAACATTAACTATTTTGATATATTGTATAAAAATATTGCATTTAATATATTTTTATTAACATAATTATGTTTTCTATAGCTCTTAAACTACTTATATAGCTTGAAATTTATTTTTTACAAGAAAAAGAGCCTGCACTTTAGTCCAATAGCCCCATTTTCATTTTTAAAAAAGCTGCCACAAAACTAACTCTGTTAATTTTGCAACAGCTTCCTTATATATCTCATAAATTTCAACTATAAATTAGTTAAATCTTCATGTGATGTAATATTTTAAATTAAAGCTACTAAAAAGCATTAAGTTTATCTAATTCTAAAGTTTTATATCATGTTTCTTTAGCCATTTTATAGCTAAATCAAACCATATTTTACATCCATGATTCATATCTTCAGCCCTAGCTGCTGTGGTTTCATCACAAAGCGATAATCCATGTACCCCTGTTTCAAATATGTGAAGTTCATAAGGTACTTTATGTTCGCTTAGCTTTGATGCAAAATTTAATGAGTTAGTTACATAAACAACTGAGTCATCAGCTGTATGCCAAATAAATGTTGGTGGAACTTTTTCTGATACATAAGTCGCAGGACTTGCATTCATAAGTTCTTCATCTGACGGATATTCTTTTCCAAAGGCTGCTTTATTAGCAAGCACTGCAAATTTTTTAGCTCCCTCATTATTAGTACTTACTCCTTTTTTCATTGCCATATGATCTGTTACACCATAACCAATTATAATTGCATTAGGCTTAAACAATTCGCTATCCACATTAAATTTTTCTTTTAATAACTCATCCTGCCAATGCACTCCCAAATTAGCTACAACATTTCCACCTGCTGAAAAACCGCATAATACAATCTTATCGTTATCTACAAGCCAGTTTTCTGCATTTTCACGTACTATAAGCATAGCTTTTGCTATATCAAACAGAGGTTGTGGATAAGCAGATTTATCATTACCCTTTGGTGGATTTTTACGATCCATAACCTTCTTACCAAAATATGTGTTATATCTAAGCACAATTGCATTATACCCTTGTGCAACAAATCTCATTGCTACTGGTTCAGCTTCTCTATCCGTAGTTGCTAAAAATGCTCCACCTGGGCAAACTATAATTGTTGGCCTTTTTTTATCATATTTAATTTCTTCTGAATTATTAGGAATATATGTTTCTATAAAACCATGTTCATTATCTTCCCAAAGTTGTATTTTTTCACAAATCATTGTTGTTCCTCCTAGATTAAATTATTTTTATCCAAACATGCACTACTCAAATGACCCACCATTGAGTAGTGCTTTTTAAATTATTTAATTAACTAATACCATTTCTTCTTCTTTCTAATTCATCTTGTATTTCTTTAAGTGCTTCTTGAGTCATAGGATATAAGAAAAATAATATTAAGAACATTATTATATAACCTATTGATGGAGTTAGTACTGCAAAATTTCTAACTTTCTCTGCTACTTCTGCAGTTTGCTCAGGTGCTTTTGCAACATAACCAATTGCACCTAATACAAAGGCACCAGCTCCCCCGGAAACAGCTTGAGCTACCTTTTTAATAAACGAATATAAAGCATAAAGTGTACCATCTTGTCTCTCTTCTGTAATATATTCCTGATAATCAATTGCATCTCCAACAAATGCCCAAAGAGTAAATCCATAAAAACCATATCCTAAATTAGCGATATAATTTAATACAACAAATACAAATGCATTATGTATAGGCACTAAGAAAAGTACTAGATATAGTATTGATGAAATTAACAATGCTATAGATGCAGATTCTTTTTTACCAAATTTCTTAGTAAGTTTTGCAACTAAAGGCGCTACTATTACTATATTAAGGAGACCTAACATGCCTCCTATCCCCATAGCTGCTGTATTGTGGAAATAGTCTTTATATAAATATGTTGACATAGCTCCTGAAATTGATTGTGAGATTAATGATACAACCGCCATACCTGTTACGCACATGAATGGCTTATTTCTTCCTAAAGCTTTAAATGAAGCCCATAGATTTATTTTAGGTTTATTAGCTTTTTCAACTACAAATACACGTTCAGTTATTGTTTTATAAGAAATAACATAGCAAATTGTTGCAAGGATGCCTAGTACTATTGTCACTATAAAAAATCTTTCTGAACTTGCTTTATTATTTATGAAAACAAACATTGGAACTAAAGATATTGTTGAAGTAGCACCAATTGCACTTCCCATACCTCTAAAGGTTGAAAGAGCAGCACGTTCAGAAGATTCAGCTGTAATAACTGATGCTAATGCTCCATAAGGTATTGTAACACAGCTATATACTGTACCCCAAACAATATAAGTTATAAGAGCATACGCAATAGCTACATTATTTGATATCCCTGGTATTTTAGTAAACATAAGTACAGTTGCTATTGCAAGTATAGGTCCAAAACGTATTAGCATTGGTTTAAATCTACCATTTGGACTATTTTTACGTGAATCTATATATCTTCCAATTGTAACATCAGCAAAGGCATCCCATACCTTTCCAACCATTAATATTATCCCTACAACCGCTGGTGATATAAATAATACATCTGTATAAAAAACCATTAAAAAAGCTGTGGTTATAAAATACAATAAATCGTCACCTATTTCACAAAACAAATATCCTAGCTTATCCCTTAAACCAAATTTTCTAACCGAAGTATTATCATTAGTATGATTTATAACTTGTTCACTCATTTATAATTTCCCCTTTTCTTTCTTATGTAATGCTTTTCTTAATTATAAAATAATAATATCCTTTACACACCGTCCAAATTAAATACCACTACGTTTTTTATTAAGATTATCCTCATTTGCATCCACTTATTGTTTTCGAAAATTAAATACCATATTATTTTTCTACTGCTATAGCTCCTTAATTAAATCACTAATAACTTCATCTAGTTCTTTCAAATTACTATCTATTTTATCTCTATTACCACAATTTACTGCATTTACGATAGTTTTTGTAAGTTCATGAGATCGTCTTTCTATTTCATATCGTCTTTCTAAATCCTTTGAATGATTAGTGCTCATTAAACGTTTTAAATATTTGCCTAAGCTGCATGAAGTATGATCCTGTATATCAGTTTCCTTTAACTTTGCAAAACCCCATACTCCATTATAAGCCTTCCACTTTAATAATAGATGTTGTGCCTTAATTGGCCTGGTTGACTGTTCCCCGCTTAAATCCTTAAAATAAGGAATAGCTTTATTTCTAATATTTTCAACCATTGAACTTATATTATAAATCCCTTGTCCAGTTTTCATGCAGGCTTCACTTAATAGCTTAGTTTGGTTGTTAATTTCGTTTAATCTTGAAGCTGTTTCTTGAGTTACCGCAGTTTGTTCTTCAATATTTGCTGATATATTTTCAAAGTTTGACTGAATACCATTTAAGCCTTCTCCCATTTTATCCATTGAGAGAGTTGCTTCATTAATATGTGCCTTTCCACTAGAAAATACATTAACTACCTCAGTAATAGCATGTGCAGAATTATCAATATCTTCTCTTAAGTTTTTTACCATTTTTCTTACGTAATTTACCGATTCTTTAGAATTATCCGCTAACTTTTTAATTTCGTCGGCAACTACTGCAAATCCCCTACCCGCTTCGCCTGCTCTTGCTGCTTCTATGCTAGCATTTAATGCCAACAAATTAGTTTGTTCTGCAACTTGACTTATTATATTAACTAGAGCATCAATTTCTCTTGTACTCTCAACTACACTATGCATTTTATTTTGAACCACACTGATTTCTTGAAAAGATTTGCTAATATAATCAAATGATTCGTTAATAGTTTTAATAGATGTTTTAGAAGTTGAAACAGTCTCTTCTGTTATACTCAAGGAACTTTGAACATAGTCAGCTACCTCTTCAATAGCTCGACTCATTTCTTCACTACTTACCGATACTTCTTCCATTGATTTTTTTTGAATGGATATATTATCAATCATGTCTTTTACATAATCCATTTGAGTAACAAATTCTAAAATATCAGTATTTAGTAAAAATTGTTCCCTAAGTTGAGAATTTTTCAATTCTAGAAGCTTATTAATCATCAGCTCCAATTCACTATCGCCTTCCAAATACCCATTTCCAGTATTTTCGTAGTTTTTATTGACTTCATAAACTCTTTTAAGCTCATTAATTAAATTACTTCTCTCAATATCTACATTATTACTTATACTTTTTTCTTTTTTTGAACCAAACATAATTACATCCACCTTTTGTATAATAAATAATTTATTCTTGAAAATACTCTGCCTACCATTATCAATGATTCTTAAATAAATTCAAACTTCATTCCTGTAGTTTCCTGAGAACTCCTTCCAACAAACACTTCAAATTCACCTTTTTCAGCTTTATATTCATTTTTGCTATTGTAAAATTTTAAGCTTTCTTCTTTAATAAAAAAAGATACTGCTTTACTTTCCCCAGCCACTAAGAAAATTTTTTTGAAGCCTTTTAATTCCTTTACTGGTCTCACTATACTTCCATATAAATCTCTAATATACATTTGGACAATCTCTGTTCCTGCAAAAACTCCAGTATTGGTTACAGTAACCGAAACTTCTATACCTTCTTCTGCTGTCATTTTATTGCTACTAATATTCATATCTGAATATTCAAAACTTGTATAACTCAACCCATATCCAAAAGGATAAAGTGGTGTATTTGGCCCATCAATATATTTCGAAAGAAATGGATTATAATTACCTTCAGTATAAGGTCTACCTGTATTAAAAGAATTATAGTATATTGGTATCTGACCTTGATTTAAAGGAAATGTCATTGTAAGCCTGCCTGAAGGATTATAATCTCCCACAATAACATCAGCTATAGCATTTCCAGCTTGTGAACCCAAGAACCAAGTTTCAATAATTCCATCCATATTGTCATCAAACCACTTAATAATAAGAGGTCTTCCATTTGTAAGTAGTAAAATAATAGGCTTTCCTAATTCTTTTATTTTATTTGCAAGTTCTAACTGTACTTCAGGTAAATTTATATTTTGTCTTGAAGCTGCTTCACCACTCATTTTGCTACTTTCACCTAAAGCTAAAATTACTATATCAGCTTTTTTACAAGCAGCTAAAGCTTCTTCAAATCCGTTTTCTATCTTGCTATCAATATTACAACCTTGAGCATAAGCTATTTCAACCTCTTTACTAGTAAGCCCTTCTAATATTGTAACAGTCTCATCACCCTTATCTGAAAACTGCCATGGACCTAGCATATCTTTTGAATTAGCACAAGGACCAATCAATGCAATTTTACTATTTTTCTTAAGTGGTAATATTCCATTGTTCTTTAGAAGTACTATAGATTCTCTTGCAAGTTCTTTGCTTTTTTCTAAGTGCTCTTTTGAAAAAATTAATTTATCTGCATCTTCAGGTCTTATGTATTTAAAAGGATCATCCATTATACCTAACTTAAACTTACTGCTAAGAATCCTTCTAACTGCATCATTAACAATTTCTTCACTTACCTTTCCTTCCTTAACAAGTTCTGGTAGATAAGTTGAAAATGAAGTTGTAATCATCTCTATATCCATGGTTGCAGTTACAGCTTTCATAGCGGCATCCTTCTTATCCTCAGCTGCTCCATGTATATAAATTTCATCTACTGCTGCAAAATCTGATATTGTAATACCCTTAAAGCCAAGTTCTCCTCTAAGTAAATCCTTTAATATGGCTTTATTCCCTGCAACTGGTATACCATTTATAACATTAAAAGAATTCATAACAGAAGCGGCACCTGCATCAATACCAGCTTTAAATGGTGGTACATACGTATTTCTAAGTGTTGCTTCTGATATTTCAACGGTGTTATATTCTCTACCACCTTCTGCAGCTGCATAGCCTATAAAGTGCTTTAAACAGGCAAGCATACTATCCTTTTCATAAAAGTCTTTCCCTTGATAGCCCTCAACTTGAGCTTTTGCAATTTGTGCACCAAGGAAAGGATCTTCTCCTGCACCTTCACTTACACGTCCCCATCGTGGATCTCTTGAAATATCAACCATTGGTGAAAAAGCATACATAAGTCCAACAGCACTAGCTTCTTTTGCAGATATTCTCACGGCTTCCTTTATAAGCTCTGGATTAAAACTACATGACCAAGCAAGTGGAATCGGAAATACCGTTTGATAACCATGAATAACATCTTGCGCAAACATTAGAGGAATACCTAACCTTGATTTTTCAACAGCTAACTTTTGAAGATAAAATATCTTTCCAGGATTATTGCCAATAAATATTAAAGACCCTGTTTTTCCTTCTTGTATAAGCTTTTCAATTGGTATAACTTCTGAATTGCTACCAACTGCAGAGGTATCAGTACCACTAGCTTGATACATCTGCCCGATTTTTTCTTCAAGTGTCATCTTTCCTAGAAGCTTTTCAACTTCCAATTCTATTTCTTTGTCACTTCTTCTCTTAATGATTTTCCCTCTATAGCTTGGTAATTCCTCTAGCATAATATCTTGCTTTGTCTTTCCTAAAAATACTTCTGCCTTTCCTTCTAATTCACCAGCTATCGCTAAACTTCCACTTACATTGTAATGGTCATTTTCAAATATAAGTTGCATTTCATGAATAATTCCTGGCGCTCTATAGAAATTTGTCTTAGTTTTAATTAAGCCACCATTACTAAACTCAACCTTCAGTGGCTTTATTTTCATATCTATCTCAAGAATTTCAATTTTAAGCTCATCATTTAAGATGGTAAATAATATTGAAAGTTCTCCATTTTTTGTTTTAGTTTTTATTACAAAACGTCCATTCATTTTTTATACTCCTTTTAATATAGAATAAATTCAAAAATTCTAGTCATCCCATTAAATTATTTTTATAAATTATAAAAAACACAGTCGATAGAATAAAAAATTAACTTTTCATTCTATCAACTATATTTATAATTTAGTATTATTTATTAGCAGCTTCCGCCTTAGTTTTTTCTATTGTCTCTCTTACTTTTTTCATCATAGCTGCATCAAGCTTATAGAACTTCATTCCTATAAGTCCTGCTATTCCTCCTACTAAAGGAAGTCCAAATAATATACAATATACAGCTATACTAAAATTCGAATTCATTACAGTATTTGGCTTAATAACAACATTTCCATAACCAGCCAATGCAATTGCTACTCCTATTATAAAAGTAGATAGAGATGAAATCATCTTGTCAACAAAGGCAAATAATGCACCCATCATTCCTGGTATAAATCTTCCACTTCTATAAGTCTCATAATCAGAGCAGTCAGCTATCATAGGCATAACCATACCACCAGCTACTTGTAATAAAGCTTGCTGAACACACATTAAACATAGTACAATAATAAGCCCTGGCCCCCAGCTATTAGGTTTCGCAAACATAGGTGTTAATATTATAAGTGTAATTAAAAGTACTATACTGATTATAGTTGCAGTTTTGAAAGCTCTCTTTGCATCGTTCTTTCTTGCAATATTTACTGCTATAGATATTATTATAAAACTAGGAACTATAGTATAAAGCGAAAATTTCCCTTGTAATGAAGTATCTAATATAATATTAGCAAAGAAATATGTTAACCCCGCTCTTACACTAGTTGATGCAAGTTTATCAATACAAGCTGCAGCCATAACCATTTTTATAGGTGTATTATGCTTAATAACATCAATATAATCTCTAAATTTAACTTTTACAGAATGTCCACCTAATCCAAAAAATTCTTCTCTATCTTTACTCCATAATGCTATAATAGCTAATATTGTACATGTTAAAGAAAATCCCATAAAAACTAATGAAGCATCTTTCCAAAGCTGTGGATCAATCATATTTTTAGTATATTTAGATGCCATAAGCGTTGTAAGCACAAAAGCTCCACCACTAAATACAATACTACTATATGCACTACTAAATAATACATATGTTGGTCTTTGCTTAGGATCATTTGTTAAACAAGGTTGTGCACCTTTTGTTACTGTTGTTTGAAATGTATAACCTAAAATATATATAGCATAAGCTAGTGTTGTAAAAATATACTTTTGAGTTGTTGGCAAACTAGCTGGAACTCTGAATATTGAAAATATTCCAATGAACATTATTAAATTTCCTGCTAACATAAAAGGCCTAAATTTTCCAAATTTAGTATTAGTTTTATCCATTATAAACCCTATTATTGGATCAATAACACCATCTGAAATACGCATAATTGATGCTATAGCACCAACAACTACAGCCGCAAGGCCAAGAACATTTTGTGTATAGAATGCATAAAACGTTATAAGGAACATTGTAATATTAGTTGCTGCATCATTTAATGGAAATAATGCTATCTGCCATAATTTTGCTGTATTATATTTCACATCACCATTTGCTTCTGTTTTTTCTATTTGACTCATTTTGAATCCCCCTTGTATTTATTAATAATTTCAAACTAATATTTCCTCGATAAACATAAACTTCTTATTTCAGTACATAATATATCGTTTACACGACACTTACACTTAGCTAATATTTTATTTGTCTTATGTATATATTTCATTGACACTTATTAAAATAATCCTTATCATATACTTAATTTGTTGCTTAACTTATATACAAAGTAATTTATGCATTTCTCAAATAACTTCCTATTATTCTACAATCATCGAGGTCACTGGATGTTAAAGTTACTTTTATTCATGTTTTATAATACTCAATTTCTCAACTCCTTTTCGAAAACATTTTCATTGCTGTAATTGTAGTTTATAATATAAAACAAAATACGACATTAACAATTTTGATGTTCTGTATAAAATTATTGCATTTAAATAATTTTTATATTAAAACTTCTAATATATATTGTAATTAATTTTTCTCATCCTACATCTCGATATTAACTTAGCTTACAGAGATTCTAATTGTAATTTTATTATTGCAACTTATATAAAATAAAAATAAAAAAATGGTTCATAATTTAGTTATTAATACTAAATTATGAACCATTTTACCTCATTCACAAATTTACTTTCCAAACAAAACTTAGGGTAATCCTATTAAATGTTCTTATATAATAATAGAATTATCTCATACTTTTCCTTAGATTCTATTCATGAAAATCATTGTATTTTTATTTAACTTTATCTAAATTATCTTCTAGTCTCCCACTTATTACACCAAACATGTTCATTAAAATGTGTTCCTTTAAATTCTGATTCGCCCATCATTTTTTCAATTGTTTGACGTATAACTTCTCTAGTATCCTTATAAGCATTTATATAAGTTTTTACCATTGGTACATCTGTTAAATGAGTAGTAAAGTTTAGTGATACAAATACTGTTGGTAATTCATTTACATACCATGGCATATCTGTAGACATTGGGCACTTCCATCTTATACGGTAGTTATTTTCAGCAGCATACCCTACGATATCTGCAAAAATTATTGCTGCATCAAAGTTATCTTTTAGATCCTGAATTTTCCCTTTTATTCTAGTTGAACCATCATTTAAGGTCACTTCAAAACCTGCTCTTTCAAGCTCTTCAATAATTATTTTCTCTACTTTGTTATCTCCACCTTTTTCAAAGCCACCATCGCCAAACAAAGTGTGAAGTCTTATTCTCTTATGTGTACTTGGCTTTATAGGTAATTGATTTTTAGTGTCTTTTATTAAAGAAATACCTAAGTCTGCAGCTTCTTTAGCCAAAGCTAGATGTTCTTCACACCCGACAACCTTTAAGTCTTCTTTATCAGGTATTAATGTACCTTTCTTTTGCTTTTCATGTAATTTTAATGATGCTTTTAACCCTAAAATTCTACGTAATGCATCCTGTAATCTTTCTTCAGTAATCACACCATTTTTATAGCCTTCTAACATAAAGTTAAAATCTTCTTCATTTTCATTAAAAAATAAGAACATATCACACCCAGCAGCAATTGCACCAGGTACATAATCTTTACGTGACATTGCAGCAGCAATACCTATCATATGTGATGCATCCGTTATTACTAATCCATTAAAATCTAATTGATCTTTTAGTAATCCATTTATTAATTCAGGCGATAAGGTTGCTGGCATTACATCTTCATATTTTAAATTCGGATTTAATTTATATTGATATTCTGGAAGTGCAATATGTCCAGCCATTATAGTCATTAGCCCATCATCAATTAATTGCTTATACACTTTACCAAATGTTTTGTCCCATTCATCGACACTAAGTTCATTTACACCTAAAAGTAAATGTTGGTCACGTTCCTCAGTTCCATCTCCTGGAAAATGCTTAGCACAAGATGCGATATTACTTTCTCTTAATCCCTTAATATATGCACTTGTGTATTTTAAAACATCTTCTGGATTAGTACCATATGCTCTTGTATTTACTATTGTATTTCTCCAGTTATACAAAATGTCAGCACAAGGATCAAAATTCCAATTACAACCTATAGCTGTAGCCTCACGACCACTTACATATCCTGCATTATATGCTAATTTTTCATTTCCTGAAGCTTCGCATTGTGCTCCTGATGCAATATAAGTCCCATCACTTATTGCTCCATCTCCACCCGCATCGCAATTACAAGCTACAAGAAGAGGTACTTTACTTGCTTCTTGTAGTCCTGCAAGTAATTCATGAACTTTTTCCGATGTTCCTCCAGTATATCTAGCTCCGCCTATATGGTATTTTTCAATTATCTTTTTATTTATATCACTATCAAAACTCCAAAATAAGTTAATAAATAACTGACCTATTTTTTCTTCTATTGTCATTTCTTTTATTGTGTTTTCAACCCACGTAATATCCTCATCACTTAAATAATATGGCTTAACTTTTAAATCAACTAATTTCATTTTTCCCTCCTGCTAACTAGACTAGTTTTATTTTAATGATGAATTAAACTCATCAATTAATTTTTCTTGATATTCACCTTTATAACTTCCATCCATCAACTTAGGCACAGCTTCTGTTGCTAAACGCTTCCATGAAAATTCCTCTTTTCCAACAAGTATTGGATAATATAAAACCCCATTTTTTAATGCTGCCTCTAAATCCCCAGGTGCATCTCCTACCATTAACACCTTATCATTAGAAAAATTATTTTCTTTTAATCCTGCAATACACGCTGCCTTAGTACCAGCTTCTTGTCCAAGCATTACCTTTACACTAGGTGCTAATTCATGTCTTGTCCATTCTTCCATTACAGCTCTCCCATTTGCTGATGAAACAATAGCAATATCTGCTACCATACTTATTATTTCTAAACCTTCTTTAACAAACGGAAATGGTTTATCCTCATTATGTAATTCACTAATTGCTTTATTAACAGCATTACTCCATTCCAATGCTTTACCTAACTGCTCATCTTTTGTTTCTTCAATAGCTTTTTCTAAAGCTGGATTTGAAAGTTCTGGAGTTGTTTCAGTCCATTTTTTTATCGAGCCAAACTCTGGCATATTCAATCCTTCTGCTGTTAGAACCTCAAATATTTCTACTAATCCCTTAAATCTATTAATACCTCTTGTTTTAGAATACAAATTTATATTATTCCAAGTTTCAAGAAATTTTCCCTCAATAGCTTGTAATCCCCATACCTCAACAATTTTAGGTCCAAAGCATTTTATATGCTTTACATCCATTGTGTCCATTGCACATCCATCGGAATCTACGCATACTAAAAACTCTTTGCTTTTTTCAAATTCATTTATAGTAATTTTCATCAAATCATCTCCTCATTTGAAACCATTTTCAACGTTGCAATTACATTTTACATTTTAAAGAAGAATATAACATTAATTATTTTGCTTAATTGTATAATATTATTGCATTTAATATAAATCTCTGTTATTATGTTTAAAATTCTAAATATTTTGAGATTGGAGAAATTATAAACATGAAAAATAAAATTATAGAAAAGCCAATTTATAATATTTCTTCTGTTATTCATAGATTATGTAAATTGAATTTAGAATTTATAGGTCTCCAGTTAGATACGTCCTTTAATCTAATTAGTACGAAAATTCCTTCTATATTTGAAAGCTCTAAAGTTAAAACTTTCTCATATATTCATGATCTTTTAAAAGGTAAAAAGCCTCATGAAGTTATTTATTATACGGATAATTTTAGGCTTAGCTATCTATCAGTTGGTTTTTTTGAGCAATTACAGTATAAAGGCACAATTATTCTAGGACCTTTTCTTTCTTCTATTCCAAATGATGCTTTCATTTCTAAGATAATAGAAAAAAATAATTTATCATTAACCTATAAATTACAATTTAAAGAATACTACAACGCTCTTCCAATATATGATTATAATGATACAAAGAACGTGAGTGCTTTAATGCTTAATTTAGCTTCAAATCCATTTTTTTCTGGTAACATATTGTATTTAGATAACGAAACTCATGATATTGCCACAGAAAATAATAGTTTTAACGCCGAAGAATTTACTTCTGAAATAGAACTTAGATATAGATTAGAAAAAGAGATTTTAAATGCAGTTGAGAAAGGTTTAAAAGAAAAAGCTCTAGACCTTGAGAAATCATTTCACTTTCAAGCAAGCCATAGAGCTCCAAACAACCCATTAAGAGCTAATAAAAATGTTGTCTTTAGTTTTAACACCTTACTTAGAACAGCTTGTGAACGTGGTGGGGTTTCACCCATATATATTAGTAATTTATCTGATAAGTTTGCAATTTTAATAGAAAATATATCTACTATGGCACAGTTTGAAGCAATGGCAACTAAAATGATTTCTGAGTATTGTGACTTAGTAAACAAATACTCCACTAATGGTTATAGTAGTATTATTAAAAACGCTATTAACTATATTAACTTGAATTTCGAAAATCAAATATCTTTGAATGTAATTGCAGAAAGTATTAATATAAATCCTTCACATCTCTCAAGGCAATTTAAAAAAGAAACAAATATGACAATCACAGAATTTATAAATAACAGGAGAATTAATGAGGCTAAATTCTTAATTGAACAAAATCAAAATTCTATTACTGAAATCGCACTTATGGTTGGCTTTGAAAATCATAATTACTTCTGTAAGGTTTTTAAACAACTTACATGCTTAACTCCTAAGGAATATTTAAAGAAATGTCATTAATAAATAAAAAAACAATAGTAATGGTGCGCACTATTATTTTATCTTGATATGATATTAGTTCATAGGTTACCATTCCTCAGTTATATTTATTGGTGTAAAATTATATCCAACTAGTTATGCACTATAATTTAAATTCATCTCTTATCTATTGAAAACACTAAGCTAACGCCATATAAAATTTACACCATTTTTACACCATGGTTTTATTTAGTTATGTCCACTTATATTTTCTTAAAAATATAGACATTAGTATTTTCAAGGCTTGCAGCCGTTTATAGATATTTAAAATATCTTTTTCATTGAATCAGGGGTTCGATTCCCTCCGAATATAAGAAATGTACTAAATGATTTTGTTGAACTTAAAAAGAAAAACTTCTCCTAAACTTACTGCTAGAAACGAGTTACTGATTATAGTATCGATTAAGACATATTCAAAAATAGATGGCTTAATGCCATCCATTTCTTTGTACTATATGCATTTTTTATTTAATTATTTTTTGCTAAATAGTAAAGAGTTCTTACACCAACCCCTGTACCACCTTTGGAATAATAACTGCTTTCTTGTTCAGCCCATGATGTACCTGCAATATCTAAATGTAGCCAAGGTTTATTTTGTACAAATTCACCTATAAATAATCCTGCTGCAATAGTTCCAGCATTCCTGCCTCCAGTATTTTTCAAATCAGCTATATCAGATTTAATAAGTTTTTTATAATCATCGAAATTAGGCAATCTCCAAACTTTTTCATCAGCTTTAAATGAAGCACTTTCTAAATCTTTATAAAGCTCATCGTTATTAGCTATTACAGCCGTAGTAGTAACTCCAAGTGCAACTAAAGCTGCACCTGTTAATGTTGCTACATCTATAACCTTATTAACTTTTTCTTTTTCAATTATATAATGTACTGCATCTATAAGAGTAAGTCTTCCTTCTGCATCAGTATTTAAAACTTCAATATATTTACCAGCCATAGAACCAATTATATCTCCTGGCTTATATGCTCTGCCAGATATTAAATTCTCGCATGCCGCAATTACTCCTACAACATTTATCTTTAGCTTTTTCTTTGCAATAGCACTAATTGCTCCAATAACCGATGCAGCCCCTCCCATGTCAGATTTCATTGTATCCATACCGTTAGTTGGCTTTATAGAATATCCACCTGAATCATAAGTAAGTCCCTTTCCAACAAGACCTAATATATCATCCTTCTTGCTTTCATCTCCAAAATATCTCATTACAATAAGTCTAGGTGGGTTCTCTGAACCTTTAGCCACTGATAAAAATGCTTCCATTCCAAGTTCATTAATTTTACCTTCTTCAAATACTTCAACTTGAAATCCATATTTACTTCCAGTATTAATAACTTCTTCTGCAAGAGTTTCTGGGTATAATATATTAGCTGGTTCGTTCACTAGATCCCTTGCAAATTTAGTTGTTTCAACAAGTATTGAAGCTTCATCTATATATTCATTTATTGAATTTAGATTTTCACTCTCATCAATACTAATGCTTACCTCAATCTCTAAATTTTCATTAGCATCAGTTTTATATTTTTCAAATTTATATTCTCCCAAACCAATTCCTTCAATTAAAGATTTTATAGTATCTTCAACTGATAACTTTTCACTAAATATCATCTTTAATGATATTTTTTTAGCTTTTAATTCAATTGCCTTTTTTATTGCCTTTCCAAAAGAACTTCTTATAATTTCTGTAGTCAATTCCTCTTTGCTTCCAAGTCCAACGAATACAATATCTTGAACTCCATTTGCAGTTACATTTACGGCGCCTATTATTTCTCCTGCTTTACCCTTAAATTTGTTACTATCTTTGAAGTGCTTATGTATTACATTTAAATTTTCATCCTCCAAACAGTTACCTTCACTATACACTGGAAGCATAATCAAATCAGCTTCATCAAATTTAATTGTATTAATTTTAAATTCCATATTATTTCCTCCATCTATAATTCACTTTTATAGTATTATTATACC
>NZ_MZGT01000024.1 GCF_002029255.1 Clostridium chromiireducens
CTATAGAAATATCCAGAGTTAATTTTAGAAATATTCTAGAAAAAATACAAAAGTTTAAATTAAATATATAAGAAAGATTAGAGTTGTAGGTTTTATTGCATAATATATTAAAATAACCTAATTAAAAAGTTACCAAAATGCATAAAAACACTTTTTCCCATATATACAGTTATATGTAAATGTTATACAATAATATTGAGCAGAAAAGTATAGTATAATAGACATATTATGTGTTGTAGCCTGGGAGGATATAAATGAATTACATGATTTCTGACTTAATACAAAAAATAATTGATATAGAAAGAGATATATTAAAAATATATAAAGAAATACAATGTATGTTTGAGAATAAGCCTAAAGTAGTTGGAATAATTGCTAGAGCTATTGAAAAAGAAGAACAAGCGCATATTGGTTATTATGAAAGGTTGAAAGAAGAATTACAAGGCGATCTTAATGAAGTTATTGATTTTTATTTATATGATAAGGTATCAAAACTTATTTATGAATTTAGGTCACATCTTTTAGTTCCTAAAATCGATAATGTTCAAGATTTAATTGAATATATCGTTGAATTGAAAAAGAACATTATAAGTCTTCTTATTGATGTTCAAGGACGCTTATTAGAAAAGTTAGATGATATTAATAATAATATTTATAAAGTTATGTCTAGAATTATAAAAGAAGAAGAAAAACATGAGAAAATGTTTGAACAATTAGTAGTTCACAAAAAATAATTTCGATAATAGTGATTATAAATTTATTGATAATTAGATTATTAAACCTAAAGAGCTTTAAATAGTTTCATTTGCTATTTAGGCTTTTTTTATCTAATATAATTTTAAATAATTGGGAAATAATTATTTTGATACTTAAAATGTTATGTTAATTTTATATATGCATTTATAAGTTCATCTAATATCTGACTGACTTCAAGCAATTCACTACTATTTATTTTTTCTTTAGAGTTTGTTATTATTTAAAATAAGAAATAAAATAATTGTTTAAACTTAGTTTTTATTTATAGAATAGTATAAAATGATAATACTAAATAATATAAATGTTAAACATAATATATAAGTAGGTGAATATATGAAAAGTATATATCCAAAGGAGAAAATAAATTCAATTCTTGGATCTAAAGAAGTAGGTGATTTTTTTAATAAGTACAACTTAAGCAGCGTAATCACTTTTGGGAGCATAAACACTGATGATTTCAATGAAGAATCAGATGTGGATATCGCAATAATAGGGGATAATAAGATAGAACTAGGACCTATTTTAGAGCTTGAAATGTATTTAGAAAGCCTACTGAACAGGGAAATAGATGTAATAGATTTGAGAAGTGAAAACTTAGATTTGTTTCTTAAAATAGGAATTTTAAATGAGGGTAAAATAATTTATACAGATGATAATAACTGTTGTCTACAAAAATTTGAAGAAAAACTAGACAGGATATATAGAGAAAATGAAAATTTCATATATTTTAGGAAGAAGGATGTGCTATCATGAATCAAGAAAGACTTATGAAAATAATTGAAGACCTACAAGAATGTACTTCTGATATAGAAGAATGTGTGTCTATATTAAGCAATAACAAAGATAATAAAATTATGATAAAGCTTGCTAAGTCAAGTTTAAGGCAGTTATTTGTAAGTTTTCATACGATACTTGAAGAGCTGTGTTCTTTAATTTTAAAGGAAATAAAAAAATATAAAATAGGAATTTCATTATACGATAGTTTAGTGATATTAAATGATGAACATATTATAGATGGTCAATTATTTTCTTTTTTGGAGAAATCCAGATTACTTAGAAATAGAATTTCTCATAGATATAAAGAACCAACTCATGAAGAATTGTATGAACATATTGTTGAACACAAGGAAAATTTTGAGAAAATATTTACGATAGCAAAGAAATATTTAGATTATAAATAGTAAGGAAAAGGTGTCTATTAGAGGCATCTTTTTTTATAATGTTTGAAATTTTTAGAGGTTATCTAGTTAATATAAAGATAATAGCTGAAGTAATTATATAAGATAGTAACACTTGTTACATACCATGATGAAATAAAAAAGTATAATGTACTTAAGAAAGAGATTTAAAATAGTAAATATAATGAAAGATATTAGGAGGAATTATTATGATAACTAGAGATATGACATTAGCTCAAATAATACAAATGAAAGAGGATGCACCACAAATTTTAATGAGCTTTGGAATGGGATGTGTTGGATGCCCATCAGCACAAGCTGAAAGTCTTGAAGATGCGGCAATGGTTCATGGATTAAACCTTGATGAATTATTAGCAGCATTAAATAAGTAAAACATACAAAGGAACGTAACATATTTTTATAGAAAATAGCCAAATTAAAGGATACTCTTTTGATTCAATGTTAAAGAATATGACTGCAATTTTTATTCTTAACAATGATTCTAAAAAGAATATCCTTTTTTTAATAAGTAGATATAAAAATATTAATTAGTTTCATGAGTTAATATAAACCTAATTATAGGTTACATCGAGAATCACTTATTATTTATATTAAATCATGTTATAATAACTAATATTGATAAAAGAATGCAAATTAGATTGTGAAATTTGTACAGTTATATTTATAGGCATTGGAAAATAGCGTAAATAGTAGGAGGACAGAAGATGAGCTTTGGGAATTTACAGAAAATTAGAGACGGAAAAAGAACATTTGGAATTACACCTCATATTCCAGGTGGATTTATAACAACAGATATAATGCAAAAAATTGTTGATGTGGCAAAAAAATATGATGGAGTATTAAAAATTACTTCTGGACAACGTATATTAATTACTAATTTGAAGCAAGAAGATTTGCTTATCATATGGAAAGAGCTTGGTATGGAGCCAGCAGTTAGAACACAAAATTCAGTTAAGAATGTTGAAATGTGTCCCGCTGGATATTGTAAAAGATCAAAATTTAATACAATTGGTACTGGAATGAAGCTTTCTAAAAAATACCAATGGATGGAGGTGCCATGCAGAACTAAAATAGGAGTAGCAGGTTGTAGAAATGCATGTGGTAGTGTTTATAGTAAAGATGTTGGAGTTATAGCTGATAAGACTGGATTTATAGTAACTGCTGGCGGATCTGGTGGATATAATCCAAGGATGTCAGATATTATAGCAGTAGATATAAATGAAAAACAAACTCTGAATTTAGTAGATAGTATTTTTGATTATTATAAAGGAAATGCGGAAGATGGAGAAAAACTTGGATTTTTCATCGATAGAATTGGACTAGAAAAATTTAAACATGAAGTTTTAAAAGGGATAGAAGATTCAGCAAAAGAATAGAATGTTTAACTAGCGAAATAAGTTAGAAGATATTTTTTTATATCAACTAACTTATTTTCTATTATGTTATATAGTAATAATACTTATTGGCTCAGAAAAAAATACAGTTAGAGAGGGGCTGAGCCTGAATTAAGGAGAGAAAAATGAAGAAAATTGATGCAGTATTGTTTGATATGGATGGAGTTATATTTGATACAGAGAATGTATATTTAGATATTTGGACAAAGGTATTTGAGAAATATGGATATACAATGACTTTAGATGTCTACATTTCAGTTATGGGGACAGGTCGTGAAAATGTAATAAAAACATTTCTGGAAATATACGGCGAAGACCTACCTATAGGAGAGATGTATATAGAAAAAGATAAAAAGTTAGAAAAAGTTATAAAAAATGGATTAGTACCAACAAAACAAGGAGCAAAAGAAATTTTAAACTACTTTAAACAAAAGAATTATAAAATTGCACTTGCAACCGCTGCAAAAAGAGATAGAGTAGCAAGGCAATTAAAAATGGCGGATATGATAGATATTTTTGATGATATAGTCTGTGGAGATGATATAAAATTTGGCAAACCAAATCCGGAAATATTCTTGAAAGCAGCTCAAAAGCTTAGTGTAGATCCAGGAAAGTGTCTTGTTATAGAAGATTCACCAGCAGGTATAAAAGCAGCATTTAATGCGAAAATGACAGGTATTCATGTAGAGGATTTAAAGAAAGCGGATGAGGAAATACTAAATTACTGCTATAAGAGCTTCAAAAATTTATTAGAGATTCAAGAATATTTTAATAATTTAGAAATTTAACTATTTAAAATATATATAGGATTTTTTTTTTATTCTTTGCCAAAACTTATAATTATCATATTAGTGATTAAATATTGCAATAAATGATAAAATATAAAATATAACTTTACAATTATAGTGGCAGAAAATATAATTAATATTGCTATAGGATACACGATTTAAAAATCTATATAAAATCACTTTTTCAATATTTAATAATATATATAGATGTATAAAGCAAAATTTTGAAAATAACGTAAGAAAATTAAGGAGTGAATATTATGGGAGATAAGAAAACATCTTTTATACAAAGTGCACTAGGTTCTGTTTTTTCTGTTTTTAGCCCAGAAGAACTAAAAGAATTATCAGATGGTAGAAAGATAGCTATCTGCGGAAAAGTTAATAAACCTGGAATAATTGAAGTTCCAGAGGGAGCTACACTTAATGATATAATAGAGCAATGTGGAGGCCTTATTAATAAGAGTAATTTTAAGGCGGCTCAAATTGGGTTACCTTTCGGTGGATTTTTAACAGAAGATAGCTTAGATAAAGAATTTGATTTTGGATTATTTTATGAAAATATTGCTAGAACAATAATTATATTATCACAAGAAGATTGTATAATCCAGTTTGAAAAATTCTATATTGAGTACTTATTAGCCAAAATCAAGGATGGTTCTTATAAGAATTATGAAATAGTTAAAGATGATATAACAGAAATGTTTAATATTTTAAATAGAATAAGCAAAGGCGTATCAAATATGCGTGAGATTTATATCTTAAGAAATCTTGCGGTAACTGTAAAAAGTAAAATGCATCAAAAACACAATATAATGGAAGAGATAATTGAAAAGTTTTACCACGAAATAGAAGAACATATTGAAGAAAAGAAATGTTATACTTCACAATGTAATCATCTTATCAAGTTAACGATTACAAAAAAATGTATTGGATGTGGGGCTTGTAAAAGAGCATGTCCTGTAGATTGTATAGATGGGGAATTAAAGAAGCAACATAATATAGATTACAACAGATGTACTCATTGTGGAGCGTGTGTATCGGCATGTCCAGTTGATGCTATTACAGCTGGTGATAATACTATGTTATTCCTTAGAGATTTAGCTACACCAAATAAAATAGTTATTACTCAAATGGCACCAGCAGTTAGAGTTGCAATAGGTGAAGCATTTGGGTTTGAACCAGGAGAAAATGTAGAGAAAAAGATAGCTGCAGGTCTTAGAAAACTAGGTGTAGATTATGTATTTGACACTAGCTGGGGCGCAGATTTAACTATAATGGAAGAAGCAGCGGAACTTCAAGAAAGACTTGAAAAACATTTAGCTGGAGATGAAAATGTAAAACTTCCAATTCTTACATCATGTTGTCCTTCATGGATAAAATTTATAGAACAGAATTATGGAGATATGCTAGATGTACCATCTTCTGCAAAGTCACCAATGGAGATGTTTGCTATAGTAGCTAAAGAAATATGGGCAAAGGAAAAAGGACTTTCACGTGATGAGGTAACATCTGTTGCAATAATGCCTTGTATAGCAAAGAAATATGAAGCATCAAGATCAGAATTTTCAGTTGATATGAATTATGACGTTGATTATGTTATTACAACCAGAGAACTTATTAAAATCTTTGAAAATTCGGCAATAGATTTGAAGAATATTGAAGATGAAGAAATAGATACAGTCATGGGTGAATATACAGGTGCTGGTATCATTTTTGGAAGAACTGGTGGAGTAATTGAAGCGGCTACAAGAACGGCACTAGAAAAAATGACTGGTAAAAGATTTGACAATATAGAATTCGAAGGACTTAGAGGATGGGATGGTTTCAGAGTTTGCGAGCTTGAAGCAGGAGATATAAAGCTTAGAATCGGGGTTGCACATGGTCTTAGAGAAGCTGCTAAAATGCTTGATAAAATAAGATCAGGTGAAGAATTCTTCCATGCAATAGAAATTATGGCCTGTGTAGGTGGATGCGTAGGTGGAGGCGGTCAACCTAAAATAAAGGGAAATAAACAAGCAGCATTACAAAAAAGAGCAGAAGGGCTAAATGATATAGATAGATCTAAGACTCTTAGAAGATCTAATGAAAATCCAGAGGTGCTTGCTATTTATGATAAATATTTAAATCATCCATTAAGTCATAAAGCTCATGAATTACTTCATACAACTTATTTTCCAAGAATTAAGAAAAATAATGAATAAAGGACATAAGTAAAGAAGTGAACTCCCTGGATGCAAATTCAGGGGGTTTTTGTTGAAAAATTATAAGATATTTATGTGATTAATAGTTATATAAATAAAATGTAAAGTATAAATTTAATATTTTATTAAATTATATATTTTAAATATTATAATGATGGATAAAGTTTTATTAAATTAGTTAATAATATGTTATACTTATGTTAATAATTGTTAATACTAAGCTTATTAAAAGGCTATATCAAATTGCATTAGAAAATGACTTTATCTATTTGATTACTATTAATCTTTATTTTAAATGGCGTTTAATACTGGAGGCATAACATAGGTATTATATCCAATAATATTTACCATTTTACCTAATTATATAACCAATATTTTCAACTAAATAAAGTTGGTGTCATGATAAAAACGTTTTAATATTAAATTTAGGTTAAGTTTTATTAAAAATAGTTTAAATTTATTTTAAAATAGAATATACTGGTACAGGATTGTAATTTTCAATAAATATGTCGAATTTTATATTTTACAGGGAGATGTGATAGTATGTTTAATTTAAATCCAAAAGAAGATAAGTTCTATAAAATGTTTATAGAAGCAGCTCAAAACGTTGATGAGGCTGCATCGGTTTTAAGAAAAAGTTTAGATTCATTATCTACTAATATTGATCTTAATGTAAGTAAGATTGAAGAATTAGAACATAATGGAGACAGATTAGTAAATACTATGGTTAAAGAGCTAAATGATTCATTTATTACTCCATTTGATAGAGAAGATATGTATTTATTAAGTAAAAGATTGGATGATATATTAGATTTAATTAATTCAACAATACATAGATTTGTAATGTTTAATGTTACAGAAAGTACAGATGCATCTAAATATCTTGCAGATATGATAATTAAATGTACAAAGCTAATTGTAGAACTAATTAGTGAGCTTCACTTAATAGGAGGTAAAAATTCTATAAGTGAAAAAATTATTACAATAAATCAAATAGAAAGTGAAGTGGATCGTTTATTTAGAACAACAGTGGGTGATTTATTTAGAAATGAAAAAGATCCAATTGAAATTATAAAATGGAAAGAAATATATCAAATACTAGAAAACACCATTGATAAATGTGAGAAAATAGCAAATATTATAGAGGGAGTTGTCATTAAAAATGCTTAGCACTATGACCATAACAGTATTAATAGTAATAATGGTACTGGCATTTGATTTTATAAATGGATTTCATGATACAGCTGTAGCAGTTGCTACATCTATTACAACAAGAGCACTTACTCCAAAAGCTGCTATAATACTATGTGCTATATTTAATTTTATGGGTGCATTTAGTGGAACAGCAGTTGCTAAAACTGTAGGTGCAAATATTGTAGATCAATCAAATATTAAGCAATGGGTTATACTTGGGATGTTAATATCAGCAATTATATGGAACTTAATCACATGGTATTTTGGTATACCAAGTAGTTCTTCTCATGCATTAATAGGAGCACTTGTTGGTGGAGGAATTGCCTATACTGGAAGTTTTAACGTGGTAAATTGGTATAATCTTTTTAATAGTGTAATTATGTGGATATTTATTGCTCCAGTTATAGGTTTTGCTGCCGGATATATATTAATGATAGCTTTGAACTGGATTTTAAAACCATTTAAAATCCAATTTATAAATAAATTGTTTTTAAAACTTCAAGTTGTTGCTGGTGCATTTATGGCATTTGAGCATGGTGGAAATGATGCTCAAAAGTCCATGGGAATGATAACAATGGCATTATTAAGTGGAGGATTTATAAGTTCATTTAATGTTCCAACTTGGGTTATAATAGCATGCGCTTTAGCTATGGCGTTAGGGACAGCTGCAGGAGGAAAAAAAATTATCAAAACTATGGGAAGTGGAATGGCGAAATTAACACCAGTAAATGGGTTTACAGCCCAAACAGGTGGTGCGGCAGTAATATTCTTAGCAACTTTATTCCATGCTCCAGTAAGCACAACCCACATAATATCAACAACAGTTATGGGAGTGGGTGCATCTAAGAGAATTAAGTCAGTTAAATGGGGAGTTGCTCAAAATATAGTTTGGGCTTGGATTTTAACAATACCAATAACAGCAGTTCTTTCGGCGATAATCATATATATAATGAAAATATTTATGTAATTAAATACTTATTTTAGTTATTATATAATCAAAAGATAAAACCTGTAGACAATAAATTGTCTACAGGTTTTATCTTTTGATTATTTTTACACCATGTAATCAGAGTATAATCAAAAACATATTTATGAGGTTGACAATTAGTCATATAAAATAACTAATTGTCTATGTGATTTCCGTATGAAAATTATTTGATTTAGGGACTTTTTACAATGTACGTGAATAACTTATAAAATGAGTTACCGCATTAATTTAGTGGAGGAAGCATGTATAATTCATATTTTGAAGAGTTAATACTTCTAGATATTTTAATTAACTTAGAATGGAATGCTTATGAGGATGAAAAACTTATTGATATAGTTAAAGATTTAATAAGGAATGGAAATTATAATTATTTGATGGATGAAATTGGAGAGTGTACAATTAAAATGCTTAAAAGTGACTGGTTATTTGTACTAGAAAAGATTTTAAGTAATCAAAGGTTAATTGATTTAAGAATAAAAAATGTTGATGAATACTATAAAAATGGAATGAAGTATGTTTGTTTAGTGGATCAAGAAAATAATGCCATAGTAGTATTTAGGGGCACAGCTACAACAGAAGAATGGGAAGATAATGGTCAAGGTGCTTATGAATATGAGACTAAAGAGCAGATTGATGCCCTTAATTTTATAAATGGTCTTAATTACGAAAAAATTACTGTTACAGGTCATTCGAAAGGCGGGAATAAAGCTCAATACACAGCGGTATTATCTCCTAAAGTAACCAAATGTATTTCAATAAATGGACAAGGATTTTCAAATGAGTTTATAAATAAATATTCGTTTGATATTTCGAGAAATGAAGAGAAAATAATTTCTATAAATGCTAAATATGATTATGTCAGTTGTTTATTTAATAATATTTCGAATGAATGTCATTATTTAAAAACACTAATACAAACAAATCCTTTTGATTACCATAAGGCTCATATATTACTTGACCCAACTGGAGGATTAAGACCTGAAACTGATGAAGCAATAATATCAAATATAATAAATAAATTTTCCACATATATAATTTCAGATTTACCCAAAGATGTAAGCAAACTTGTTGTTGATAGAGTTATAGATATAGTAGAAATGGTTTTGTGCCGGGATGAGAATGGTGGTAATATATTTCAGGAAATGGGTAAGTATTTGCTGATGGAGTGTTATGAGAGTTCTGTAGAGTATAAAGAAATATTCAGTATTAGTTTTGTTATAGCTGAAGTACTAATTTTACCATTGCTATTTTGGAGCGATTTAATATTAGCTGAGGAAACTAAATCAAAAGATGTTATCAAAGATATTATCAATAAAATAATTGCTATTGGAGAAAGTAAAATAATAAAATTAAAATTAATTGATAAGACTCAAATTAATTTAATTGATAAACTTTCAAAAGCGATTCATGAGTTAACAGAGAGGCTTGAAAAGGAAATATAATAATTTATAAAGACCTAACAAAATTGTTAGGTTATTTTTATGTCCGTTTTTGTGAAGAATATTATATATATACTTTTCTATAAAAAGTATGTGTATAATAAAGTAAAGTATAAGATTATAGAATTTTATATCAGATTGTAATATATAAAATATACATAAATAGTGAGGAAATTTTATGATTAAACATTTATCGATATTGTTGGGTTTTTCTTTATTATCATCGGCAGTATACTTAGATAATAAGCTTTTAAAGGTAACAAAATATAATATTAGGAGTGAAAAGATTCCAAAGGAATTCAATGAATTCAAGATAATTCATTTGTCGGATTTTCACAATTATGTTTTCAATAAAGAAAATACAATGGTAATTAAAAAAATTAGTATTGAAAATCCAGATATTATTGTGATGACTGGAGATATGGTTAATAAATATGATACGAAATTTAACCAATTTTTAGAATTAGTTAGAAAGCTTAGTCAAAGGTATAAAATTTATTATATCATAGGAAATCATGAAAAAAAATTAAAAAAAGATGATTTGGATTTAATAATAAATGAATTAAATCTATCTAATGTCAATGTTATCAACAATAATAGTAAAGTAATTATATCAAGAAGGAACAAAGTAATAAATATTTATGGATTAGATATACCACTTGAATTTTATAAAGTTAGAAATAGACCTACTAATATAACAACAGTTGTTGATGCAGTACTGAACAGGTGTAATATGGATGAATATAACATTTTATTAACACATAATCCATTATTTTTCGAGACATATTCTAAACATAATGTTGATCTAATATTAGCAGGCCACGTTCATGGTGGAATGATAAGGATACCTTTTATTGGCGGTGTACTTTCGCCGGAAAGGAAGTTTTTCCCGAAATACAGTGGTGGTCTTTATGAAATAAATAAGAAAAAGCTCATTGTAAGCAAAGGGATTGGACATAGTAAACCTGGAGTAAGAGTGTGCAATATGCCGGAAATAGTAAGCATAACTTTACTGAATTCATAATTATTTAACCGTTTCTTATAAAAAAGTTATATATTTTTTGAGAATGGGAACAATAACTATACACCCATAAAAAATTGATTTTTAAGGAGGTAGTTATTTATGGCAAATGATAATGAACATTCAAAAAGAGAGTCATCTGGAAGTACAAGTATCTTAGGCTGGATAGGAAGATTGGTATTAACAATAGTTATTTTAGGAATAACATCATTCTTTACACCAGGTTTTAGTATTAATGGAATATGGTCATATATATTAGCTGCAATCGTAATTAGTGTATTAGATTATATAGTAGAACGATTTATGGGAGCAAGTGCATCACCCTTTGGTAGAGGCATAAAGGGATTTTTAATAGCAGCTATAATATTATATTTAACTCAATTTTTCGTTCCAGCTATGAGCGTATCAATATTAGGTGCAATATTAGCAGCTTTAGCAATTGGTATATTAGATGCAATATTACCAGGTAAAGTAATGTAATAAATAAATTATAGGGATGGCTGAGTAAGCATCCCTATAATTTTTTGCGTTGAAATAACATTTTAAATTCAATAATACTAGAACTTATAATAATATAGGTATTAATAAATTACTCGTGAAGTTCTAATGGTAAACCATCTGGATCACTGAAGAAAGTAAATTTTCTGCCAGTGTATTCATCAATTCTAATAGGTTCGGTAGGAATGCCATTAGCATTTAATTCAGCTATAGCATCTTCAATATTATCTATGTGAAAAGCCAAATGTCTTAGGCCACAAGCTTCAGGATAAGATGGTCTTTTAGGAGCCTTAGGCATAGAAAAAAGCTCTATTTCACTATGACCTAATTTTAAATCTAGTTTATAGGAATCTCTCTCTTCCCTATAATTTTCACGTATAACTTCTAGACCAAGAATGTTTACATAAAAGTTTTTTGAAACTTCATAATTTGATGCAATAATAGCAATGTGGTGCATGGAATCTAAGTTCATAATATTTCTCCTTTTTAACATAGTATAAAAGTTCATGATTTCAATTAAAAAATCTATCATTAGATATTATATATCATTTTAAGAAGATTTTTTATAAAAAACTCAATATGAATTGTTGATAATTATTTATTAAGAAAGTAATATAATATGCAAGGAGGGAATATTAATGAAATATGATTTTGAAACTTTAGTTTCTAGAAAAAACGTGGGTTCGAGTAAGTGGAACTTGATGGAAAAATATAATGTTGATACTAGTAAGAATATAATACCATTTTCTGTAGCAGATATGGAGTTTAAAAATCCGCCAGAAATAATAGAAGGATTAAAAAGATACATGGATTCTAGTGTTTTCGGATACACCGAAGCTACGGAAGATTATTACGATGCAGTTTCTAGTTGGATGGAAAGAAGACACCATTGGAAAATTAAAAAGGAATGGATTACTGAATTTTCAGGAGTAGTTCCTGCCTTATATACAATAGTTAGGGCGCTGACGAAGGAGGAAGATGGTGTACTTGTAATGACCCCGGTGTATTATCCTTTTTATAAATCAATTTCAGCTAACAATAGAAGAATAGTAAAAAGCGAATTAATTCTTTGTGAGGATCATTATGAAATTAATTTTAAGGATCTCGAAGAAAAGGCAAAATTAGAAAGTACAAAATTGATGATTTTATGTAATCCTCACAATCCTGTTGGTAGAGTTTGGAGAGGAGAAGAACTAATTAAAATAGGAAAAATATGTTTAGATAATAATGTGCTTATTGTGTCAGATGAGATTCACTTTGATTTAATAATGCCTGAATATAGACATACAGTTTTTGCCAATATTTCAGAAGAATTTGAACAGAATTCAGTTATTTGCACTGCACCAAGTAAAACTTTTAATTTAGCAGGCCTTCAAACTTCAAATATAATTATTCCTAACAAGAAAATAAGAGATAGGATCTTAAGTGAGCGTAGAGCAGTCATTGGAAATTCAGGCTTAAATATTTTTGGATATAAGGCATGTGAAATAGCCTATAACCAATGTGAAGAATGGCTAAATGAATTAATACAGGTATTAAATACAAATAAAGCATTAGTGGAAAACTTTATGAAGCTGAATATCCCAGAAGTTAAAGTAATAAATTTAGAGGGAACATATCTTCAATGGATAGATTTTAGGGTTTTAGAGAAAGACCATAAGGCATTAGAAAAGTTTATGACAGCAGAGGCTATGTTGTTTTTAGATGAAGGTTATATATTTGGTGATGAAGGAAGAGGTTTTGAGAGAATTAATTTAGCGTGCCCGACCAAAATACTTCAAGGAGCTTTATATAGGTTGCTTGAGGCAGTGAAAAAATGCTATAGATAAACTAGGTAGGTTAAAATTAGATAATTCAATCAGTATTGATTTTTTTGATGCCTAGTGATACAATATAATAAATTTGAAATTTGAGGTGAAATGATGATTAGATTTTCTTGCTAGTTTTTAAAGTGCAATATAACAAAAAGATAAATGGATGTGTTCTGTTTATTTTGTGTGTACTTATGCAAGAAAGTTATTATTTTTTCTCTTAATGTATATCTTATGTTATACTATGATGATTAGTTTAACTATGTATATTTATGAGCTGTAAGAATGATAATATCTTACGGCTTTTATTTTTTTACAAATAAGGGAAATAGGGAGGATTGTTATATAATGGAAAATACAGATACGTCGCTAGCGCATGATAAGCTCCATATAGAGCCGGAAACTTCAGGTGACCTTTATATGGAGTAAGATAAGTCACCTATTGTTCCGACTTTGTTACCTTAAATATTAATTAATTACAAAGGAGGACAAAAATATGTCTTTAATAAATGTTACAAACCTGACCTTCTCCTATGAAGGCAGTTACGATACTATTTTTGAAAATGTTAGTTTTCAAATCGATACAGATTGGAAATTGGGATTTACCGGAAGAAATGGACGAGGAAAAACTACATTTCTTAACCTTTTACTTGGAAAGTATGAATATAGGGGAAATATTTCAGCTAATGTAACTTTTGAATATTTTCCTTATGAGGTACAGGAACAAGAAAATCTCACTATAGATATAATAAAAGAAATCAGTCCAAATTCAATGGATTGGGAAATAATTAAGGAATTATCCTTATTGGATGTAGACGATGATGTTCTATATAGACAATTTTATACACTATCAAAAGGAGAGCAGACTAAAGCTATGCTTGCTGCTATGTTTTTGAAGGAGAATTCATTCCTACTTATTGATGAACCCACAAATCATTTGGATGCTGATGCTAGAAAAAAACTTAGTAATTATTTGAGAAAAAAGAAAGGTTTTATTCTGATTTCCCATGATAGATATTTTTTGGACAATTGCATTGATCATGTTCTTTCTATAAATAAGACAAATATAGAAATACAAAAAGGTAATTTTTCAAGTTGGTGGGAAAATAAAAAAAGGCAGGATGGATATGAGCTAGCAGAAAATGAAAAACTTAAAAGAGATATTAATCGTTTATCGGAGTCTGCCAAGAGAACAAACAGTTGGTCAAATGAAGTGGAAAAATCAAAAAAAGGAACAACAAATTCAGGCTCTAAGATTGATAAAGGTTATGTTGGTCACAAGGCTGCTAAAATGATGAAACGTTCCAAGTCAATCGAAAACAGGCAGCAAGCTTCTATTGAAGAGAAGTCTAAGCTTCTTAAAAATATTGAAAGCTCCGACAGCCTAAAAATTTCCCAACTTGCTTATCATAAAAATAAACTTGCGGAACTAGAAAATATTTCAATTTATTATGGTAATATCCTTGTTTGCAAAGATGTTAGTTTTAATATTGAGCAAGGGGATAGGATTTCAATTAAAGGTAAAAATGGTTCAGGCAAGTCAAGTATTATCAAGCTTATTTGTGGTGAAGATATAAAATATACAGGTACTTTCAGAAAAGGAAGTGAGCTTAAAATATCGTATGTATCGCAAGATACATCGCATCTTAAAGGCAACTTAACTGATTACGCTTTTGAAAACAATATTGATGAAAGTCTTTTTAAAGCAATTTTAAGGAAACTTGATTTTACAAGAATTCAATTTGAAAAAGATATGTCATCTTTTAGTGGGGGTCAAAAGAAGAAAGTGTTAATCGCAAAAAGTCTTTGTGAGAAAGTTCATTTGCATATTTGGGATGAACCGCTTAATTTTATTGATATTATCTCTCGTATGCAGATAGAACAGTTACTGCTTGAATATTCACCGACATTATTATTTGTGGAGCATGACAGCGAATTTTGCAAAAATGTTGCAACAAAGTCCTTTGAGTTTTAGCTGGTCTGTTTACGGATAAAATAGTAAATAAATTATATAATAGAATTTATCTAAAAACTATTATTGACAAAATTTATACAATAATATATCATGATAAGTAAATTAATATATAAAAGCATTGAAAAAGAGGAGTAAAAATTTTAAGGCATTAAAGGAAACTCAGAAAATAAAATTGAGGAGTACAGTTCTTTAGCTAAATCATAGATTTAGAAAAGACTAGCAAGAGAGAGGGAGTAGCTGAAAACCCTTATGCAAGAAATTTTGAAGGTAGCTTTTGAGCTTCTTTAGTGAAATAGTAGTAGCTAAAGACGGTTTATCTGAATCGTTATTTGAATTAAGAGTCCATTAAGACATGTTATAATTGTTTTTGTGGAAATAAAGGTGGTACCGCGAGCTTTCGTCCTTTTTTGTGACGAAGGCTTTTTTTGCATTGAGAATTCGAAAGTGAGAATCAAAATTTTGTATTTTATTCTTCGAACTTTCCTTATGGGCAGCTTTGATTTGGTTATTCGAAAGCCCCCAGCGAATGAATGTGAGTCGGGTTTCCATATTTCAAAAGTAAAATTAATAAACCTAAAAAGGAAAGTTTAATTTAAACTCCTTGGAGATATTTTTACAAATGTTAACTGAACTAAGTTTGGAGGAATGAAAATGTCAGAAGAAATGAAAAATATATCAACAACCTATGATCCTAAAGAATTTGAAGATAGGATTTATAAGAATTGGGAAGAAAAAGGCTATTTTACACCAGTAGTTGATAAAAGTAAAAAGCCATATACAATAGTTATGCCACCACCAAATATAACAGGTCAGCTTCACTTAGGGCATGCCTTTGATGACACGCTTCAAGATATGCTTATAAGATTTAAGAGAATGCAAGGTTATGCAGCATTATGGCTGCCAGGTGAAGACCATGCATCTATTGCAACTGAAGTTAGGGTTGCAAACATGCTAGCTGAACAAGGCTACGATAAAAAAGAAATGGGAAGAGAAGCATTCCTTGAAAAAGTTTGGGAATGGAGCGATAAGTATAGAGCTACCATAAGAAATCAAGTTAAAAGACTTGGGGTATCAGCTGACTTTACAAGGGAAGCATTTACAATGGATGAAAATCTTAGTGCAGCTGTAAAGCATGTATTTGTTAAGTTATATAATGAAGGCTTAATTTATCAAGGAAATAGAATTACTAACTGGTGTACTCATTGTCAAACTGCGTTATCAGATGCAGAAATTGAATATGAGGAACAAGCAGGGCACTTCTGGCACATTAACTACCCATTAGCTGATGGCAGTGGTTTCCTTGAAATTGCTACAACAAGACCTGAAACATTACTTGGAGATAGCGGTGTAGCTGTAAATCCTAATGATGAAAGATATAAGCATCTTATTGGTAAAACAGTAATATTACCATTAGTAAATAGAGAAATTCCTATAGTTGGAGATGACTATGTTGATTTAGAATTTGGAACTGGTGCTGTTAAAATGACTCCTGCACATGATCCTAATGACTTTGAAGTTGGAAAAAGACATAACCTTGAAATTATAAGAGTTATGGATGATCAAGGTATCATAAATCACTTTGGTGGAAAATACCAAGGATTAGATAGATATGAAGCGAGAAAAGCTATTGTTAAAGATTTAGAAGAGTTAGGACTTTTAGTTAAGGTTAAAGATCATGCTCATAACGTTGGTACACACGATAGATGTGGAACTACTGTAGAACCAATAATATCTAAGCAATGGTATGTTAAGATGGAAGATCTGGCTAAGCCAGCGATAGAAGTAGTTAAGAATGGAAAAACTAAGTTTGTTCCTGAAAGATTTGATAAGATATATTACAATTGGATGGAAAACATTCAAGATTGGTGTATATCAAGACAATTATGGTGGGGACATAGAATTCCTGTTTATTACTGTCAAGATTGCGGTGAAATGATGGTACTTGAGGATGCACCAAAAGCATGTACAAAATGTGGAAGTACTAATTTAAAGCAAGATAATGATGTTCTTGATACATGGTTTTCTTCTGCATTATGGCCATTTTCAACACTTGGCTGGCCAAATAATACAGAAGACTTAGAATATTTCTATCCAACAAGTACACTAGTTACTGGGCATGATATTATATTCTTCTGGGTTGCAAGAATGATATTCTCAGGAATTCATTGTATGGGTGAAACTCCATTTGATACTGTTCTTATTCATGGTCTTATAAGAGATTCACAAGGAAGAAAAATGAGTAAATCTTTAGGAAATGGTGTTGATCCATTAGAAGTTATAGACACTTATGGAGCTGATGCCTTAAGATTTATGATAGCAACTGGTAATGCTCCTGGTAATGACATGAGATATTATCCAGAAAGAGTTGAATCTTCAAGAAACTTTGCTAATAAAATTTGGAATGCTTCAAGATTTGTCATGATGAATCTTGATAAGGATGTAATGAACAAATACAAAGACTGCAAGGAATATTCTTTAGCAGATAAGTGGATATTATCAGAGATGAATACTTTAATTAAAGAAGTTACAGAAAATATGGAAAAATATGAACTTGGAATTGCAATGCAGAAGGTTTATGATTTCATGTGGACTGAATTCTGTGATTGGTATATAGAACTTGTTAAGCCAGTATTCTATGGTGATGATGAAAAAGCTAAGGGAATAGTTTATAATGTATTAAACACTGTTTTAATTACAGGATTAAAATTATTACACCCAGCTATGCCATTTATAACAGAAGAAATATTCACTCACTTAAGTGATGAAGAAACAATAACAACTTCAGCTTGGCCTGTATTTGATGAAGCGTTAGTTAATAAAGAAGCTGAAAATGATATGGCTTTTGTAATTGAAGCTATAAAAGGCTTAAGAAATGTAAGAGCTGAAATGAATGTACCACCTTCAAGAAAAGCTAAAGTAATCTGCTATATAGCAGAAGATGCTAAGAAAGCATTTAATGCAGGTTCTGCATATATTGAAAAATTAGCGTCAGCTTCAGAAGTTGAATTTATAGCGGACAAAGCTAATGTTCCAGCAAATGCTGTATCTCTAGTTGTTAAGGGTGGAGAATTATTTATGCCGTTACTTGACTTAGTTGATAAAGAAAAAGAATTAGATAGATTAAATAAAGAGTTAAAGAAATTAGAAGGCGAAATTGATAGAATAGATAAAAAGCTAGGAAATCAAGGATTTGTTGCAAAAGCACCAGCAGCAGTAATAGATGCAGAAAAAGAAAAGAGAGTAAAATATGTAGAAATGTTAGAAGCTGTTGAAGCAAGAATAAAAGCTTTAGATTAAGAGATAATTAGAGGTATTGCCAAATATTATATTTGGCGGTATCTTTTTTTGTTATTTGTTTAAACATTAAACAAATACAACACTTATCCATTAATATCAGCCTAAGATTCACAAAAAAAAATAATTTTTAAATTTATAATTATTACGGATATAACAGAATAAAAATTAATATATATAATTTATAAATATTATGTGGAGGGTTTAAAATTGAAAGATAAAAAGCACTTAGTTAACTTGATTTTTTGGATATCCTTATCTATATTATTTAATATTATTGTATATTATACACGAGGTGAGAAATCTGCTATTGAATATTTTGGGGGTTACATAGTAGAAATGTCGTTAAGTTTAGATAATTTATTTTTATTTTTAATGATATTTTCAAGCTTTAGGATAAGACCAGAATATCAAGAACGGGTACTGCTATATGGTGTTATCGGAGCAATGGTATTAAGGCTGTTATTTATTTTACTTGGTGTAGCAATTGTTAGTAAATTTAGCTTCTTGCTTTCTGTATTTGGTATAATATTATTACTTAGTGGGATAAAAATATTTATAAGAGAAGATGAAAACATACAATTTCACGATAACTTTGCTGTGAAAATTTTGAGGAAAGTAATTCCAATAACAAATACTTTACATGGGAACAAATTTTTCGTAAAGCAAAATAGAACTCTTCATGCAACCCCTCTACTTGTAGTACTATTAATAATAGAGTTTTCAGATATTATATTTGCAATAGATTCAATACCAGCTATCTTTTCAATAACTACAGATACTTTTATAGTTTACACATCTAATATTTTTGCTATATTAGGACTAAGAAGCATGTACTATATATTAGAAAGAATGAATAATATGTTTAAGTTTATGAAATATGGAGTTGGATGCATTTTAATGTTTACAGGATTAAAGCTTCTACTACTATTTTGGGAAATTGAGATTTCAGTTACGAATTCCGTATTGATAATAATATCAATTTTATTAAGTAGCATTCTAGTATCTTTAGTGTGTGGAGAGATTAGTAAACTTAAGAATCGATCTTAAATACTATAATTATATAAAAAGAATAATATCAGCGTTCATAATTAAAAATTAGGTGGGAGCTTTATCTTAGAGTTCCTACTTAAATTTTTTATTATTAGTTTTTTACCTATAATTGATATATAATGTAAAGTAATACATAATAATTGTATAAACTTGATTTAAAACAGTATAGAAAAGACGAAGAGGTAATAGAAATGAGTATGACGTATAATGAAGCAATGAATTACATAACAAGTGTTGGAAGGTTTGGTTCGAATTATGGACTAGAAAGAACCTTGAGAATTCTTGAATTACTTGGAAATCCCCAAAAAAAACTAAAGCTAATACATATAGCAGGAACTAATGGTAAAGGATCTACAACTGCAATGATAAGCAAAATGCTTAGAGGGTTTGGATATAAGGTCGGAATGTATACATCACCTTATTTACAAGAATTTGAGGAAAGAATTCAGATTAATGGAGAGAATATTAATAAAAGTGTCTTAGTAAAATTATTAGAAGAAGTTAAAAGAGCTATAGATAAAGTTGTTGAAGAAGGTTATGAGCATCCAACAGAATTTGAAATAATTACTGCACTTATGTTTTTACATTTTTATAAAGAAGAAGTTGATTATGGTGTAATTGAGGTAGGTCTTGGTGGTCGTCTCGATTCAACTAATGTATTAACTCCGATAGTATCTGTAATAACCTCAATAAGTTTTGATCATACAAATATATTAGGGAATAATTTAAAGGATATAGCCAAAGAAAAGGCTGGAATAATTAAAGAGAATAAGCCTGTAATACTATATCCTCAAGAACAAGAAGTAGAAGAAGTAGTTTCTAGAGTAGCGAGGGAAAAAAACTCTAAAGTGTTTAATGTTATTAAAGAAAGTGGAAAGTTAATAGATATAAATTATGAAGATTTCAATCAAATTGTGGAAGTTGAAACAGAAAGAAATACTTATAATATTAATTTTCCACTACTTGGTGAACATCAAATATTAAATTTAGCAGTAGCTATAAATACCATAGAAGTATTATGTGATGAAGAAAAAATAGAAATAGATAGAAATATAATTGAAAAATCACTTGAAGATGTTAAATGGATAGGACGACTTGAAGTACTAAGTAAAAAGCCTTCGATTGTAATTGACGGAGCGCATAATATAGATGGAATTAAAGCACTTAGAAAAAATATTAGTAAATATTTTAAATTCAATAAAATATATTTACTGTTAGGAATTTTAGCTGATAAGCAAGTTAAAGAGATGATAGAGGTAATAACCCCGATTGCAGAGAAAGTTTATGCACTAACACCTCATAGTGAAAGAGCAGAACTTAGTGAAGATTTAAAAAAAGAGATATTAAATTATAATCCTAATACTATTGCGATTGAGAACTATGAAGAGGCATTTTCTATTGTACTTAAAGAAGCAGGAGAACAAGACTTGATCTTAATAAGTGGATCTTTATATATGATTGGAGATATGAGAAGAATAATAACTTCAAAATTAATATAAAACTGATGTAATTAATTTTTAAGAATAAAATTTGAATTTATTTAGAGAAAAGGAGTAATGAGCGTTATATGGTTAAGAAAAATGTATATGATCTTGTTTTGAATAAGAATTCAATCTATTATGATTTAAAAGAGTTTCATGATAGAAATCCTGGTATACTATATAGCTATCAAGACTTCGAAATAGCTGGCATAAGAGAGTATAAAAGTATTACTAATAAAATACGTCCTCTGGAAATTTTTGAAAAAAATAGGTTGGCAAATGAACTACTAGATATTTTATATAATGATCTTAATTTTGAAGAAAAAATTGTAAATATAAATGGCTTTATTACTTTGAATCCAATTATAAACTATTATGAAAGTTTGGTTAAGCTTTTTAGGGCCTCAATATATAGTAACGAAGGCCTTTTAGATAAAATGAGAGAAGTCATAAGTAAAATTCTTAAAAATAGCAGCAATGGTGAAGAAATAAAACTTGCCATAGTACTCTCCACAGTTTGTAATATTGAAAATATTGAGAGTATACTAAGCGTTTTTTCTATTCATAACGATTATCTTTTTTATGTAATTTATGCTTATGAATATATGGGCGAATGTAATGATAAAGTATTTCAGATATCAAAAATATCTAGAGGATATGGAAAAGTATTTTGTGTGATGAACCTTAGTCCAACAAACGATGAGATTAGAAAATGGCTGATAGAATATGGATGTGAAAATAATGTAGGAGTATCTGAACTGCTATCATATACTATGTTATCACTAGATTTAATAAAATACTTAGAGGATATTGGATTAAATAAAGAAAAATTAGATATTTTCTCAAAATCATTTAGTGTTTTGTTATCTGATTATGGGATAGATGATATAAAAAATTCAATAAAAGTTTGTAATAAACTTCTAGATATTATTGATAGTATTAATGGGAAAATATATTCATTATATGCTGTGATTTCAATTCTTTATTCTATTGAAGCAATAATTATTGACGAATATAAAAATAAAAAAGAAGCTATTTCCTATAAATTTAATAATGATTATAAAAGTATAATTGAAAAATGTAAAAGAATTTGTAAGAAAAATATATGGCATGAAATAATAGCAAGCGAAGTATCAAATATAGAAATAGAAAGCAGTGTCCTAATCAGTTGTGCTGAAAAGACAAAATACAGGTTGAAAAAAAGGGAATATGAAATAATCTTAAAAAGAGATTGTACGAATGCATTATTATATAAATATGCATTTTCAGTTGGAAGTAAAGCAATAAAAAAATGTGCATTTGACTTAGCACTACAAAAATTGCCTATGGATCAAATTTTCAGAGGACAGGATGAATTAAAAATAGAGACTTTGGCTTATGATGATATAGCCCAGATATGTGTATTTATTATAATAAAATATTCGCAATACGAAGAATTTCCAGAAAAGTATAAGGAATTAAATCTTCAAGCATTAAGGTCGCCGTTAATTGAAACAAGAATACAGGCTGCAGTAAATCTTCAAAGATTTAGAAGTGAATTTGATTCTGATGATGAAGAAATTATAAACGATGCAATCAGCTCAGAGATGGTTGCACATGTAAGAAGATCTCTTAATTCACTGTTAATTGAAAGTAGTGAAAAAGAAAAGAGATATGTTGGGGTAAATGAAAATATGCACATAGATATTCATGTTAAAGATATATATTTAATTAATTTAAATATTGCTGGAACTATATATGTGGATATGAGTGAAATTTATAATAAATTACTTGAAGAGGATATTGTTTATTTCCATTTAACTAGAGAATATAATAATCAGCATGATCAAAATGATATACAGGTTATAACTACAGAAGGGTATGTTATAGGGTATGTTCCTAGAGATAATAGTACTATAATGAAAAATCTCATGGATAAAGGGAAATATTTATATGGAAAAATAAATGAACTAAGTGAAGATTATAATAATATAAATATTAATATTTATTTGAGCTACAAAGATGTTATAGAAGAGGTGACAAATACCTTATCGCTGTTATCAGGAGAGAGAGAATACTATCTACAATAGAGTGTATATTTTTATATAGATAAACTAATTAAGACTTAAACTTAAACTTTGAAAAATATCTCGACTGGAACAAAAGTATGTTGCTTAGTTCTGGTATGGCATTTATTGAAAGTATAACTATAATTATATTATTAAAAGAGGTTGTACCAAATTGTTTAGTCCTAAGAATTATAGGGCTAAACAATTGTTACAACCTTTTTTATAAATAAATTATTAGATAGTTTATTTATATACTTTTTTCTTTCCAAGACAATAGAGCTTTAGATAACTGATCAGGACAAGATGTACCTCTGTTCCTACAATCAATTCCTTTTAATTTTTCGATCACGTCATCAACTGGCATACCCTTTACTAGATGGCCTATACCTAGAAGATTCCCTGAACATCCGCCGATAAATTCTACATCCTCAACAATATTATTTTTAATTTCAAGATTAATTGTACTTGAACAAACACCTGATGTCTTATATGAAAACATTAGAAACACTCCTTTATTATTTTTTTGCACGACTTGTATACTATGAGTCGAGTTTGCTTTATTATACAAGAAATCTGTCAAGAAATAAAGAGATTACAATTAATTAGTTGTGCCAATAATGTACTTCTAGAATATATTAGAGGTAACAGAGTGATTATCTTATAAGGAGGAAAATGGAATGAGTTATCTTATTTTATGTAGCACTGGTTCAGATAGTTTAAACAAGATAAATACTGAGAATTTAAAAACTCAAAGTATGGTTTTATCTATTGGTGAAAGTCCATTTGGTCCTCATGGATTATCACTATATAAAGATAAAATCTTGGTAGCTAACAACTATAATAATAGCATTTCATTAGTTGATTATAATGCGTTCAAAGAAGAAAATAATCTATATATAGGTGCTCACCCAAATGATGTAGCTGCCAATGATGATATAGCATATGTTTCATGTGGAGAATCAAATTCGCTCATAACATATGATTTAATGAATGAAAGAGTTAATTTCGAGATTCCTACAGGTAGGTTTCCACATAATGTTACATTAATTAAAGAAAAAAGTATTATTTTTGTTAGTAATATGGGGGATGACAGCATTTCTGTAATTGATTATATAAATAATAAAGAAATAAAAAGAATCCGAGTAGAGAGTACACCAATAAAAATAAACATATCAAAAAATAGGAAATACTTATATGTATGCATGAGTTATCTTGGTCACGATAAAAACGGAAGTATAGGTATTATAGAATTGAAAACTTTAGAATTAATTAATAAAGTTACAGTAGGATTCTCACCAGTAGATTTATTCGAGGAAGGAAATTATCTTTATGTTTCAAATTTATGTGGTGGGTCTATTAGTATTGTTAATTTAGTTGATCTAAAAGAAGAAAATAGATTAATTGTTGGAGGAATGCCAAGGGGTATTGTTAAAGATGGAGATAATTTATTCGTAGGAGACTATCTAAATGGACTATTGAATATAATAAATCTCAAGAGTAAAAATGTAAAAGCCATACCTATAGGGTCTGAACCTAATAGTATGACTTTGTCGCATGATAGTATACTATCACAATTAACTAATAAGTAAATTAATTATATTAGTATAGATATCTGAAGGATTTTCCTTCCACCTATTGCAAATTAAAGTGGCTTGATTTTTTGAAGGAACTGACAATTTTAATTCCATTAATAAAGATTCGTTTTCAATTGCTTTTAAGTCGACTATAAAGCTATCATTGGAACCAAGAGTATAATCTGCATGTATAGTTAGTTCTCTTTTAATTGATTCTATTTTTTCTTTAATATACTCATTTGTTATTGAAATTTTTGAAGGGGATATTCTGTCTTTAAACAAAGAGAGAACATTATCTCCTTTTTTTGTTAATATCAATAATTTCTTATCGTTAACTTCATGATATTCTACGAAATTTGATTCTTCAAGCTCAGATAAATATTGTTGAAATGTAAAATAATTGATAAAGTTATTTTCAAGAATTATTTCAGTAAGCTGATTATTTGATATTGGATTTTTTATCGACTTTAAAACATATAACATAAGTAATTTATTTTCTGCTAATTCTGATGAACTTTCGTACATAATTACCTCCATAACCTCTGAAAATATATTTTTATTATAACACAAAAAATTTTTAAGTGAATAAAAAAGTCAAAGATAATTTATAAATGTAAATCTATGTAGTGGTATAAATGAGTAAAATCTGAATAAAATAGTTTATATAAGAAATATAAAGTTAAAGGGGTTAGGAAAGTGGTATGGAAGAAGAAGAGAATAGGAATTGATATAATATTAATTATTTTTTTGGTTTTTATATCAATTGGAATCAATAAAGATACACATGTCATGGCAAAAACTCAAGAGGAGTCACCTATTTATTGTGTTGACACTGATGAGAAGGTAGTTAGCTTGACATTTGATATAAATTGGGTTGAAAAAGATAATGTTAATGTAATATTAGACATATTAAAAAAATATAATGTAAAAGGAACATTCTTCATAATGGGAGGATGGGTTAATACCAGTGAAGATAATATAAATAAATTAAAAGCAATAAAAGAAGGGGGGCATGAAATAGGCAATCATAGTTATATTCATCCTAGTTTTATAAAAATAGGGGTAGATAGGATGAAGACAGAAATAGATAAAACTAATGATATTATTGAGAAATATACAGGCGAAAGACCTAAATTATTTAGATTCCCAAGTGGGGATTACAATAAAGATGCTTTTGCTAAGGTGAGAAACTTAGGATATATGGCTATCCAATGGAATGTTGATTCTGTTGATTGGAAGGAGTTATCAGCTGAAACGGAGTATAACAGGGTAATTAAAGGTGTTAAGCCAGGTTCAATTGTTCTATTTCATAATGCAAAAAATACCCCTGAAAATTTAGATAGGATTATAAAAGAATTAAAAGATAAAGGTTATGAATTTAAAAGTGTAGGTGAAATGATTTATTCTGATAACTATACAGTGGACAATCAAGGGATTCAACATAAAGTGAAACTTGATTAGGCTAGAGCTGAATCTTAGTTGGACTTATACCCGCTAGGCGCAATATCCAGGAACTTAGTGCCACTTACCACTATATTTAAGATGGTGATTTATTAGAGGCAGTTAGTAATAGGATAAAAAAAATTAATATTTATTGAAAAATAACTAGTTTCTGTATTATAATGGTAATATATGCTAATGGGAGCATATATTACACAAAATAAAATAATTTCCGATGGAGAGAGGGATTACAATGGATAATTTAATGTTAAATAACAAAATTTACCTTGAGGGCAAGGTAACATCTGGATTAGAGTTTAGCCATGAAATGTATGGGGAGGGGTTCTACACTTTTGATTTAGATGTAATGAGATTAAGTGATTCAGTGGATACATTAAATATTACTGTTTCAGAAAGATTATTAAGCGATGTAAAATTAGAAGTGGGTACTGACGTAATTGTAGAAGGACAACTTAGATCTTATAATAAATTTATAGATGGATCTAATAAACTTATACTTACTGTATTTGCGAGAAATATTGAACCATGCTTAGAGAGAAGTAAAAATCCTAATGAAATCTTCTTAGATGGATATATTTGTAAGGAACCTATTTATAGAACAACACCTTTTGGCCGTGAAATTGCTGATGTGCTATTAGCTGTAAATAGAGCATATAACAAATCAGATTATATTCCAACAATTGCATGGGGAAGAAACTCAAGATTCTGTCAAACTTTAAATGTTGGGGATAATATTAAAGTTTGGGGAAGACTTCAAAGCAGAGAATATCAAAAAAAGGTATCAGATAGTGAAGTTGTTAAAAAGGTTGCATACGAAGTGTCAATCTCCAAAATGGAAAGAGCACATAAAGAAGAAATCACCGGAGAAGAAGGTGCAGTTTAATCTTAAGAAATATTAATATTTAAGATTATTTATTACATTATTATTTTAAAATTAAAGATAAAGTTAAAGGTTCCAATAAGATAAAACTTATTGAAACCTTTTTTGCTGTTAGTATTTTTGTATGTAAGTCAAATTGATAAATTTTATTTTCTTAAGTCATCCAAAATCTGAGTTTTATCTTTTGTCTTATCATCTACTTCTTTAATTATTTTAGCAGGTGAACCAGCAACAACAACATTAGCAGGAACATCTTGAGTAACTACTGAACCAGCAGCAACAACACTACCTGCACCTATTTTAACTCCTTCAAGAATTACTGCATTTGCTCCAATTAAAGCATTATCACCTATCATGCAAGGATCTTTACTTGGTGGTTCTAAAACACCAGCAACAACAGCGCCAGCACCTAAATGAACGTTTTTACCTAATTGTCCACGAGCTCCAACTACAGCATTCATATCAACCATAGTTCCATCGCCAATTTCAGCACCAATATTAATTACTGCTCCCATCATAATAACAGCATTCTTACCGATAGTAACCTTATCTCTGATAATAGCGCCTGGTTCAATTCTAGCATCTACTTCAAGTAAATCTAGCATTGGAATAGCAGAATTTCTTCTATCATTTTCTATTCTAAAGTGTTTAATAAGATGTTTATTATCTAATACTATTTTAGTTATAGAATCAGATTCTCCCATTAGTATATAAAATCCGTTAGAACCATACCATTCTACATCATTCATTTCAGCATTGCTCAAATCTCCATTTACATAAACTTTTACTGGAGTTGATTTTTTTGATTCCTTAATAAATCTTGCAATTTCATAAGGATCTGTTAAATTATATGACATTATATCACCCTTTCCATTATTTTCGCAATCATCCTTATTATAATAAAGATTTAACCCAATTAAAAGAGTAATAATCAAAAAAATACAAATAGTTTGAAACAACTTAGGTATTGTTGTAAAATAAGTGTATATTGCAAATAATAGGGGGCTTATTAATTATGAATAAACAAGTTGAAAAAATTCAGATTTCCGGAATAAGGAGATTTGCTGAAAAGGTTAAAAAGGTAGAGGGTGCAATTTCACTTACTATTGGTCAGCCTGACTTTCCGGTGCCAAAGCACATATCAGAAGCGATGATTAATGCTATAAATACAAATAAGACAGTTTATACATCAAATGCAGGTGTAGATGAACTTAGAGAAGAAATATGCAGATATTTAAAGAACTTTGATATAGATTATGATAAAGATGAAATATGTATAACAGTTGGTGGCAGTGAAGGTTTATATTCAGTATTATTTGCTATAATGAATCAAGGAGATAAAATATTATTGCCAGGACCTGCGTATCCTGCTTATGAAAATATTTCTATAATGATAAAAGGGGATATCATAACTTATCCGTTAAAAGATGATTTTAGTTTAGATATAGATGCAATTAGAAATAAGCTAGAAACGGAAAATATAAAAGTCTTAATGCTATCTTTTCCTTCAAACCCTACAGGAGCAATTTTGTCTAAAGAGGAAAGAGATTCTCTTATAGAGCTTATTAAGGAAAAGGATATTATAGTAGTTACTGATGAAATGTACTCAGCTATTATTTTTGATGAATACTATTCTGTAGCACAAGATAAGGAGATAAAAGATAAGGTCATTTATGTAAGCGGGTTTTCTAAAATATTTTCGATGACAGGCCTTAGAATTGGTTATGTAGCATGTCCGGAAAAGTATATGAAAGAAATTATGAAGGTTCATCAATATGGCGTTTCATGCGCTCCATCAATAGCTCAATATGGAGTATTAGAAGGTCTGCAAAAATCTTTGGATGATGTTGAAGAGATGCGAAAAACTTTTGAAAGAAGAAAAGATTATTGCATGAGTAGGCTAAAGGCACTTAATTTAGAAGTTGCAGAACCAAAAGGAGCGTTTTACATTTTTCCATCAATAAAGAAGTTTAATATGTCATCAGAGGAATTCTGTGAAAAATTATTAAATGAAGGGAAACTGGCTTGTGTACCTGGAACAGCTTTTGGAGAATTAGGAGAAGGCTATATGAGAATATCATATTGTTATAGTGATGAAATTCTTAAGGAAGCATTTGATAGGTTAGAAAATTTTTTAAAAACGAAATTCAAATGTTGTTAATTAGAATATCTTTACGTTAATAAAATATTTTATCCTTAAAGATATTTTAAATATAAATACAATAAACAGGGGGCATAAAAATGAGTGAATTTAAAAACGTGACAGCAGTTAAAAAAGCAAATGTATATTTTGAAGGAAAGGTAACTAGCAGAACAATTATATTTGAAGATGGTGAAAGAAAAACTTTAGGTATAATGTTACCAGGGGATTATGAATTTGGCACCGGTGATAAAGAAATCATGGAGATTCTTGGTGGATCAATGGATGTCAAATTACCTGACTCAGATAAATTTGTTACATATAAAGAAGGCGATACTTTTACAGTACCAGCCAATTCTAAATTTAGTTTAGTAATAAAAGAAGTAGCAGATTACTGTTGCTCTTATATTAAAGAATAATTAAGGTTAAAAAATAATTGTACAGATATGGAAATGAAAGCATCTGCTCATTTTAGCGGGTGCTTTCATATTTTTCTTTAAGTATATTTACAAATTAAAATAGGTTTAAACATTTATATGTAACTTTGTTTATAGAAATAAATTTTTAAATGAATATATATTTAAAAATTTATTTTTATAGAAAACTATGTAAAAAGAAAAATATAAACATATGTAAATATTTATAGGAAATAGCAGGGGGTGATAAATTTGGAAAAAATATCGTTAGATAAAGAAATGATCCTTAATGCAACAGAAGAAGTAATTCGCCGTTTCGGACCAGATAAAGCGAATATCACTGACGTGGCAAAATCATTAAAAGTAAGCCACGCTGCTATTTATAGATATTATAATGGAAAAACAGCTTTATTGAATGCTGTTACCGAGCGTTGGCTTACGCATTTGCATGCTCCGTCAAATGATACATTAAAAGAAGTGTTAAACTTAGTAAATTACTCGAAAGCTTTGTTGAAGCTAAACATCGCAGTGCCATTAATGAGCCAGAAATGTTTGCAAATTATATAAAACTAGCTAAGAGCTCAATGGAGGTAATAGAAAAGGGCATAGAAGAGGGTATTAATAGTATTGAGAAGATTATCGTACAAGGAATTACAGAAGGTATATTTTTTACAGGATCTCCTTATCAAGAGGCGAAAGCTGTATATCTTGCAACCAGAGTTTTTATTCATCCAAACTCATTCGAAGATCCTGACCGAAAACAAAACATAAAATCCGTTGTAAATCTTCTAATAAAGGGACTCAAGAATTCTAATAAATAAATACTTTACACAAGAAATGGCCGACAATAAGTCGGCCATTTCGTATATAATTATCTAAATCACAGTAAAAATATATATTGTGCAAAAATAACTCTTCGTTATTAATGTGAAAAATTCTGTAAGAATTTTAATTAGATTGATCATTGTGCATTGTAACATATATATAAAATTATAAAGCAATGTAGCTTGTATTATTTCCCCCAAGTAACTTTCAATGGATTTCTATCTACTAAACGTTTATACGTGTACTTCGGAAAACCAACCATCAATCCTCCTGTAACTTTCATATCTTCTGGCAAATTCAAAATGTCAAGCAATGGTTTATAGCCAGAAGCAGCACAAGCGTCAAAAAATCCGGTAATGCAAGTTCCAAGCCCCATTGAAGTCGCGTAAAGCTCAGTATAAGCTAGTGAAAAGAGCGTGCTGTCATGAGCAGTTGGTGAAGCATTTTTATTAACTATTGGTATTACTAAACAAGGAGCATTACGTAATACAACATCCTCACCAGTTTCACGATAGTGGGTTACATGCGCAGAAAATGGTGCCTCATATGGTGAGCCGGCATAAGGTGGATTTTTCAATGCCTCTTCCAACCAATCAATAGCAACTGATGTGATTTTACGGAGCGTGTCCACATTATCGATGACATGATAAGAAATACCTTGTGAATTACCACTTGTTGGCGCAAATCTTGCCATATCTAAAAGCTTTTCAATCTTTTCTCTAGGAATTGGTTTATTTTGAAACTCTCTAATAGAACGTCTGCTGCGAAGAAAGCGTGCAGCAGTATCTTCGTCAAGAACCGGTGTTTTTTCTAGTGCTACTTGATTTGCTAAAGGGGTTTTTATATTATCAAATGCTGCACAGTGACAAACAGCCACACAGTGACCACACGAAATACAAAATTGTCCTACTACTTTCGGTCCATTTTCGTCTATACCTATAACACCAGTTGGACAGACTTTGGAACAACTACCACACATAGTACACTTAGTTAGATCAACCTGTATTAAATCTCTAATCTTTTCCATATTTATATTTCCTCCTCTTATGATGGTTATGTAATTCATTTGGTTACAAAAATTACTTTTTGTAATTTGTAGCTTTATTGTATCATAGGACATATCTGATTACAAGTTATTAAATTTGTAACTTATTATAAAAATCTATTCTTTGTGATTTGAAATCTGTGACATTTATGATTTATATTATAGTTATAAAATTACTGGTGCCGCAGTATTTTGAATAATAACAGTAGTTATAAGACAATAAGATAAAATAGAAAGTTATAAATAAATTAATCATTGATGGAAACTATAGTGATGAGTATATAATTTATATTGAAAATAGAAAAGAAGAGGTGACTTATATGATTTTATCAGGATTAATATTTGGAATTTATCCACTAAGTTTGGCAGGTACGCCTTTTGGTTTGGCTGTCGGGCCTGAAGATAATTACGAAAAAATTGAAATTGCTCTCAGAGATCTTCGAGCCGAATCTAAAAAGTTATTTACTAGAAGTTATTTGATTTATACAAAGGAATGGGAATCAAAAATGTTATCCAATGCTGACTATTATCGTGATAATGGTTTATTAGGAGATTTGGTTATAGGGTGTGGGGATTGGACTCAGCAGAAAGAAATTGAAATAGAGTTTGAGAATTGGCTTGGATTTATTAGAAAAGTTATTGACAGATATGGTTCGTATTTAGCTTCAATTCAAATCACAAATGAACCTAATTTGTCGTTTATGGAAGGCTCAAAACCTTATATAATAGCTGCACTAGTAAAAGGAGTAATTACAGCAAAAAAAGAAGCACAAAAAAGAAATTTGCCAATAAGAATTGGATTTGGATCTGTACCTGAAGGTCCTGCAGCGATAGATATTTTTTGGGAAAATCTCGCAAAGGTTGGAGGAAAGAAATTTAGTGATTCAGTTGATTTTGTTGGACACAACTTTTATGTAGACGTATTTGAAGATAAACCTCTAGATTTAAATGAGATACCTTTAGCTGTAGAAAAAATACTCCGCAATTTAAGAGAAAAAAATCTTATTACAGCAGGGATACCTACTTCAGTCCCTATACGAGTTACAGAAAACGGATGGCCTACAGGAAAGAATCCCGTTGCGAACATAGAAAGAACTTATGAGCGTCAAACTGAGGCTCTTGAAACAATTATTAGCACAGTCTATAATCTACGAAATGAACTTAATATTTCTCATTATGAACTCTTCGGGCTTAGAGATGCAGATAGTTCTAAAGAAGACCTTTTCCATCAATACGGAATTATGCGTGATGATTATTCACCAAAACTAGCTTATGATACATTTAAAAGATTAATACAAGAATTAGGTATATGAAAAAATAATTTTGAAGTGGGATTATGTCTATAATCTGCCTAATATAATTTTTTGATGCAGTGATTAATAACAATTATCTTCTTTAAAAATATAATAGTTTTATATTGGCAGTCGCATTATGATTTACCAAGGGATAACGATAAATTTAGTGGAATAATGATAAATGGCTGCATATATAATTTATTGGCCTAAAGAACAAATTAAAAAATTACAGAAATAAAAGATAACGGGCCCATGAAATTGAAATAAAATAAAGATATTTACAAAAGGATAAAAAAGTGGTAATATTTATTCTTAATAAGAGTAAAGTGCACGTAACTTTTAAAAAATAAATATTAGATGGGCAATGAAAGGGAAAAGTATTATAGACTACAGTTTTCAGGGAGGGAGTGTCACCGATTGTAAGCATTCCTAAATATGACTATAAGAAAAACTACCCTGGAGCTATGGCTTATTAGCAAAATTTTGTGAAATGCCATCGGTGAAAATCGTTAAAAATTATAGAGATGAATTGAGTTATTATAAATTCAATTTGGGTGGAACCACGGATATTATGCATTCGTCCCAAGGCTTGGGAGGAGTGCTTTTTTTGTACAAAAAATTAAGAATATTTATATAGAAACGCAAATTGGTTTAGAAAAAAGGAGGTAAAAAGTTATGATAAATATAAGACTTAAAGATGGATCAATAAAAGAAATTCCTGAAGACTCTAGCATTTATGACCTTGCAGGATTAATCAGCAAAAATTTAGTTAAAGCTGCTATAGTGGGGGAAGTAAATGGAACCATAGTGGATTTAAGCTCCAAACTAAAAGATAATGATGAGGTGAATATTTTAACATATGATGATGAAAAAGCAATTGAAGTAATAAGACATTCTACTTCTCATATTATGGCTCAAGCAGTAAAAAGACTTTATAAAAATGCAACACTTGCTATAGGCCCATCAATAGAAAATGGTTTTTATTATGATTTTGATATGGAAAATTCTTTAACAGCAGAAGACTTAGTTAAAATAGAAGCAGAAATGAACAAAATAATAAGTGAAAATTTAAGTTTTGAGAGAATGGATGTTTCAAGAGAAGAAGCAATAAGGCTAATGGAGGAAAAAGGAGAAAGATATAAAGTAGAGTTAATCTCAGATCTTCCAGAAGGTGAAAAAATAACTTTATATAAACAGGGAGATTATACTGACCTTTGCAGAGGGCCTCATATTCCTTCTACAAAATATGTAAAAGCTTTTAAATTAATAAGTGTTGCAGGTGCGTATTGGAGAGGAAATGAAAAAAATAAGATGCTTCAAAGGGTATATGGAGTGGCATTTTCAAATAAAACTTTATTAGAAACTCATCTGCATAATTTAGAAGAAGCTAAAAAGAGAGATCATAGAAAATTAGGAAAAGAATTAAAATTATTCACTTTTGCAGATGAAGGACCAGGGTTTCCATTTATGCTTCCTAAAGGAGTAGTCATAAAAAATACTTTAATTGATTTTTGGAGAGATCTTCATTATGCAGCAGGTTATGTAGAAATAGAAACACCAATAATGCTTAATAAAAAGTTATGGGAAACTTCAGGCCATTGGTATCATTATAAAGAAAATATGTATACTTCAATGATTGATGAAGAAGAATTTGCTCTAAAGCCAATGAACTGTCCAGGTGGAATGCTTATATATAAATCTGAGCCTCACTCATATAGAGATTTCCCAATGAGAGTTGGTGAGCTTGGAAGAGTGCATAGACATGAACTTTCAGGGGCATTGCATGGACTTATGAGAGTAAGAGCATTTACACAAGATGATGCTCATATATTTATGCTTCCAAGTCAAATTAAATCAGAAATTAAAGGCGTTATAGACCTTATTGATAAGGTATATTCAAAGTTCGGATTTAAATATAATCTTGAACTTTCTACAAGACCAGAAGATTCAATGGGAAGTGATGAAGATTGGGAACTTGCTGAGAGTTCATTAAAAGGTGCTTTAGACGAATTAAATTTGGATTACAAAATAAATGAAGGTGATGGAGCTTTTTATGGACCTAAGATAGATTTCCATCTTGAAGATAGTATAGGAAGAACATGGCAGTGTGGAACAATTCAATTAGATTTTCAACTTCCTCAAAGATTCGAATTAGAGTACATTGGAAGTGATGGAGAAAAGCATAGGCCAATAGTAATTCATAGAGTTGTATTTGGAAGTATAGAAAGGTTTATTGGAATACTAATAGAACATTTTGCTGGCAAGTTTCCAACATGGCTTTCACCAGTACAGGTTAAAGTATTACCTATATCAGATAAATACAGCGATTATTCAGTAAAAGTTAAGAATGAATTAAGTGCAGCTGGAATAAGAGTTGAAATAGATTTTAGAAGTGAGAAGATAGGTTACAAAATAAGAGAAGCTAGAAATGAAAGAATTCCTTATATCGTAGTTGTTGGAGAAAAGGAAGAAGCTGAGAATAAAATATCTATGCGAAGCAGAAAAAATGGTGATGAAGGAATTTTAGAATTAGAAGAACTAATACAAAGAATTCATGAGGAAGTGACAAACAAAGAGCTTTAATGTAGATAGGGTGAATAAATATATGTGTAATGGAAATTTTACAATCGAAATAAAGATTTCTAGATAATAGTGCATTAAATGATTTAGAAAGTATGGGGAGTCCACCATATAGAGATGTTATAAATTCTACATTAAAGCAGGAAAATATTATAAAGAAATACTCTCCATTTAAACATGATGTTAATGTGATAAATGATGTAATTAAAGGATCATTACTCTCACCTGAATCCAATGGATTAGATGCAATAAAATATGCGTTTGGAAATAAGCTTTCAGCAGAAAAATTATGGGGAACAAATAATGAGTTCAATTTATTTAACGATGTAAGAAAATTAGATATCCCGGTTTATTTTTGTGCTGGAAGATATGATTATACTACCCCATCAGTTTTGGTAAGAAAATACTATGAGATATTAGAAGCTCCATATAAAGAATTTATTTGGTTTGAGAATTCAGCGCATTTTCCTCAGCATACCGAAAATGATAAGTTCTGCGATTTATTGTTGAATATTTCAAATAAGATATGAAAAACAATTAACAAATGTTATAGTTCAATTTTTATCAAAGGAGAACAATATGGATGGAGTTGAAAAAAGTATAAGTAAAAGAAAATTAAGAATAAAAAAAGTTATCATCTTTATCATAATGATTCTCTTAATTGGAGCGGTCTGGCAGAGAATAATGGTTGAAAAAGAAACAAATATACTATCACCTCATGGAGAAGTATTTGATATTAACAATCATAATATGTATATACATTCTACAGGAAGTGGTAGCAATACAGTTGTTTTTGTAGCAGGATCTGGAACACCAAGTTCGTTTACGGATTTTTATGGAATACAAATGAAACTGCAGCCGTATGTAAGAACGATAAGTTTTGACAAGGCAGGATTTGGATGGAGTGAAAAAACTGATGTACCTAGAACAATCGATGTATTAACTGAGGAGCTACATGAACTGCTTGAAAAATCAGGACAATCATCACCTTATATATTAGTGGGACATTCGTTGGCTTCTTTGGAAGTAATCAGCTTTGCACAAAAATACCCTGCTGAAGTTAAAGGAATTGTTTTGCTAGATGGAGGAAGTCCAGAATTTTATGCAAATGACTCTGAGATAAAATCATATATATTAAATCGATTTAGTGCTGGATTAAGAGTAATAGGAATCGCAAGAGCACTTGGAAATTTAGGCATTAAACTCCCTTTGCTTGGTGAGAATTTACGTTATAATGCGCTGTCAGGTGATATAAAGAAGATAGATATAGCTATGTATTATAAATATCTGGGCAATACAAGCAATTTAGAATATATTAAAAATATAAATGAAAATGCTAGGGAAGTAGTGGAGAATGGGCATCTTTATAATATTCCATTAGTTATGATATCCTCCGATAGTGGAGAAAGTTGGGAAGAAACTCAGCAACAACTATTAAATTGGTCAAACTATAGTTCTCAGGAAACATTGCATAATTCTAGTCATTATATTCATTGGACTAATACTGATTATATAGTCGAAAAAATAAAGGGACTTATAGCTGAATAAATACAATTATCAGTTGTACAAGTAAGAGATGACTTCTCGTTATTTATATAATTGGACATGTTGTAATGATTCTAATTAGGCTAATAATGTGAAGCTGAGATTGGGAACGGTAAATAAAGCTTGTTCTTTGAGAATTGAGTAGTATGATGTTTTAAAAATATGTTATAAGGATTAATTTAAAGATAAATTATAATTTAGCGGATAGATTTAGAATAAAAAAATAGAACAACATTTGTTCTATTTTTTTATTTTCTTATATGATTATCCTATAATAGGTTTTATCTATATTCTATGATTTTATCTCAGAACTTTATCAGCTTTATATCTTTTTTCTGCATTTTATCATTAAAAAGTTTACTGGAGGTTTATCTGGATTATCCTTATATATGTCATCAATCTCTACAAAATCTACAAGACCATAATTTCCAAACTCTTTCTGTATTGACTTAGAATTATAGAAAAACAGTTTTACCCCATATGTTGTTTCATAATAATTTTCAGCAAGCTTCGTACCATTACCATACATTGGAGCTTTTTCTGAAACAGCCGTAAAAATCATATATCCACCTGGTTTTAAATGGTTATAGCAATCATTAATAAACTTTTTTCTTTCATATTCATTTAACAAATGAATAAGTGCAAAGCTAACTACACCATCATAGAGTTTATTTTCAAAAGGCATATCTGATACTGATCCATGATAAATTTTATTATTAATTCCATTTTGCCTTGCTATATTAATTGCCGTTTGAGAAATTTCGATTCCTGTAACCTCCATGTTATTATCAATAAATGGTTTTACATTTCTTCCATATCCAATACCTGGTATTAAGATATCCTTTAGATTATTTTGAGCAAAGTAATCTGCTACTATAATTGCAGTGCTTGATGGCTCAAAGCCCCACATTGCTTGTTTTTCTGCAAAACTTTTTTCCCAGAATTCTGACATATAAACATCTCCTTTATAATTTTATTATTAGTATAAATCATATTTTAGATTAAACATTAGTAATAAACTATTTATAATCAAAATATAAATACTTCAATCAAATACATTACAGAGTGTATTTATCTATAATTAAAGTATAAGAACACTTATGAAATTAAGGTGTTTTTATATAATTTCAAATAGTTTCTTATTTTTAAGATAAGTTTCCATCATATTCTCTGCTTCTTCCATTGCTTTTTGGATTTTGCATTCATGATTTTCATCCATTTCACACGTAAACATAGGGCTACTTCCTTCTGTTGCCCTAATTACATCTAAAAGTGAAATATCTTCTTTGCTTTTACGTAAAACATAACCACCATTTGCACCAGGAGTAGATTGAATTATATCAGCTTTTACTAACTGTGTTAGAATCTTTGACAAATAACTCGGCGCAATATTTAAATGGGTTGCCAAAGGCTGCAAACTTAAATTATCTCTTTTATCATACTTAATCATATATGCAACTATATGTAATGCATAATTAGTAGCTTTGGTATATTTCATACTAATCCTCCATGTACTATTAATAAGATATTACAGACTGTATTTATCTATAATACACTTATTCATATTTTTAGTCAATACTTATTAGCGATAAGGAAATATACTTCATATGATAATCTATTAAACGTTGTTAAAATATACCAATTGATCTGATAATGTGCATGAAATGAAGATTTTGTGCAGTAAATTATAAAAATGTTCTTTGAAAGTTGAGTAATGTGATATTTTAAAATATGCTATAATTAATTATGGTAGTAAAATATTAAACTAATATTATGGAGGAGTCATTATGGCAAAGTATGAAAAGACTATTAGCGGTCAATTTGAGAAAGTACTTTATCGTTTAGAAAATGATATTGCTGGTAGTGGAATAACTATGAATTTAGTGGATAAAAGCAACTACACTTCTGGAGATACCAATGTAGCAGTTAGGGTATATGATAAATATTTTATGAGAAATGGCAATAGAGCAAGTCTAAGCCTAACGGTAGTAGGGAACGGTAGGGATATTTTTGTTTCTGCAATTGGTTCTGGAGGAGGACAAGGTATTCTTTTTAACTTCAGTCTCGGAGCTGAAAGTGATATGGTGGCTATAGTAGAAAAAAGTGTAGAACGAATGGTATAATACGTATTAAACAATTCAGTCACAATCTTCGTAGTAAAAATAAATAGCAGATTAGAATATTTAATAATAGACAGAGATGGTATGTAAATACTTAGATACTAAAAATAAGTGATATATTGAGTAGTGTGTTTCAGTGGAATTTAGATGGTCATTATTATTGAATCAGCCATCTAAATTCCTAGAAACAAGAATACAGTTATTTGTTTTGGTTAGTAACTAATTTATTCAATTCCTATAACGTCATTCATGTCATATAAACCTGGATTAGTCACAGAAGCCATATATTCACATGCTTTTAGAGCACCAACTGCAAAAACTTCTCTTGAAATTGCTTTATGAGTTAATTCTATTACTTCACCAGTTCCGGCAAAAATAACATCGTGGTCTCCAATGATACCGCCGCCTCTAACTGCATGTATACCAATTTCATTTTCTTCTCTTTTGGAATTTCCTTCTCTTCCATAGATATACTTTGTTGTATCTTCTATAGAGTTTTTTATGGAATCAGCAAGCATAATTGCAGTTCCACTTGGAGCATCCACTTTTTGATTATGATGCTTTTCTATTATTTCTATATCATAGTTTCCATAGAGTAGAGGAGTTACTTTCTTTAAAAGAGAATTAATTAAATTAATACCAAAAGACATGTTGCCTGATCTAAATAGCTTAAGAGTATTACTCTTTTCATCTATTAGGGCTAAATCTTCTTGTGTAAAACCAGTTGAACATATTACTAATGGTTTGTTAGTTTTTTCTGTTATTTCTAAAAGACTATGAAGAGCATCGGCTCTTGAAAAATCTAATAAAACATCATATTCGATGTTTAAATCTTGAACGCTTTCAAGAATAGGATACGGAGCATTAGTTTGGAATTTATCAATTCCAGCAACTATCTCTAAGTTCTTAAATTTATCAGCGCACTCTGTAATCATCTTACCCATTTTACCTGAGCAACCATTTAATACTATTTTAATCATCTTATCACCTTACATCAATTTATTATCTATCAAAGCAGCTTTTAGTATTTCTTCATTGTGATGTTCCATCTCACAAAGAGGAAGTCTTAAAGGACCAACATCTAGTCCTATAAGATTCATGGCTGTTTTAACTGGGATTGGATTTGGTTCTATAAACAAAGTATTAGCTAAAGATAAAGTATCTAATTGAATATCCAAAGCTTTTTTAAAATTACCATTTAAACAATTTAAAGCTATATCATGAACTTTTTTTGGCATTATATTAGCTAAAACAGATATCACTCCTATTCCACCAAGAGACATTATTGGAATGATTTGATCATCATTCCCAGAATAAATATCTATGGTATCTCTGCATAATGCTTTCATTTGTGCAACTTGACTAATGTTTCCACTAGCTTCTTTTATTGCAACAACATTACTTAATTCAGCAAGTTTAACTAGAGTAGCTGGAGTAATATTAACTCCTGTCCTACTTGGTACATTGTATAGTACGATAGGAGTTTTCACTGCATCATTTATAGATTTAAAATGCTTTATTAAACCATTTTGAGATGTTTTATTATAATATGGAGTAATAACAAGAAGTCCTGAAACTCCAACACTTTCTGCATATTCGCTCATAGATATGGCAGAAGAAGTGTTATTCGATCCAGTACCTGCGATTACAGGTATCCTCTTATTTATTACATCAACTGTAAATTTAATAGTTTCTTTTTTCTCTTTTTCTGTCATTGTAGTTGCTTCACCTGTAGTACCACAAATTACAATAGCATCAGTTCCTTCTTGAACGTGCCATTCTAATAGTGATCTTAGTTTTTCATAATTGACCCCATTTTCATCAAATGGGGTAACTATAGCTACAGCTGAGCCTTGAAATATTGACATTTAGATTCCTCCAACTTAATTACTACAAACTATTTGTTGTCTTTAATCATTATTTCTGCGATTTGAATAGCGTTAAGAGCTGCTCCTTTTCTTATGTTATCAGCAACAACCCATAAGTTTAATCCGTTATCTACACTGAAGTCTCTTCTGATTCTTCCAACGTAAACATCATCTTTACCAGACATTTCAAGAGCTGTTGGATATTTTAATTCCTTAACATTATCATATACAGTTACACCTTGAGTGTTTCCTAATAATTCAAAGATATCTTTTATATCAAATTCTGAATTAAGTTCAACATTGATACTTTCACTGTGAGCATTAAGTACAGCAACTCTAGCAGTTGTCGCAGTTACTCTTAAATTTGGCTCATGAAGTATTTTTCTTGTTTCTTTAATCATTTTTTCTTCTTCTTTAGTATAGCCATCTTCTAAGAAAACATCTATATGAGGTAATACATTACCAGCTATTGGGTAAGGGAATTTCTTAGGTGCAATTCCTTTAACGCCATCTTCTAAATCCTTGATACCTTGGACACCAGCACCAGATACAGCTTGATATGTAGAATAAACTATTCTCTTAATTCCGTATTTATCATTTAATGCTTTCATTATAGGCATTGCTTGAATTGTTGAACAATTTGGATTTGCAATTATTCCTTTATGAAGCTTAATATCTTCTGGATTAACTTCAGGCACTACAAGTGGTACCTCAGGATCCATTCTCCAAGTACTACTATTATCAATTACTACAGCCCCATACTGTGCAAAAATAGGTGCAAATACTTTACTAGCCTCTCCACCTGCTGAAAATAGTGCATAATCTATTTTTTTATTTTTTATATTCTTTTCACAAGTTTCTTCAACCACATAGTCCTTTCCTTTAAATGGTAAAGTAATTCCTTCTGATCTTTTTGATGCGAAAAGATATAAATTATTTACTGGAAAATTTCTTTCTTCTAAGATTTCTAAAAACTTTCTTCCTACATTTCCAGTAGCCCCAACTATTGCAACATTATACACAATAATCCCTCCTAAATTTATTTATAATAATTTTTATATATACAAATACTATAGTTAAATATTGAATAAATATCAAGTGAATGAGCAAAATAAGTTGAAAAAAACTATTCAAAATTGAATAATATGCCACTAATTGGCAAAATGGGTGTCAATAGCACATGATTGTGCATATTTATACCATAAAATTGAATAGTAATACCGAATCTGTAATTAAAAATAATTAAAATATAGAAATTTTAAAGGAAATCTTTTTATTAAGAATAGTACCAAAGCATAGGGAAATAATAAATTAATATAGTTTGACTCTTAAAGTGAATTTTAAGTTAAGCTGATAAGTTTGAGTTAGTGAAGAGAAAATGTTATTTAAAACAAAAGATTAACTAAAAAGTTGTAGAAGCATAAAAATTACTAAGAATGGTAGGGATTGAATATGAGTAATAACAAATCTGTAAAAAAAATAATAAAAGCAAAAATTAAAGCTAATAAAGAGTTAACAGCAGATGAAAAGATGAGAGAAAAAATCAAATATGAAATAGCTGAGGAACTAGGATTAACTGATAAAGTTAAAAGTGAAGGATGGGGAGGTTTATCCTCTGTGGAAACAGGAAGGATAGGTGGAATTATGGCCAAAAGAAAGAAAAAGAATACAAAATAAAACCTGGAAAGAGTGGCTAATTTGACTAAGTAAATAATTACGATATAATATACTAGATGAATTAGTATACTTTATTAAGGGTGTGATAAATTATATGGCATATAAAGAGTTTGCAAATATATATGATGAATTAATATATGAAGATATTAATTATGAAAAAGTTGCAGAAAAGATTATAGAATTGTGCAATGAAAATAATTTATATTTTGAAGACTATTTAGATTTAGCATGTGGAACAGGTAATGTTGCAATAAATGTAGCTAAATTCTTTAAGAATATATATGCAGTAGATTTATCAAATGATATGCTAAACATAGCTTTTGATAAATTTAAACGAAATAAGATTAAAGCTAAAGTAATATGTCAGGATATGTGCGAGTTAAATTTAAATAAGAAATTTGATCTTATAACATCTGTTCTTGACAGCACAAATTATATAACTGAAGATGAAGAGTTATTTAGCTACTTTTCTAATGTATATGAACATTTAAAAGATAATGGATTGTTTATTTTTGATGTTAATTCATATTATAAATTATCTACAGTTCTTGGAAATAATATATATACATATAGTTCAGAAGAAATTTTTTATACATGGGAGAATTCTTTTGAAGAAGATATATTAAACATGTTTTTAACATTTTTTGTTAGGAATGAAACAGGTTTATATGAAAAATTCGAAGAAGAACATTTTGAAAGAGCATATACTGAACATTATATCGAGCAAATTTTGAAAGAGTGTAAATTTAAAGTCCTTTCTAAATTTGAAGGATACTCTAATAATGAAGTTAAAGAAAATAGTGAAAGAATACTTTATGTCTTAAGCAAATAATATATAAATAGGAGATGAAATAACAATGCAAGATAAAATAGTTAGGGCAACTGCTAAAAATGGAATGGTTAGAATAATTGCAGGAATTACAACTGAATTGGTAAATGAGGGAAGTAAATTACATGAGTGTACACCGGTAGCTGCGGCCGCTTTTGGAAGAATGTTAACGGCTGGAGCACTAATGGGAACTACTCTGAAAAATGATAAAGAGGTTATTACATTAAAAATAAATGGAAATGGTGAAGTGAATGGAATAACTGTTACAGGTCACAATGATGCATCTGTAAAAGGTTTTATAGGTAATCCGTATATTGATAGACCTCTTAATGATAAAGGAAAATTGGACGTTGGAGGGGCTGTTGGAACTGATGGTCTTTTATATGTAATAAAAGATTTAGGTCTTAAGGATCCTTATATAGGACAAGTGCCAATACAAACAGGAGAAATTGCTGAGGATTTTGCATATTATTTTACTGTATCAGAACAAACACCATCTGCAGTATCTCTTGGTGTATTAGTTGATAGGGATTTATCTATAAAAGCAGCAGGTGGATTTATTGTGCAGATGATGCCAGGAGCAGATGAACTTCTTGCAGACGTAATTACATATAGATTAGAAGAAATTCCTCCAATAACTTCACTAATTAGTGAAGGAAAGTCTATTGAAGAAGTATTAGAATATATTTTTGAAGATATGGATCTAAAAATTTTAGATTCAATTAATCCAGAGTATAAATGCGATTGTTCAAAAGACAGAGTAGAAAAAGCATTAATTTCCATAGGAAAAGAAACCCTTCAAGAAATATATGATGATAAAAAGACAGAAGAAATTGTTTGTAATTTCTGTAACACAAAATATGAATTCACCAATGAAGAAATAGGGGAATTATTAAATAATAGTAAAAAATAAAAAAATATAAACATATTAATAGGGAATAAGATTGTATGGTTCAAATGCTAACTTATTCCCTATTTTAATGTACATATTTATTTATGAATGTATGTATAACGATTTCTAAGCAGGAGGCAACAATGAAAAAATATTTGGATGCAGTATTAGGTGTATTTCTGATTTCATACATAATTATTATTAACCTTATTAGTGATGCAAAAGTCGCATTTAGTTTCCCAATTTTAATCTTAGGTATTTTATTGATTTTATTTCATTTTCTTAGAATAAAAAATCAAAATAGCATCTTTTGGAGTAAGTATTTAAAAATTGCAAAGATTCTTATGTACATTGGTTTAATATTCTTTTTGGGAATAGAGGCTGCAATAATTACTTATCCTAAGAATGATGATAGAAAATCAGATTATATTATTGTATTGGGTGCAGGGCTAGCTAATAAAACAACTCCAAGCACAATACTTAAAGGCAGGTTAGATGCAGCATTGGATTATTTAAAAGATAATAACAGTGCAATTATAGTATTATCCGGTGGAAGAGGTTCGGATGAAAATATACCAGAATCCCATGCTATGAGTAAGTATTTGCAGGAAAAAGGAGTAGACAAGTCAAAAATAATAATTGAAGATAAATCTAGAGATACAAATGAAAATTTCAAGTATTCAAAAGAAAAAATAGAAGGTTACAGTAAAAAAAACATGGATCAAATAAATGTTAAGATTATTACAACTGATTTTCATGCATTGAGAAGTAGTATCTTAGCTAGAAAAAATGGATTTGTATATTATAGTAACTATTCAAGTTCAACTGTTTGGTATTTAATCCCTATAACTTATACTAGGGAAGCATTTGCTATAGTTAAAAGCATATTATTTGATTAATGATAAATGAGTAATTCATATTGAGAGGATAAACTTATAAAATGAGAATTAATAAATTATTTAGTAATTACGGAATTTGCTCAAGAAAGGAAACGAATAAATTAATTGAAGAAAAACGAGTTAAGGTAAATGGGAAATTATGTGTTTTAGGCCAATGGGTAGAAGATGCAGATGAAATCTTGCTTGATGACAGGCCTATCCTAATGAAAGAAAAGGTGTATATCGCACTAAATAAGCCAGTTGGAATAACTTGTACAGCTGAAAATAACGATAAAGATAATATAATTCATTTCATGAAATATCCACAATATATATTTCCGGTTGGCAGATTAGATAAAGATTCTCAAGGACTTATTATTTTAACGAATGATGGTGAACTTGCTAATGAACTTCTAGAATGTGAGAACATGCATGAAAAAGAATATATAGTTGAGGTGGATAGAGACTTTAATGATGAATTTATTGCTGAATTATCTCAAGGGGTTGATATTTTAAGTAATGTAAGTTCGGGAATTAGAAGAATAAGTGATAATCTAGGGGTTTGTAAAGATGAATTTAATAAAAATACGTTACTATCTAGAGATGATTTGGGGAATATAAATGCAGTTAATTTAAAAGATATAAATGTAAAAAACAAAAAAGATTTTATTAGAACAAGAGAATGTAAAGTTAACAGAATAAGTAGTAATTCATTTAAAATAATATTAACTCAAGGACTAAACAGACAAATAAGGAAGATGTGTGGAGCTTTTGGATTTAAAGTAACAAAATTAGAGAGAATCAGAATTCTTAATATAAATATTGAGAATATAGACGTTGGAGAGTGGAGATATCTTAGTAAAGATGAAATAGAAGATTTAAAAAGAAAATTAAATATTAATTTAGAAGAAATTAAGTAGCAAATAATAACTTTGTTAACATTTGAAAAATATAACTATTTAAATACTAGATAATAGAATTATCCATATTGAAATCAATACTACCCTATGAGATAATTTAACATATTAATGAATTGGGAGAGAAGAATAATGGATAAAGTTTATATTAACGCAAAAGATGCAGCAGGAAAATATAATTTGTTTTTAAAGATTGTAACTTCAGTTAAAAGTTTTGATTCATACAATAGTTTTTTTAATATATATGATGAGTCCGAAGAACCATGTAGAAGAATTGTTGTTCTTACAAAAAGCAAGGATTTAGAGGAAGTCTATGATGAAAATCCGACAGAAGTAATTCAAGAAAACAAAATAGTTGGTGGGAATATATGGATAAAGGAATACTCTTTGCTTGAGAATCCAAGTAAAATCGATTTATCAAGCTTAGTTGTAAGCAAAAAGTTGATTGAGGAATTTTTATGAGAATAAAAAAAAGGCTTACAATATCGAATATACTTATGCTGATAATTCCAGTGGTGATTGTTCTTATCATCGCTTTAATAATGAGCGTGCCATTTTCAAAGGCTTATGAAAATAAATTTGCAAGTGAGAGAGAACGAGACCCTAATGCATATCTGATCCAAGGGAATTTGAGACCGGATATGAAAAATTTTAAAGATAAAGATGATTTTGCACAGTTACCTGAAGATTTACAAAAATTTCTTAAACCAAGAGGATATAATTTGATAATAACTTATGACGGAGAAATAATATCCTCAAATATCACGGATAAAGATAAAGAAGCTATTTCAATAATTGGAGATGATATACTTTTTCAATCCCATTCTTTAGTTTTAGAGATGAATACAACATCTTTAGTTAAAAATAGCTTTAAGAAGGATAATAAAATCGTAAATATAATTGCTATTAATTCTTCTTACAAACCTTTAAAATTTGACATGAAAAATGAAATGTCTATGTTTGTAATTAGTTATATAGTAATAGTTTTTATTATATCTTTTATTGTTGTTACTGTGACAAATGCCATTTTATCTAGTAAACTTTATAAAAAGTTAGTAGTGCCTCTTGAACTTTTAAGCTATGGGGCTGAACAAATTAAGAATGGAAATCTTGATTTTGAAATGTATTATGGTGGTGATGATGAATTTAAACAAGTATGCAGTGATTTTGATGAAATGAGATTACGTTTAAAAGATTCAATTGAAATGCAGCTCAAATATGAAGAGAACAGGAAGCAGTTAGTAGTAGGAATCTCTCATGATTTGCGTACTCCATTAACAGCTATAAAGGGGTATGTGGAAGGATTACGAGATGGAGTAGCAAATACTCCTGAAAGGCAAAGAAAATATCTAAATACTATTTATACTAAAGCTTGTGATATGGATGCACTAGTAGATAGTTTATTTCTATTTTCAAAATTAGATACAGGAAGATTCCCATTTAAGTTTGATATTATAAGTATTAAAAATTATCTTTTAAATTTTTACGAATGTGCAAAAAATGAATTTTACGGCAAAGATGTAGAAATTATATTTGAAAGTAATTGTAATAATTCAATTATGGTAAAACTTGATCAAAAAGAAATGAATAGGGTTCTCCTTAATATATTGGATAATAGTATGAAATATAAAGCGGAAAATAAAGCTTTTATTAGAATTAGACTTTGTGAGAAAGAAGATTTTGTTGTAATAGAAATTAGTGATAATGGTAGAGGCGTTCAGGAGGAGGAGCTTGTAAAGCTATTTACAAGTTTTTATAGAGGGGATGTTTCTCGTACAAAACCCAATGAAGGAAGTGGACTGGGACTAGCTATTGCAAAGCACATTGTTGAAGCACATGATGGTGAAATATCAGCATATAACATGCAGGGACTAACTATCAAAATAACACTTCCTAAAAATTATAATAAAATTGGCTCGAATAATTAATTTTTAAGCCAATTTTATTATATAGCGTATATCACAATTTTGAATTAAGTAATGATTGGAAATTTATGACTTTATAAAAGGGATAATTGGAGTGATTATAGTGAAAACAATATTAATTATAGAAGATGATGAAAGCATAGCAGAATTAGAAAGAGATTATCTTGAAATAACAGGGTTTAAAACAGAGATAGCTCAAGATGGATATAAAGGATTAGAGCTTGCATTAAATAAAGAATTTGACTTAATTCTCCTTGATGTTATGCTGCCTGGTAAAGATGGTTTTAAGATTTGCCAAGAAATAAGGGAAGTTAAGGAGATTCCAATATTATTAGTTACTGCAAAAAAAGAAGAAATTTACAAGATACAGGGACTTGGAATTGGAGCAGATGATTATATAGTAAAGCCTTTTAGTCCTAGCGAGCTTGTTGCAAGAGTTAACGCTCATATTTCAAGGTATGAACGTTTAACAACAGTTGAAAAGAGTAATGATAATGATAAAAGCTCAATTATAATTGGAAGAATTAAGATACTATTGAAAGCGAGAAGAGTCTATGTTGGGGAGGAAGAAGTTAAATTTGCAAATAAAGAATTTGAGTTATTAGTTTTTTTAGCTTCAAATCCCAATATTGTATTTTCAAAGGATACTTTATTAGATAGAATTTGGGGAGAAGAATCTCTAGGAGATAGCTCTACAGTTACTGTGCATATTAATAGAATAAGAGAAAAAATTGAATTAGACAGTAGTAACCCTGAATATATAGAAACAGTCTGGGGAGCTGGATACAGATTCAACATATAAACAATTTGATAATTATGCTTATGACTAGATGGCTTGAAGTTTCGCTAAAGCTAGTTATAAGTATTTTTTTAAACAAATTTAACATAAATTTAACATAGGTTTATACTTTGTTTAGATATGTGTTACGTGAAAGTTAGAATTTTCAACTATAATGGAATAAATTATAATTCAAAATTTTATAATGACAAATTGAGGAGGAGACAAGATTGAAAAAAACATTGATTAGTTTTCTAATAATGACTTTGATAGCATCAAGTTGCATTTCAGCATTCAATACACAGAAGGTATATGCTGATTCAGCTAACACCAGTTCAGCAGAAACATTAGACGACAGCACTATTAAAGTATCTTTAGAAAATATAAGGGATATTATGACAGAAAATAATTTGGATATTAAGATTCTAGATAATAAGCTGAAAATTGCTAAAGAAAATTATGATGATGCTAAATCTAGCTATACATCAAAGACTGAGCCTAAACAAGAAGATTATAAGGATGTTAATGGTAATGACGATACTGTAGCCTATAAAAAGGCTAAGGATGAGTATGATTCATATAAGGATAAATATGAATCATATAAAAATGACTTAAAGACAGCTAGGAATAATTATGATAAGGGTGTAGAAGATCAAGTTTACTCAGCCCAACAAGCATATATTACTTATTTATATGACTTATCCCAAAAAAACATATTAGAAGAGACCAAAAACCAAAATGAAAGAAAAGATCAGATATATAAAATTCAATATGACAGTGGATTTATATCGAAAAATAAATACACTTCTCTATTACAAGGAAACACATCTACTAATGATGCGGCTTCGTCAAAGGATACTGTAGAGCTTGATAGAATTAAACTGTGCAATACTTTAGGAATTAGTCCAGAAGAAAAAGTGATATTTAATACAGATATAACTCAAGACTTTCAAGTTATATCAAAGATAAATTATGAAGATGATTTGAAAAAAATGCTTGATAATAATATTGAAATACAAGTGCAAAATGATGAAATTAGTGATTTAGATGATAAAGATGACGATACTGATGTTTACGATTATCAAGTTGACAATGCAAATATGGAACTAAAAAAACTGATCAATGATACAGAAACAGGTTTTAAATCAAAATATAATGATCTTATAACTTCATATAATTCAGTGAAAAGCAGCTATGATGTAATTAATCAAAAGCAAGTAGAATATGAAATAACTCAAACAAAATATGATTATGGTTTTGTTTCAAAAAATGATATGGATGCTGCTAAATTAACTTTAGATAATGATAATGCAGATTTTATTAATAAGAGAAATGAATGCTATCTAAAGTATCTAAAGTATATTGAAATGAAAGAGGGTTACTAAATTGAAGTTATTATTTGATAAGAAAAGTTTAGGAAATAATGAAATACAAGAAAAAGGAATAATGAAGAAAAGGTTCCTTACTAAAAAAAATATTATAAGTATTATCTCATTAGTGCTAGTGATAATATTAGGTGTTACCATATATAAGGTCAAGTTTGCTAAAACAAATACAAACCAAAGCAATGTTAAATATATGGTGCTTAAAAAAACTAATATATCATCATCAATTGGTTCATCAGGGGCGATAAAAAGTGGAGACTCTACAAATATTTATTCAAATTTAGAATATAATGTTTCTTCAATTAACGTTGAAATTGGTGATGTTGTAAAAAAAGGCGATGTTCTTGCAACAATAGATACGTCTACTTTACAAGAACAGCTTTCTGAATCTGAACAAACTCTTGCTGCAAATGAACAAAAAAATCAATTATCACTAGCTAGTGCAAAGCAGAAATATGAAAACCTAAAATATTTACATGATAATAATTTACAAAGTGATGTTATAAATGCAGAAAAATCTGTTGATAGCGCAAAACTTGATATGGAGAGTAAAAGCAGAACTTATGAATATGATAAGGTAATGTTTCAGAATGGTGAAATTTCAAAAGAAGATTTAAATACGGCACAAACTAATTATGAAAATGCTAAAGGTGCTTACGATAAAGCTTCCGTAGCATTAGAAGCTGCAAAGGTTAATTCTGAACAATCATTAGCTGAGGCTAAAACATCATATGAATCTGCTCAAGCAAGTGCTAATGATAAAAGTAGTAGACTTTCATATGAAGATAAGAAAAAGAAATTACAAGATGCTCAAGTAGTTGCGACTGTTGATGGAACTGTAACTAATGTTAATTCTGTAGTTGGAGTACAAGCTTCAGGAGCATTATTTGTAATACAGAATCTAGACAATTTAATAGTAAATGCAAGCGTTGATGAAACAGATGTAGCAAAAGTTAAAGTTGGGCAAAGAGTTGAAATAACAACAGATGCGTCAGGAAGTGATATTATCGCTGGAAAAGTTGTTAGTGTAGAACCTGTTTCTAGTACTGCAAGTGCAAGTACAAGCAGTACCAGTACAAGTGGCGGCAAATCAAGTACATCTACAAGTACAACAAGTAATTCGACAAGTAGCGATGTATCATTTAATGTCAAAGTGCAATTAACTGATCATAACGATAAGGTTAAAGTTGGTATGAATTCTGTAGTAAATATTATCACAGATGAAAAGGAAGATGTATATTCAGTACCATATGGAGCTGTAACAAAGAGTAAAGGACAAGATGTAGTATATGTAGCAGTACAACAAGACAAACAATATGTTGTTAAAGAAATATCAGTTACAAAAGGTATAGAATCAGCTACTAATGTTGAAATTGATGGTTCAGATCTTTCGGATGGAATGTTTATACTTACTGATCCAGCATCTTACCATGTTGGTGACATTATAACAATTAATACAGAAGGGTATAATCGAAAAACAAATAAATAGGAGGTGAGTTTTGTGGGGAAAAATATAATTGAAATGAAAAATATTAAGAAAAGCTTTTACGTCGGAACTCCTAATGAATTAAATATATTAAAAGGTATTGATATTACAGTACAGGAAGGCGAATTTGTGTCTATTATTGGAACATCAGGGTCTGGTAAAAGTACTTTGATGAATATTATTGGTGCACTTGATAGAGCAACCTCAGGTAATTATGTATTAGATGGAACAAATATTGATGAAATATCAGACAATGGATTATCAGAAGTTAGAAATAAGCAAATAGGATTTGTATTTCAAACTTATAATTTAATACCGAGAAGTTCGGCTTTGAAAAATGTTGAATTACCAATGCTCTATTCTGGAATGGGCAAAAAAGAGAGAAAAGAGCGTGCAGAACAATTACTGGAACTTGTTGGAATGAAAGATAGAATGTCTCATCAACCTAATGAACTTTCAGGTGGACAAAAACAAAGAGTAGCGATTGCCAGAGCTCTTGTTAATGATCCGAGCATAATACTTGCAGATGAGCCAACAGGAGCACTTGACTCTGCAACGGGAAGGATGGTTATGGATCTATTTCATAAAATTCATGAAAAAGAGGGAAAAACAATAGTACTAATAACCCACAATAACGAACTTGCAGATGAGACTCAAAGAATTATTACTCTAAAAGATGGTAACATAGTAGCAGAAGAAGAAAATAAAAAATATTATAGAAGATTCCGAGAAGAGGAAGAGTTATGTTTATAAAGGAGAATATATTGCTTGCAGTAGCAGGCCTTAGAGCTAATAAAATGCGAGCATTACTTACAATGCTCGGTATAATAATAGGAATAGCATCAGTAATAGGTGTTGTTTCGGTGGGAAATGCTATGACATCTTCTTTGACAAGTAATATGGCGTCAATGGGTGCTACTAATATTACGGTTAATGTCCAAGAAAGAAGTTCAACAAGTAATTCAACTTATAACGGTACAAATAATAAGAATAGCAGTACAGGTAATAATAAAAATAATGAAACAAACTCAAATAATACAAGTGGTAATAACTCAAAGAATGGACAAAATGGAAACCAAAGCAGTCGACAAGGCGGACAGACTGGCGGAGGTGCACCACAAGGTGGTGGTGGTATACCAGCAGGCGGTGCCATGAGAGCAGCAAGTGGCGGTGGCATGCCTGGCGGTTCTGGTAGACAAGGAAAGTCAAGCAGTAGTACAAAGGATACAGATCTAATGACTATGCAACAGATAAATGAATTAGAAGAAAATTTTAGTGATAAGATTAGTTCTCTAAGTGTGTCTGAAAACGGTAGTTCTGGAAAAGTGAAAAATGATACAACATATTCAAATATAAGTACAATAGGTACTAATATTGGATATAAAGATGTTAAAAATATAGAAATTTCAGAAGGAAGATATATTTCACAAAATGATATTGATGGAGCAAAAGATGTAGCAGTTGTTTCTGATAAATTGGTTACAAAAATCTTTGGAAGCAATGTAGATCCAATAAACCAGAACATAAAAGTATATACATCAAATGCAATTCACACATATACAATTATTGGCGTTTATAAATATAAAGCCCAAGGTGGTAATAGAACTTCATCTGATGATAATCTAACTACTGAGTTATATGTTCCAGTAACTGTTACGAAGAAAACATCAACAAATAAAAATTATCAGACATTCCAAATAAAAGCTAAGGATGGTGTTGATGTTCAAACATTTACAAGTGAGGTATCTGATTATTTATCAAAGCTTTATGTGAAGAATCCAAAGTTTGAAGCTCAAGCAAGTAATATGGAAAGTATGCTTGAATCTATGACATCAATGATGACGACAGTTGCTTTGGCTATATCTGCTATTGCAGGAATTTCACTTGTAGTCGGTGGAATTGGTGTAATGAATATAATGCTTGTATCTGTTACTGAAAGGACAAGAGAAATAGGAACTAGAAAAGCGCTTGGAGCAAAAAGCGGCCATATAAAAATGCAATTTATTGTTGAATCTATTATAATATGTTCCATTGGTGGTATATTAGGAATATTGCTTGGTTTAGGAGCGGGAACTCTAGCTTCAAAAACTATGGGATATGCAACAACGGTGTCACCTGTAGTTATCTTAATTAGTTTCTCGTTTTCAATGTTTATTGGTGTTTTCTTTGGATACTATCCTGCAAAGAAAGCAGCGGAACTTGATCCAATTGAAGCACTAAGATATGAATAATAAATAAATTAATAATTTAAGTAGTACTTTTATCTAAATAAACTTAGATAATTATATAAGTCATAGATAGATTAAAATTTTTGATCTATCTATGACTTATTTTAACTATATAATTGATTCATATATTCCCAAAACAATTAATATTATTCCAGAAATTAAATATGCATGATTTTTTAAGTATTTGCCTAAACTTGTATTATTGTAATAGTAGCCTAAATAAATCATCAATATTGATATCGTGAAGTAGAAAAATACGCTAAGAGGGATATTAATGCCAGTAATACTTGCAGCAAAAGAGGTGCAAAAATTATTGATTGCAATAGCTAAAGAAAGACGTATACATTTTTTAATATCAATATGATTAGATTTATCTGAATCAATAATTATAGGATTATCTAATATATTTTTATATTCAAAAGGACTTTGATAGAAGTAAGAAATATCATATCCAGAGCGATTTTGCACGATTTTAATGTATTCAACAATGAAAGATACGCCTATAAAACTTAAAAGAACTCCTCCAAATATATTATCTAATCGAAAACCAAATAAAGGTTGAATTAATCTACCAATATACATTGAAATAAATGTACTAATTGATGTCAGGATTGAAAGCAAAATCATACTTGATTTAGGCAAATTTATTTTTTTGATTCCATAAGATAAAGCTACAGATAAATTGTCAGTATTAGAAGAAATAGAGAATAAAAATGGTGATAAAAAAATCATATGGAACTCCTAAAAATTATTTTAATATATTATATTCGAAGAACATGAAAAAGGTTAAAAATTGATAATTTTATAAGAAAATATCAAAAAAATTAAGTGTTTATTTGAAAATAGCTTGAAATATTTACATATAATAAGTCGTGTGGTAAAATACTTTTAATGTTTAAAAAGATAAAGAGATAATTTGGTTGGGGTTAATAAGCAGAGTAGATAAGTAAATTGTATTTATTATGAAGGCGGAGATATATTTGATATATTGTATCTGAATTAAAATAAGTTGGGAGCTAAATTTATAATAAATATATTTGGGGGGCATATAAAAATGTTAAATTATAAAAAATACAAAAGATTTGAAACAATAAAATTAAAGGACAGAAAATGGCCAGATAATGAAATTATAAAGGCACCTATTTGGTGTAGCGTTGATTTAAGGGATGGAAATCAATCACTTATAAATCCTATGACTGTTGAGGAAAAAGTAGAATTTTTTAACCTTCTTGTCAAACTTGGATTTAAAGAAATCGAAATTGGATTTCCTTCAGCGTCGCAAATAGAATATGACTTTTTAAGAAAGCTAGTTGATGAAAAACACATTCCAGATGATGTTGTTATACAAGTATTAACACAAGCTAGACCGCACCTAATACAGAGAACTTTTGAGGCTTTGAAGGATGTTAAGAAAGCCATTGTTCATATATATAATTCAACGTCAGTACTACAAAGGGATGTTGTATTTAATATGAGTAAGGATGAGATAAAAGAGATTGCAGTAGAAGGAACTAAACTAGTAAAAGAATATGCAAGTGATTTTAAAGGTGAAATATTACTTGAATATTCTCCTGAAAGTTTTACAGGAACAGAAGTTGAATATGCAGCAGAGATTTGTGATGCAGTTTTGGATACATGGGGAGCAAGTAAGGAAAACAAAGTAATTATTAATCTTCCATCGACAGTGCAAATGGATACTCCAAACGTATATGCAGATCAAATAGAATGGATGTGTAGAAACTTTAAGGATAGAGAAAGAGTTATTGTAAGTGTTCATCCACATAACGATAGAGGAACAGGAGTTGGAGATGCAGAGCTTGCAATGCTCGCTGGTGCTGACAGAGTTGAAGGAACATTGTTTGGTAATGGTGAAAGAACAGGAAATGTAGATATCTTAACTATTGCATATAATATGTTTTCTCATGGAGTAAATCCTGAGTTAAACCTTGAAAATATTGATGAGATAATAGAAGTTTATGAAAGGTGTGTTAAAATACCAGTTCATGTTAGACACCCTTATGCAGGAAATCTTGTGTTTACGGCATTTTCAGGTTCTCATCAAGATGCTATTAATAAAGGTATGAAGAGATATGAAGAAAGACATGATAAGATATGGCAAGTACCGTATTTACCAATTGATCCAAGTGATCTAGGTAGGGAATATGAAGCTTTAGTTAGAATTAACAGTCAATCAGGTAAAGGTGGAATTGCATTTGTTATGGATCATTGCTATGGATTTAAGCTTCCAAAAACAATGCAGAAAGAATTTGCAGATATAATCCAAAGGATATCAGAGGGAAAAGGAGAAGTATCTCCAGTAGAAGTTATGGAAGCTTTTGAAAGGGAATATTTAAATTTAGAAATACCTTTCAAATTGGTTAAGTGTACAATTTCTGATATTTCTGATGAGAATAGTAATGGAGATACTAGAGTTAATGTTACAATAGTATATAATGGACTATCTAAAGAGTTAGAAGGTATCGGAAATGGACCAATTGATGCATTCAAATCAGCATTATCTGGCAGCAGCCTAATTAATGTTAGAATTATTGATTATACTGAGCATGCATTAAGTACTGGTTCTGAAGCGAAAGCAGCAGCTTATGTATACATGGAAAGAAACGATATAGGAATAAAGACTTTTGGGGTTGGTGTTGATAGTAATATTACCAGAGCATCAATTAAATCAATGATAAGTGCAATTAATCGTCTATATTCTAAGTAATTTATTATGAGATATAAATAATTACAGTATAAAAAATAACTGTCAAGTATGTTCAGGAACATGTTGACAGTTATTTTTTATGTAGATCTAAAGAATTCTATATTTATATCATAAATAAATATTAAATTCATGGCAGTTGTAATACTTTTTATTATTGAAAATAATATTTAAAGTAGTTAAGGAATAGAAGATATAATAAATTTAAGGTATAATATACTAAAAAGCAAATTATACTAGGGGGCAAGTGAATGAGTAAATATTGGAATGATAAAGTTAAAGAAATAGAACCTTATGTGCCTGGGGAACAGCCTAAGGATAAAAAGTACATAAAATTAAATACAAATGAAAATCCATACCCACCATCTGATAAAGTTATAGAGGCCATGAAAATTGCTGTTAATGATGACTTGAAACTTTATCCAGATCCAACTTGTAGTGATCTTATAAATGAAATAGCAAATTATTATGATTTGGATAAAGATCAAATATTTATTGGAAATGGATCCGATGAAGTTCTAGCATTTACATTTATGACCTATTTTTCAAAGGATAGAAAAATCCTATTTCCTGATATAAGCTATTCTTTTTATGTAGTTTATGCAGAGCTTTTTGATTTAAATTACGAGTTAGTAAAATTGGATGATAATTTTGATATACCGCTAGATGTTTTAAAAAAGCCAAATGGTGGAGTTATAATACCAAATCCTAATGCACCAACAGGAAAATATATTGCTGTAGAGGAACTAAAAAAATTAGTCGAAGCAAACAAAGATAGTGTTGTTATAATAGACGAAGCGTATGTAGATTTTGGCGGAGAATCAATGGTTAAGTTTATAAAAGATTATGAAAATCTTTTAGTTATTCAAACTTTATCTAAATCACGATCACTAGCAGGTCTTAGAGTTGGATTTGCATTGGGGCATAAAGATTTAATTGAAGGATTAAACAGAGTTAAAAATAGTATAAATTCATATACGATTGATAGAGTAGCACTTGCAGGTGCAAAAGCTGCAATTCAAGATAATGAATATTTTAAAGAAATAACAAAGAAAATAATAAATACAAGAGAAAAAGTAGTAAGTGATTTAGAAAAACTAGATTTTAGAGTATTAGAATCAAAATCAAATTTTGTATTTGCTAGTCATAATAGAGTTTCGGGGAAACTTATTTATGAAAAGTTGAAAGATAATGGGGTATTAGTTAGATACTTCAATAAAGAAAGAATTGATAATTTTTTAAGAATTACAATAGGAACTGATGAAGAAATGAGTATACTAGTTGAAAAGCTTAACTTAATATTAGGTGAAATCTAGAATTAAAATTTAATAAAGATAGTAATTAGAATATTAGTTATATGTCCTAGGAGAAAGTATAGGATATGTAGCTAATTTCTTTGTGGAAATGGAGAATAAGTATGAGGAAAACTATAGATACGAAAGTAAGTAATTTTAAGCTTAGATTTGCTGAGGAAAAAGATACAGGATTAGTATTAGCCTTAATAAAAGAGTTGGCAGATTATGAAAAATTGCTAAATGAAGTTGTAGCAACAGAAGAAATTCTTTACGATTCACTTTTTGTTAGAAAAAAAGCAGAAGTTATTATTGGAGAGTATGAAGATAAGCCAGTTGGATTTGCATTATTCTTTCATAATTTCTCAACCTTTCTTGGAAGACCAGGAATATATCTTGAGGATTTGTACATAAAACCTGAAATGAGGGGATTAGGGCTTGGAAAAGTTATGCTATCATTTCTTGGAAAGCTTGCAGTCGAGCGTAATTGCGGTAGACTTGAATGGTGGTGTATAGATTGGAACGAACCGTCAATAGAATTTTACAAAAGGATGGGAGCTAAACCAATGGATGAATGGACTGTTTATAGAGTTGATGATTTAGAACTATCCAAACTTGCTAATGAATTTTGAATTTGAAAGAGAGATGTGATTGTTTATGGAACTAAGTATTAATAAAGAATTTATTTTATCAACAGCTAAAGAAATTTTAGAGTTTGATAGCCCAACAGGCTTCTGCTCTGAAATAATTGAAAAGATAAGAAACATTGTAGGGAGTTTTGGGTATAGTTTTGAGCTGACCAATAAAGGTTGTGGGATAATAACGGTAAATGGAGTGTCTAATGAAAGAGTTATAGGATTATCTGCTCATGTTGATACTTTAGGTGCCATGGTCAGATCAATAACTTCTGATGGGAAATTAAAATTTTCTTTACTTGGAGGGCCAATTGTTCCGACGCTAGATGGAGAGTATTGTACTATAAGAACTAGAGAAGGAAAGAAGTACACAGGAACGTTTTTAAGCACTAGCCCGGCGGCGCATGTATATGAAGATAGTTCAAGTAAAATAAGAGAACCTAAAAATATGGAAATAAGGATTGATGAGAATGTATTCTCGAAGGATGACACCTTAAAGCTCGGTATATGTCCAGGTGATTTCATATTTATTGATCCTAAAACAACAGTTACAGAAAGCGGATTTATTAAATCAAGGTTTATAGATGATAAAGGAAGTGTTTCCTGCCTTCTAGGATTGCTAGAATTATTTAATAGAGAAAAAATTATACCTAAATACACAATTAAAATTTTGATTTCAACATATGAAGAAGTAGGTCATGGATCTTCGTATATTCCAAGTGATATAAGTGAAATGATAGCAGTTGATATGGGGTGTATTGGTGATGATTTAAGTTGTACTGAATACGATGTTTCAATTTGTGCGAAAGATTCTGGTGGACCGTATGATTACAACATGGTAACTAAATTGGTAAATTTAGCAAAGGATAATAATTTAAAATATGTGGTTGATATTTACCCAATGTATGGTTCAGATGTTGGTGCTGCTTTAAGAGGTGGGAATGATATAAGAGGAGCGTTAATAGGGCCAGGAGTACATGCATCTCATGGAATGGAAAGAACTCATTATAGTGCACTTGAAAATACAATTAAGCTTCTATATCTATATTTAAATGAATAATGAAGAAATATAGTTAGATTCTTAATAAGGATAAATTGTCATATATTTAAAATGATCTTGTAATAGTGAAATAGAATATTTTAATTAAGTACATGAAAGTTTGTTAAAAAGATGATAATTGTTTATAAAAAGTGTCAAAAAAGTGAGAAAAAAGATAGAAATAAAATGTATATTTTTGCCATGGAGTATACTAAAATAATAGGGGGGCAAGTATAAAAGATTTACACTTAAAAGAGGTGAATAAAATGTTATATGTATATTTGATATCAGTAAAATTAAGTTACTTATCGTTAGCACTAATTTTAGTTAGATTATTTATGAATATGAAAAGAATAAACATTGATAACAGTAAAGATAAACTTAAATTATTAATAACATTATTAATAATATGTATTGTACCAATATTAAACATATTTTTTGCAATATCAAGTGCATATGTTTCATTACTAATGAAAAAAGACAGCTTTTTAAAACTTATGAATCAATAGCTTTAGAAAAATCTAGAGCTATTTTTTTGTTTACATTAATAAAACAGCTTTTACCTTTTTTAATTATAGTTGTATATAATATTAATTATTTATTAAGTGAACAAAATAAATAATTAATATTATGAGAAAATATAATTTAAGTAATTAATTAAAGTAATTACTTAAATTATACGAATTATGAAATATTAGAAATTATAAATAAATAAAGGAGAAAGATTTATGAAAGCAGTTATTTTTGATATGGATGGAGTAATTATTGATAGTGAACCAATACATTTTGATGTAGATTTACAAACAATAAGTGAATTAGGAGGTGATATTTCAAAAGAAGATTTAGAAAAATATGTTGGAACAACTAATGAATATATGTATACAGATATTAAAAATAAATTTAATATCAGTAAATCACTGGAAGAAATAATACATTATAAAGTAGAACTTACTAAAAAGAAAATAATTGAATTAGATTTAGAACCTATTGAAGGAATTAGAGAGTTATTAAAAGAATTAAAAAACAAAAATATTAATACAGCGATAGCCTCATCATCGCCTAGAGATTTTATTGAATTGGTTGTATCAAAATTTAAGCTTGAAAATTACATTGAGTATATTATAAGTGGTGAAGAAGTTAAGCATGGGAAACCTGATCCGGATATTTACATTGAGACTGCTAAAAAATTAAGAGTGTCTCCACAGGAATGTATTGTTATTGAAGACTCTAGAAATGGTGTCTTAGCAGCTAAAGCAGCAGGGATGAAATGCATTGGTTTTCAAAATGTAAATTCAGGTAATCAAGATTTATCTAATGCTGATGTTATTGTTCATTCAATTACTGAAGTGAATTTTTAGTTTATTAATGATATAGGCAGAATTTTTTATTGTTAAAAATTCTGCCTAATTTTATTGGTTAATGGATATTAGATTGAAATTGAAAAAATATGTAGTTTTACTTTGTAAAAGGCCCTAAAATTGGTAAAATAATTGTATGTTTTTATGTAAATTATTTGCTAGAAGATGTATAAAGATAGAATGTTTTATAATTATTTGAGATTATATATCTTAAATGGTATAATTTATATGTAAAAATGAAAAGGAGACGATTAGATGCGACATAATAAGTTGAAAAAATTAGTAGTATTAGCTGTATTTTTATGCATTAGCAGTGTTCCAGTGGTTACTTATGCAAAGGATGCAAGAATTAATGGGGAAATAGCTGAACAAAGTAAAGTTATAATTGAAGAAAATTGGTTAACAAAGGAAGTTGCTAATCAATTAAAAAAGAAAGTTAGTGATCTTACAGAATTGGATTTTTTAAGTATTACTAAAATTGACTTGAAATACGAAAAATATGACGATGTGATTCCACAAGAAATAAAGTTATTGAAGAATTTGGAATACTTAGATTTAAATTACTCAAAGATAGAAGGAAAAGTTCCTGAAGCGTTAGGAGATTTACCTAAGTTAACTTATTTAGATTTAGGAGATAATAAGATTGAAGAATTACCAGATGTAGTTAAGCAAAAAATAATTAATGGTAATTATACATATTGCGATGTAGAAGGAAATAAATTCAGACTTGATGAAGGTTGGTATTTTCTAAAGGGAAAATGGTGTTATTTAGATAGAAATGGAAGTAGAATTAAAGGGACAAGCATAAGGATAAATGGAAAGTTTTATGAATTTAATGAAGAAGGTAATGTAAGAGAAGGTTGGGAAAGCGATAAGGATAAAAATTGGTATTATTATGATAGAATAAATGGACTCATAAAAAATGACTGGAAGTTAGTTTCTGGAAAATGGTATTACTTTAATGAAGATGGAATAATGCAAAAAGGATCTCAAGTAATAAAAGGTGTAAAATATTATTTAAGCGATAGTGGAGCTATGGTTACTGGCTGGCAGAAAATAAACAATAACAATTATTATTTTTGTAGTACTGGTGGAATGCAGTATGGTTGGTTAAATCTAAGTGATAAAGTATTTTATCTAGATGAAAGTACAGGGGTTATGGTAACAGGGGATCGAGTTATTAATGGCAAAAAATATAAGTTTAATAGTGATGGTTCATTAATAAAAAATGTATGGTTAGATAATTACACATATGTACAAGCTAACGGTGAAACAGTAAACACATACTATAATTATTCACATTCTAATACAAACTATCAATTATTTAAATATATGACTGATGTAAATAATCAGTGGAGTGTTGATAGCAAAGCAATAGCTTTACATGGAGGAATAACAAGCAATAATTGTGTATATTTTAGTTCGGAAGCATTAAGAAGAATAGGCGTTAATATTCCAGTATCTGCATCAAATACATATCAACTAGAAAATATATTAAAGAGTATGGGTTTTGCATATAGTTATGATTTTTCACAAATAAAACCAGGAGATATTGTTTTCACAAATAATTATTCACATGTATATATATTTATGTGCTGGGATAAAGATGGGTATGCTTATATTGTAGATAATCAAGGGGCAAGCTTTGGTAATTCAGTTCTTCATAGAAGGAAAGTACTTGAAGATACGGCAACCACTGATAGAGCAACTCACTTCTTCTATTATCCATATTAAGTTTATTGTTAATTAAAGAAATTTTAGACAATAATTTGAGACGTTCATGATTGATAGGAAACTATTAATCATGGATGTTTTTTTATTAAAAAATATTGTAAAGATTTTTAATCATATATATATAAGTAACATAGTATAAATAAAAATATGAGTATAATTGAAGGAATGAAAGGTGAGTTCTTATGAAAATTAATGTTGATATATTTTCGGGTTTTTTAGGAGCCGGAAAAACCATGCTAATTAAGAAGTTATTAAGTGAAAAAGCGTATGGAAAAAATACAATAATAATTGAAAATGAGTTCGGTGAGGTAGGAATTGATGGAGATATATTAAAAGAAAGTAATGTTGAAATAAAGGAAATCAATTCAGGATGTATATGTTGTCAGGTGTCGGGTAACTTCGGAGAGGCGGTTTTTGAGGTCATAAATAAATATAATCCAGATAACATAATTATAGAGCCATCAGGAGTAGCAAAATTAAGTGAAGTTTTGAACATTCTACAAGGAATAAAGTTTCAGCATAAGATAGAGGTAAGATATATTTTTACTTTAATTGATATTCGGAATTATGATACGTATTTAAAGAATTTTAAAGAATTTTACGAGAACCAAATAAGGAAAGCAAACACAATAGTATTAAGTCGAAGTCAATTCGTTGATAGTGAAAAGATAAAGACTACAATTGAATCCTTAAGAAACCTTAATTCCAAAGCCGAAATAATATTTAAGCCATGGGAAAATTTAAAAGCGAAAGATTTCTTTTTGGCAGGAAACATTGAAAGTAAGTTAAGTTTAGAATTAACTAAATCTAATACAAATAAATTTTTGAGACGTGAGAAAGAACATGATGCTAAAGAAATTTTTGAAAGCTATCCAATTGAGCTTATTGAAAGTACGAGTATTCAAGAGCTTCAGAAAAAATTCGAGTTTATTGCTAATAATGAAAAGTTTGGTAATATACTAAGAGCAAAGGGAATTTTAAAAGGATTAGATGGTCTATACTATCAATTTGACTATGTTCCAAATGAATTTAAAAGTAGAAAAATTAGGTGGTCTAATAAAAAAGTTGTTTCAATTATTGGGAGTAAATTGAACAAACATGAGTTACTACAGTTATTTAAGTAAATAATCTGTAGACGATGTATTTTTATAGTATTTACTAAAATATTAGTTAGTTCTGATTTGAAATTAGTGGCATATTAAATGCTATATATAGATAGGTGGTGTAAAAATGAAAATAAATATTGAGATTGTAACAGGTTTTTTAAGTTCAGGAAAAACTACTTTTATAAACTCACTGTTAAATGAAAGTCAAGTGGAAGGTGAAAAAGTTTTAATTTTTCAACTTGAACAAGGAAAGATGAGAATTTCAGAATTTAATAATTCAATTAAAGTACAGGCGGTTAACGATGTACGTGATTTAAATGAAGAAATGATTTATTCAATAGATGAGTACAATCCCAATAGAATAATAATTGAATATAATGGTACCTCTGACTTGAAGGAATTAATAGATATACTAAATCAAAAGATTTATAGAGAATGTTGTAAAATTACTACTATATTTTTTGTAGCTGATGGAAAAAATCTCAGACAATATATTGATAATATTGGAAGTTTTATGATTCCATTTATACAATCTGCTAACATGGTGATTATAAATAATATAGATTACTGTAGCAAAGATAATTTGGTAGAAGGAGTAAACAGCGTTAGACAGATTAATCCTAAAGCTTATATATTAAAAGTAAATAATAAATATATACTGAGAACAGCCCTTAGAGAGTCAAAGGTTATAGATAATGGATATATTAAGAAACTGAGAATTAAAATATCAAATTATAAAAGATATTAATAGAACATACCAAAATACGTTTGAAATGAGGAAGTACTATGAATCGTTGGAAAAACAGAGTTGTAACTTTCTTGGTTATAAGTACAATTGTGATTGGGTATATAGGTAAAAAGTATATACCCAATCTGTATATTCATGAAGTCGGGGATGTTGCTAGTATATTTACGAGCATAGTCCTTGAGGCAATGCCTTTTATAATTTTAGGTTCTCTAATTTCTGCAATAATTCAAACTTGTATTTCGGAGAAATTTATAGCAAAAATTATACCAAGGGCTAGCGTATTTGGCTACGTAGGAGCAGCTCTAATAGGAATGATATTTCCAGTATGTGAATGTGCGATTGTCCCAATAACAAGGAGGCTTATAAAAAAAGGAGTACCGATTGGATTTGGCGTTACCTTTATGCTCGCCGTTCCAATAATAAATCCTGTTGTTATAATGTCTACGTATTATGCGTTTTACGATAAACAAATTATGGTACTACTTAGGGTAGTAGGAGGGTTTGTAGCATCAATTTTAATTGGAATGATAGTTAATGCAATTGAAAAAAACAAAAACTCGTTAATTGAAGATTATGTAGAAGTTGATGGTTATTGCAGTTGTGGGTGTAGTTCTTATATTGAGAGTGAAAATAGGTATATTGCTATAATTGAGCATACAAATAAAGAGTTTTTAGAAATAATGGGTTATCTGATTTTTGGAGCATTTATATCTAGTATATTTCAGGTTTTTGTATCTCATGGTGGATTTAATTATATTTCTAATAATAAATTATTAGGAATAATTATTATGATGCTGCTAGGATTCCTGCTATCGCTTTGCTCTGAAGTTGATGCATTTGTTGGAAGAAGTTTTTTAGTTAATTACTCATATAGTGGTGTTTTAGCATTTTTAATCCTTGGACCGATGCTGGATTTAAAGAATCTTTTTATGATTATGGGAGCCTTCAAGAAGAGTTTTGTACTTAAGTTATGTATAAGTACACTAGGCGTTGTATTTTTAATAGCTTTTTTATTTATGCTGTGTGGATTATAACACATTATATAATAAATGAAAGATTATTAGATGCGTGAAAGGAGGCGGTATAATAGATGAAAAAATTTAATTTTGAAGAATTCTTATGGTTTATAACGCTTATTTTACTCGATTTATCAGTGATTTATTTGGTTTATACGGGGAAGATAAGTTCTTATATAGGAAATAGTTTAATTAAATATATGTATATTACTATAATTATGATAAGTATTATTACAGTATCACAAATAAAAAATATATTTACAAGTAAAGGAAACGGTAATATTAAAATGAAATTAATACCGATTATATTAACTATTATATTAGGTATAATTTCTGTTAATAATCTGCAAACATTTAGGCACTCTGAATTAGATGAAGACATAAGAGAAAATAGGACAAGTAAAATAGATAGACGATCTTTGTATGAGCATGAATTCAATTATACTTTTAATAAAAACAAAGGTAATGTGAATAAAGACTACAAGAGAAATCAAGAAAGCGATATAAATGGCAATAAACAAGAAACAATTATAATTGATGATAATAATCCTATGACCATAGAGGATATAAGAATAAAGCCAGAAAAATATATAGGTAGAAAATTAGAGATTCATGGTTTTATATGTAAGGAAACATATTTAAATAAAAATCAATTCATTATAGGAAAAATAATCATGAATTGCTGTGCCGCAGATTCTAAAGCTGTTGGTTTAGTTGGAGAATATGATCAGATAGAAAATTTAAGTGAAAGTGAAAATGTAAAGATCTTAGGCACCTTAAGTACTTCAACAATAAAAGATGAGAACAATGTAATTCATAGAATACCTGTAGTAAAAGTTGAAAAGATAGAAATAGAAAAATAAGATAAGGCACATATCGATTAAAGTTTGATATGTGCTTTATCTTCGTTTTTTCAGTTTGATTAGAAACTTATTAGTCAATATTCAACTATATTTTATAAATATGATTCATGGTAAAATTAATTGTATTTACTGTTTACATAACTATAAAAACAAATTAAAAAGGGATAAGTACTTATTGTTAAGGAGATGAAGAAGTATGAAAGACAAGTTTAGTGATTATGTTATTATTTCAGATTTAGATGGAACATTATTAAATAATAATAAAGAGATATCAAAGGAAAATTTACAAGCAATTAATTATTTTACTGATAATGGCGGAAGGTTCTCTGTGGCTACAGGAAGAGTTATTGAAGCAACGGTTGGATATTTAGAAAATATTAAAATCAATCTACCTATAATAGTTTATAATGGTGGAGTTATTTATGATTATAAGAATAATAAAATTATTAGTGAAAGTTTTGTTGATGAAAAGCAAAAGGAGATAGTAAATAGGCTAAATGAAGACTTTGACAATATTGGTATTGAAATATATGCCGATAGAAAATTATATGTTCTTAAAGACTCAGGACATTCAAAAAGATCTGCAACAGAAATGCTTGATATAATATATGAAGTAAAAGAAGAATTATCTTCAAGGCAATGGCACAAGATTCTAGTAGTTGGTGAAAGTGATATAATTGATAATATTGAAAATAATTTTTATGATAAATATAAAATTAATGGGACACGAAGTGGAAAGACCTCTTATGAGTTACTGCCAATAGGGGAATCTAAAGGACAAGCTTTGAAGAGAATAATTGAAATGTGTAATTTGGAATCTAAAAAGATAATATGCGTTGGTGATAATATGAATGATTTAGAACTGTTACAAGAATCAACTATTTCTTTCTGTCCAGAAAATAGTTCAAGGGAATTAAAGGAATATGCGGATTTTATAGGACCAAGTAATGATAATCATATGATATACCACATAGTAGAGTGGCTTGAATCTAAAATTAATTAGTGGAGGTTTTTCTACACATATTTTGTTACATTTAATGTTTTGCTAAGATAATTTTATTTTGTATTTTAGAATGCTAGCTTAAAATTAGTTTTTAAGCTAGCATTAAATTTAATTATGGAACGTTGATTTGTTTATTTTATTATTATGTGATTTACTTCTGATTTTTAATTCATTATTCTCAGTAGAAAAGTTATAATCTTCTAAAATTCCACCAAATACTTTCTTTTGAATAAATTTAATGTTAAACTCTTTTTCGTATTTTTTTACTATGCTAAGCTGTTTAACTGTAACTAAGCAAATAGAAGCACCATGTGCATTTCCTCGTGCAGTTCTACCTGATCTATGTAAATATTCATTTAATTTCAAAGGTAAATCCAAATGTAAGACATGAGTTATCCCTTCTACATCTAACCCTCTAGCAGTAACATCAGAGGAAACAAGTATCTTTATATTCCCATTTTTGAAACTCTCAATAGCAAGTTTTCTATCTTCTTTAGATAGCTTTCCTGTCATGGCAAAGCAATCTTTACTATGATAATTTAGTTTAGCTGTAGTTATTTCGATATCTTCATTATCATTGACAAAAATAATTGCTTTCTCTGGTTTGACAGCAACAAGAAGTTTTCTTAAAGTTTCGAATTTATCTCGTCTTTCACAAACCATAAACATATGCTCAATATTTGGATTTATTGTAGGTTTTGTTTCAGTCTTTAAAATCACAGGTTCCTTCATTAATGATTTAGCAGTTTCCAAAGTCTCGGTTTTAATAGAAGCTGAAAATAACATAAGTTGCCTGTCTTTCATAGTTGTCTTTATTATATCCTTTGTTATACTAGCTCTCTTAGGATCAAGCAAATTATCTCCTTCATCGATTACTATAGTTTTAATGGTATGTGCAGTGATTTTTTTCTTTTTTATTAAGTCAAGAATTCTACCTGTAGAACCAACAATTATATGAGGTTTAACATCTTTAAGTTTTTTTATTTGATTATTTATATTAACCTCTCCAATAATTGATAGAGAAGTAACTGGAATTGATGAATTCTCGGCAAGAAGCTTGATCTGATTTTCAACCTGTATGGCAAGTTCATGAGTTGGTACTAATATTAGTCCTTGCATTTCTCGTTTTGAAACATCAATTTTGTGGAATAAGGGAAGAAGGTAAGCTAAGGTTTTTCCACTTCCAGTATAAGCTTCACCAATTATATCCTTATTTTCAAGAGCGGGTATAATTGATGTTGATTGTATGGCTGTTGGTTCAGTTATACCCTGAATTTTAAGCCCTTCGATTATATTTGAATTCAAATTAAGATCACTAAATAAAATACTCATTTATTTCTCCTTTTATAGTTATCATTTTTAATATTATAGATTACTCTCTATATTGACAATTAATTATATCCTTATTATGTTCATTTTTCTAGCTAAAGTTACATGTTCCTCTTTAGTTATTATGAAGATAGAATAAATAATGTGCAATATGTTATTGAATATAATATATGAAGATGATTTATTTGGAGTATAATATCTAAGTTTTTCATGAATTTTGATTACTGAAAATGTGGTATTGATAGAAATGAAAATCAAAGTAAGAGGAATTTCTGCAAAATTACAGAGATTAGGGAAGAAAAATAAGCTATATAAAGAACTATTTTTTAAATTATATAAAGATTGTGTTTGAATAATAGATAAGAATGGTATAATAAGAAAGATTTATATATCAACGAATGAAAATAAATTAATAGTATTAATTGAGGTGAAAATATAATTTATGAATAACAAATTCACTAAATTTAAGTTAAGTGATGAAATTTTAAAATCCATCGAAGGTTTAGGATACGATAAACCTTCTGAGGTTCAGGAAAAAGTAATTCCGGAGATTCTTTTAAATAAGGATGTAATAGTAAAATCGCAAACAGGAAGTGGAAAAACAGCAGCTTTCGGTATTCCTTTGTGTGAAAAAGTAGACTGGGATGAAAATAGTCCACAAGTTTTGGTTTTAACTCCAACAAGAGAATTAGCAGTGCAGGTAAGTGAAGATATATCTAATATTGGAAGATTTAAAAGAATAAAGGCGGTTTCTGTTTTTGGTAAAGAACCGATTTCGGAGCAGGAAAGAAAATTAAAGCAAAAAACTCACATGGTAGTTGGGACTCCGGGAAGGGTTTTAGACCTTATAGATAGGGGAAGTTTTAATATATCAAAAATAAAATATTTTGTTATTGATGAAGCAGATGAGATGCTTAATATGGGATTTATAGGGCAAGTTGAAGGTGTGATTAGAAGAATCCCAAAGAAAAAAACTACAATGTTATTTTCTGCAACAATTCCAGAAGAAGTAAAAGTTTTATGTGAAAAATATATGGATAGACCAGTTGATATTAGCATTAAAAATCAAAAACTTATTACTGATAATATTGAACACAATTTATATTATGTAGATTATGCAGATAAACTTGAAAATTTAAATAAAATATTATTATTTGAAAAGCCAGAAACAGCTGTAATATTTGGAAAGACTAAAGAAACAGTGGATGAAGTTTTTGAATATTTAAATTCTAAAGGATATTCAGTTAATAAGATACATGGAGGACTACTTCAAAAAGAAAGACTAAACACTATGGAAAGTTTTAGACAGGGGGACTTTAGGGTGTTAGTAGCAACTGATGTAGCATCACGAGGAATTGATATTGAAGGAATTACTCATGTAATAAACTATGATTTACCTGTAGAGAAAGAGGCTTATGTTCATAGGATTGGTAGAACGGGAAGAGCAGGAGCAGAAGGAAAAGCAATAAGTTTTTGTATGAATGAGAAAGATAAACTCCTTAAAGATATTGAAGAATATATAGGATTTAGAATTCCAGTAAGTAATATTCCTATTAATGAATTAGTAAGTAATGAAAGTATTCAGCTACTAAAATGTAAGCCAAAAAGGAAAAAAGATAAATCTATGGTTATAAACACCAACATTACCAAAGTTTATCTAAATGGAGGAAAGAAAAAGAAAATTCGTCCAGGTGATATTGTTGGTGCGATATGTAAGATAGAAGGTATAAATTCAGATGATATTGGAATTATTGATGTTCAAGACTCTGTATCATATGTTGATATACTAAATGGAAAAGGTAAGAAAGTTATTGAAGAATTAAATAACATGACAATAAAGGGTAAAAAGTTAAGCGTAGAAAAGGCAAGAAATAAATAATTTTTGGGAATTACATAGTTACAATAAATCAAGTTTAATATATAATGTTATACGAAGTAACTATTATGGGGGAGAGGTTAATATGAGAGCATTAATATCAATGTCTGGTATTGTTGGGAAAAGCCAAGATGAGGTGTTGGGAGTATTAAACTCATATTTTAATAAAAATTCTAAAGTGTTAAAAGAAACTGCATTAAACACAGAAATATATAAATTATTTCTTTTGAGTGAGAGTAATAATAATTCTGTTATTTTATATCCAGAATTATTTTCTGAGATTAATGAGGTTGCGTTATATTTAGGAAAGAAATTGGATAGTCCAATTTTTAATTTCTACATTTATGATGTTGATCTATGGATGTATGAATTATTTTATGATGGTAAAATTATTGATAGATTTTGTCCTTTACCTCGATATATAGAAGACATCGAAATAGAAGAAATAAAGTTGTATAAGGGAAATCCTAAAGTAGTATGCAAATTTTTAGAAGCTATTCAATTTGATGAAATAAGAGAGTATTATAAACCTTGGACTGAAAAACTTATAAAAAGCCAAGAAAAAGCATATTCAAATGATGAATTTACATATGGAATGAATTGGCAAGCAGTAGATTTTATGAGAAAATTAGGTTTAAAATATCCGATTGTTGATGAAGAAGAGTTAATTGGAAGAGCATTTAAGTTGATTTAGAGTATTATAATTAATATATTCTAAATTTAAATAATAAAGATAATATGATTTTAAAGAGGTGTTATAACAATAATGGTTTTAGATAGAAATGAGAAATGTTGGTGTGGTAGTGGAGTAAAGTATAAAAAATGTCATTTGGAATTTGATGAAAAGTTAGAAAGTTTCAGACGAAAAGGTCATCTGGTACCACAAAGAGATATTATCAAAAATTCAGAGGATATCGAAGGAATTAAAAAAAGCGCTAGAATTAATGATGGTGTGTTAGATTTAGTTGCTTCTAAAATTAAAGCTGGTATGAGTACAGATGATATTGATAAACTAGTATATAACTATACTGTAGAGCAGGGAGGAATTCCGGCACCACTAAATTTTGAAGGATTTCCAAAGAGTGTGTGTACATCGATCAATAATGAAGTTTGTCATGGGATACCAGATGAAAGTATTATTCTTAAAGATGGGGACATTGTAAATGTTGATGTTTCAACAATTTTAAATGGATACTATTCGGATGCGTCAAGGATGTTTATGATAGGTGAAGTTAATGAACAAGCGAAAAAACTTGTGACAGTGGCTAGAGAATGTATGATAAAAGGCATTGAAGCTATAAAACCATGGGGATTTTTAGGAGATATAGGTGCAGCATGTGCTGAACATGCCCATAAGCATGGATATAATATAGTAAGAGCATTAGGCGGCCATGGAATCGGAAGGCAATTTCATGAAGACCCTTTTGTTCCACACATAGGTGAAAAAGGAACTGGAATGCTTTTGGTTCCGGGTATGGTTCTAACAGTAGAACCAATGGTTAATGAAGGAACTTACGATGTTTTTGTGGATGAAGTAAATGAATGGACTATTTATACAGCAGATGATAAGTTGTCAGCGCAATGGGAGCATACAGTATTAATTACTGAAACTGGAGTTGAAATCTTAGCTAAGTAAAATAATTAAATTTTTATTATTAGAATTGTTGAATTAAATTTAAAGTAGGATTGATACATTATAAATGAAATATCAATCCTACTTTATTTTCAAGTATTAAACTTAAATGATTAAATAATAAAGAATTAAGTCAATAATTAAATATGATATTATTATATAATGTATTAAGATTAAATAAGTTAAAGAATTGATTGATATAAGGAGTAAGAATTAATGACTAGTTTAGCTCGTAATGTTTTAGAAAAATATTATGGATATAAAACTTTTAGAAAAGGTCAGGAGGATATAATAGTAAAAATAATAAACGGTGAAGATGTACTTGCTATAATGCCAACTGGTGGAGGAAAGTCAATCTGCTATCAGATTCCAGCACTTGTGTTAGAGGGAATTACTATAGTAATATCTCCACTTATATCATTAATGAAAGATCAAGTTGATACATTAAAGGATATGGGAATTCAAGGTGCATTAATTAATAGTACCTTAACTGCGGCTCAGGAAAATGAAGTAATAAATAATCTTGAGAGAGGAGAAATTAAAATTCTCTATATAGCTCCAGAAAGACTTGAATCTTTTGAATTTATTAATATGATCTCTAAATGTAATATTTCTCAAATAGCAGTTGATGAAGCACATTGTATCTCACAGTGGGGACATGATTTTAGGGGTAGTTATAGGAAGATTTCTCATTTTATTAGTTTATTACAAAAGCGTCCTATAATAACAGCGTTCACAGCAACAGCCTCTGAGGAAGTGCGCGACGATATTATTAAGCTCCTTAAGCTAAGAACCCCAAAGGTGTTTATTACCGGGTTTGATAGAGAAAATTTAATTATAAATGTTATTAAAAGTGGAAGTAAAAAAGAATACTTACATAGTTATATTGAAAATAACAAGGAAGTTTCCGGTATTATATACGGTGCAACAAGAAAAGAAGTAGATAATATATATGAGGATTTGCTATCTAGGGGGCATAATGTAACGTATTATCATGCTGGGCTGCCTGAGAAAAATAGAAGAGAAAATCAAGAGAGTTTCATATATGATAGAGATAATATAATGGTGGCAACTAATGCTTTTGGAATGGGAATAGACAAACCTAATGTGAGATACGTGATGCACTATAATATGCCAAGAAATATAGAAAGTTATTATCAAGAGATTGGTAGAGCAGGAAGAGACGGAGAAAAAAGTGAATGTGTTTTATTATTTTCGCCTCAAGATGTTCAGGTACAAAAGTATTTGATTGAAAATTCCATAGAAGATATTGAAAGAAAAAATAATCAATACAGAAAACTCCAACAAATGATGGATTTTGTATATAGTAATGATTGCTATAGAAAATACATACTTGAGTATTTTGGAGAGGAATACAATTCACAATGTGATAATTGCAGCAATTGCTTAAGTGAGGGTGAATTTGTTGATAAAACTATAGAAGCTCAAAAGGTTTTATCATGCATATATAGAATGAAACATAAATTTGGAATTGGAATGCTTGTGGATGTGCTAAGAGGATCTAAGAATAAGAAAGTAATTCAATTTGATTTTGATAAACTATCCACTTATGGATTAATGAAGGAATATTCGGCTGAAGAACTTAAAACATTTATTAATACACTAATTTCTCATGGTTATATTAATGTTTTAGAAGGTACTTACCCAGTTTTGAATTTAAATGAGAAATCAAGAATGGTATTGACATCCCAAGAGAAAGTTGAATTAAAAGAATTCAAGGTAGAAAAGAAGGCTAAGGAAAATAATGAATTATTTGAGATTCTTAGAGGGGTAAGACAAGAATTAGCAAAAAACAACGGGGTTCCGCCGTACATCATTTTTGGTGATGTTACGTTGAAAGAGATGACAGTAAATTATCCAATATCAAAAGATGCAATGCTTAGAATTTCAGGGGTTGGAGAAGTTAAATATAATAAATATGGTAAGGCATTTGAAGAGGCAATTAAGCTTTTTGTAGAAGATAATAATATTGAAGTGCCAGCTATTATAGAACCTTTATCAGAAACTAAGAATCGTGAAAGAACCGATGAAGACTTTAGGTTGGAAGTAACTACCGATTTAGAACTATATGAAAAGCTAAATAAAGTAAGAAAAGATTTTGCGAAGAAGGAAAGGATATTACCTCAAGCAGTTTTAACAATGAATACATTAAAAGAAATAAGTGGTAGATATCCAGATAGTTTAGATAAGTTAAAAGATATTAGTGGGATGGGGCCTAAAAAGATAAGCGATTATGGTGAAGTCATAGTAAAGATAGTAAATGATTATTTACTAGAGAATGATAAGAATGTTGAATGGGTTGAAAGGAAAAGAAAAAAAGTTATAATTGATGGTGAATATAGAGACAGTAATCAAATAGTTTTAGATATGCTCAAAGAAAAAGTTAATATTCATGAGATTTCTGAAAAGATAGAACTTTCAGTTTCAACTATCTTAGGATATGTAACTGAATATATAAAGGAATTTGGAGAAAATATATTTGATATAAAATTAGAAGAATTTTATAACGAAGAAGAAGAAGAATTAATTATTAGCGCATGTGAAAAGCGTGGGTATGATAAGATAAATATTTTGAAAAAAGAACTACCATCGTATATTAAATATGAAAGTATAAGAGCAGTAATATTAATAAAGTATTATTTGTAACTATTTTTCAGACATATAGTAATAACCTCTAATTA